>JANQFZ010000063.1 GCA_028277605.1 Vallitaleaceae bacterium | reverse complement strand
GAAGGAATAATTACAGGCTATCCAGACGGACGTTTTTTACCTAATGGAATTTTAACCAGGGCAGAAGCTACAACGGTCATTATTAGGTTTTACAATAAGCTTAATGATATTGATGAAGAACCTACGCAAGAGCCAGAGGAATCGCAAGAGCTGTCCATTGAAGATATTAAGAATGACCCTGAACTTAGTAAAAGGGTTAATTTTGATAAGTTAGATTTCCATGAGAATGGAACGGTAACGGTTTCTAGTAAAAAGGGTCACTGTACATTAAATAATGAGCAATCTAACATGTTAAGAAATGTTATAGAAAAGGTAGTTCCTGTATTACCACATAAGGATGATCATATCCTTATTAATTATATTTTATATTCTAATGGAGAGCCGTATTCAGTTGATATAATAGTAAGACGCTCAAATTATGCTTACTATTTTACGTTAGAATTACTTATTGATAAAAAGGATTATCCAGTAAGAGAAGGTTTCTCAAAAAATCCTGATTTTTTAGTTAATGTAGCTAGATTACTTGATCTTGATTTACCACCAAAGGAATATGAGTACAGATTAGATGACTACATTATGGATAAACGTTATTTATCCCTATATCAAACATTTTTAAAAAGTTTCTTAGGAGAGAAGTATATGGCTTTTTATAATTATTCGTTAGAGAATTATGTTGATGATAATGAAATAAAATATTTTTTTGAGAATGAAACAACTGGTGAAACGGATAATATACTAGGTTATCAAGTAGATCATACTTATATGTCAATCTTATGTCATATGTATTATTTTACAAAAGTAGGTGAGTAGATTGAGAAAGAATAAGATTCTGTGTTTAATTATGGTTGGTATCTTACTATTTTCTAATATTCAATATAGAGTCAATGCAGGAATTAAACCAACGGATCAAGAATCATTTAAAGAGTATTTAGAGACAATACCAATTCCATTTTTATCTAACAATATGAAATATAAAGCAAATTTTAAGACGTATGAAAAGTATAATGAAATTGTTTATGGTATGCAACAAGATGTACCTAACAATCAGCTCAAAACAGAAGATACGGAAACGGGAGAACCTGAATACCGTTATCTAGGCTATATGGTAGATGGAATAACCAAGGTAAGAAACAATAAATTTCCTGTTGATCAACCGCCTTCTACGCATCCCTTACAGTGGCGTTATGTAAGAGTAGACAGTGCAGGTTTATGGCAGAAACTTGATAAAGGTATAGCCGATTATGTCTATAATTTAGAGTTATATAATCATGGTTCAGGAGTAGGTGACGGTTTAACAGCAAAATATATAGATGATAGAGGAAGTCACCTAGATAATACGTCTAGTAAAAGAGGAGCCTATGCAAGACTACAAACGCTTCCTACATGGTTTTCAGAAGGAACAATATATATCAATAAATATTCCAGTGGAAGAAAATGGTATGCAACCTTTAGAGTACCAGGCTTTGGTATTGCTAAGGATAGTGGGCTTGAAACAAAGATAGAGTATACAATAGATGCACCAAAAACGATCATCATGGAAGCTGGCGAAGATAAAGCCAGCTTTAATGTTGACGTTTCATCGGACATCATCTTACAGGGCATGGCAAAAGCTGAACATATAAAAAATTATACGATAGACATTCAGAGTGATGAAAACACCGTTAATGAAACAACTAAGAATAACCATTCTAGGGCATATACAGTCAAGCGTTCAGAGCTTAAAATAGGCTCTAATCCTATAGATGTGCCTATAACTATCTCCTATGAAACCATATTTCATGATAATAGAGCGGTTAATGAAACAAAAGAAATCGAAATAATCGTAAAAGATAAAGATGATACACCAAATCCAGTTCCAATTGCTCCAACACCAGAGGAAAAACCACAGATAAAACTAATTGGAGAAATAAATCCAGCATCAACAAAATATAAGGGAACAAATGTAAAAGTAACCATAACCCCTACAGCTTACCTCTATAACGTAGATAATGCAGAGGTGACTAAGTTTGAGCTTAAAGTAGAGGGACAAGCCTATTCTAAAAGCAATACAACTATGCTGTCTCATAAATTTTATGATACGATCGATAAGAAAACGATAGAAAAATCCATCGATACAACAGATGAAGAAGATTCCACCTATACCAAAAAATATACCATAACGGCAGCTGCTTTTCTGACTGATGGAACCATCTTATCAGCTACGCTTGATAAAGAAGCAAAAGTCATAGAAAATAATGCTCTGCCAACTGTTCAAATCCTTTCGGATGACGAGGTTCGAGTCGGTGATTATATACATTATCGTGCAGATGCAAGCTCACCGATTGGACTTGATATTGTTGATTACATATGGCGTGTTGGTAAAAACGCAGTTGGGGAGATACTACCAGGTAATGAAAGCGGCAGCGTATACTACACAACGGAAGGTGTTAAGGACGTTCGTGTATCTATAAAAGATGAAATGGGCAATAGAGCAAGGGATGAAAAAGAAGTAACCGTTATACCAGCGTATCATTACGCTAATATTAAGTATGATGGTGTCCTGAAAGAGAATCGAATTATAGACATTTGGTCTAATCCAAATAGCCCCGATATTTATGAAGTTATAGAAAACTCTAGGAGATGGACACTGAATCCAAGCAACGGTATAACGT
>JANQFZ010000075.1 GCA_028277605.1 Vallitaleaceae bacterium | reverse complement strand
CCTCCAAACTTATTAATTAAGTAGGAAGCTAAAAAGCTTAATCCAATACTTAGTATACCGCCCAGCAATCCAATGATGGCAGATTCTATAAGAAACATACTTCTTATATTTTTAATTAAGCACCCTAAGACCTTCATAATACCAATCTCTCTTGTTCTTTCGTAGATAGACATAACCATCGTATTGGCTATCCCTATAGCTGCGACTATAAGTGAAACAGCTCCAATTGCACCCAAAACTGCCTGAATGGTATTGGTAGTTTCTTGCATATCTGTAAGCATTTCCGTCATACTATAAGCACTTAAGCCCAGCCCTCTAATTTGTTCTTGCACCTTTTCCACATTTTTAATAGTATCTACACGTACCTTGAGTTGATCATAGGTAGTCTTCGTCGGTCTTCTTCTTTTATTATTTTCATCCATTTTATCCATTAGCTTCTGGTTTTCATTCTTTATTTTTAACAGATAATCTATGGGCATAAAGACTGTATAGCTATGTTGGTTATAATACTCTGAAGCCATAATTCCAACCCCCTCAACTTTATATCTTCTGTAGGAGGGTTTATTCTCTCTATTATTATCTTCTCCATAGCTCATATCAAAAGTCATCATCAAACTATCATTGAGAATATCAACGGGTGGATCAGGGCGTTCTTCATCCCTGTCATAATAATATCTATGGTCATACCTTTTTTTAGGATTTCTAAAATGATAAGGAATTTCACCACCAAAGACAACGGCATTGGTGTCGTCAACCGTCAATAAGCGTCCTTTATCTACTGTAATATCAAACTCTTCCATGATAGCAGGATTCACACCAACGACATGGACATAGTCAGCCACCAACTTACCAGAGACAAATCTCAAATCGGCTCTTATAGTTTCCATCACTCCTGTTACGTGTTCCATTGAAGCAATCTGTGATATAATATCGTCGGTTATCTTAACAGAATCATCCTCTTTTTTTGCTCGTGTAACGGTAACTATTCCCCCTTCTCCTACTATCTCCGTTTCTTCACCATATCCAGCATTAACGGTTATTGTATTGATACTGCCCATTGTACTGATAGAATCTTTAACCGACTTTTCAATACCTATACCAAGGGACATCATAACAACGATCGATGAACTACCGATTATAACCCCTAGTACGGTAAGTATAGTACGCATTTTTCTTCTCCATAAGCCTGAAAAGGACATTCTAATTAAGTCGAAGCTATTCATCCTCTAACAGCTCCTTCTTCTCATAATAAATGTCCTCAAGTTTAATTACCTCAGCCCTACTCCCCATTGGAAAAACTCCATAGGTTTTTGGTTTGCTTCATAAAGACATCCATATCCCATACCCTATTACTTCTTTCAATACTGTTGGAATCATTGACTAGAACTTTTCCTTCTTTATTGATTCCTGTTAATACAATATAATGCCCTGTCGTTGTGAACTCTCCTTTTCTCATACTCGCTATAATAGGTTCGCCTCTCTTTAAGACTGCTCGGATTAAATTCTCATTTAAAGGCAGTTCCCTTGATACTAAACCGAATGCTGCTGACCCTTCAGACATTAGAGACCAGCTGGTGCCGTATGTTTCATCATAATATCCATTTTCACGGCTGTAATCTGCTATCACTTTAGGATTCTGTTTAGTATCTCCTGTCAATCCAACGATCACCATTGACAAAGCTGTTGGTCCGCAGCCATTAATTGCTATCATATCTTCACCATAGTCATAATAACCCCACCGCTTATCCCATTGCAAAAATAGTGGTATTTCCCCTTCTACATAAACACTGCTTATATCAATATCAGCCTCAGTTTCACTTAAGGGATAGCAATTAGGATAATCCATTACGAAATCGATTGTCTCATGGTTCTTCAATATGAGATCTAAAAGCTCATCAGGATAATCCTCTATATTTTCTAAAATAGTATTTATATTTTTGTATTCTTTTGATAAGTCAGCAAGTGGATCACTATATTGATTGGAGGATGAATAAACAACACTTTTCGGTGATAACTCAGCTTGGTTTATGGTAGAATTATTATCATGAATTTCATTTAAAGGTTGCAGTGTTGTAGCATAGGTTATAGCATATAAGGGTACAATAAACGCTGTAATCAAAAGAAATTTTAATAATTTACTGCCTTTATTTTTCTTTTTCTTATGATTTTTTTTAGTAGAGTGATAATTTTTAGCAGAGTATTTCATAGGCTTATCCCTTCCTTGGTTATGATTTAAATCCTATAAAAACTATACTAAAAATTTCTATATAGAATTGGTTTTTATACTTAAGAATTTCTTAATTATTTCTTAAGTTAAAGCTTTAAGTCTAATTTCAAACACGGTATGTTCATAGTTACTTTCTACTGTAATTCGACCTTCATGCATTTCTATGATATTCTTTGCTATCGCAAGCCCCAAACCTGAGCCAGCTGTTTTTGTGGATCGTGATTTTTCTACGCGATAAAAAGTCTCAAATATAGTATCAAGCTCCTCCTCGGGTATAAGACTGTCATAATTGATAATACGTGAAACTGCCTCATCATCTTCCTTATAAAGCTCAATATCCACATATCGTCCTTCGCTGCCATAACGGATAGCATTACTAATGATATTGTCAAATACCCGTGCAATTAAATCTCCGTTAGCTTTACTATAGATAGGACTCTCCTTAATAAAAAGTCTTCCTTCTAAATCATTTTTACTTAAGATGGGTAAAAAATCCTCCATTACTTGCTTTATTAGATAGGATAAGTCAATCTTTTCCTTTACCATTTCAGTATCACCATAATTAAACTTTGTAAATTCAAATAGTTCTTCAATCAGGCGTTCCATTCTAATAGATTTATTATAAGCTATCTTAGCATAATGCTCTATTTTATCAGTAGGTAGAGATTGATTATTAATAATCAGATCAAGATAACCACTAATAGAAGTAAGGGGCGTTCTTAAGTCATGCGCAATATTGACAACAAGCCTGTCTTTACTGCTTTTAGCATATTCACCTGATTCAACAGCTTTTTTTAGATTAGAAGCTGCTGTATTAACATTCTTTGCTATAATACCTATCTCATCCTTTGACTTCACAGGGATCGCTATATTAAAATGACCCTCTGCAATCTGTGAGATCCCTTCAGCAATACTTTTGAACCTAGTTGTATAATGTCGTGTAAAGATTAAAAAACATATAAAGAATAAAGGAAGAAATAGTAATAGAAATACATTTAAGTCCCCTATTCTTCTTATATAATTCCTTATATGATATAAATTATCTCCAAAGGAAGCATTAGCTTGATAATAGGAAGAAAGTCCGTAATACACTAAAGCGGTAATACCTCCTGCTATAATGCCACTTGCTATGAACATGCTTATCATTCTAAACCTAAAGCTTTGAAAAAAATTATTTTTCAATTTTGTATCCCACTCCCCATACTGTTTTTATGAATTTGGGATTTCTAGAATTATCACCAAGTTTTTTACGTAAATGTCTTATGTGTACCATAATCGTGTTATTAGCAGCTTCATAATACTTATCTTTCCATATGGTTTCAAACAGTTCTTCTGAGCCATAAACTCTATTAGGATTTGATGAGAGTAAATAAAGTATTTGAAACTCTCTTTGGGTTAAGCTTATTTCTTTATCATATAAGGTAACGCTGTGCTTATGTTTATCAATAGTAAGACCTCTTACTTCAATAATGTCTTTATTGTCATGAGATATCCCATTAGGGTTTAGATTAATAAATCTTCTGAGCTGTGCCTTTACTCTTGCAGTAAGCTCAACGGGATTAAAGGGCTTTGTCATGTAATCATCCGCACCATTTAACAATCCTATGACCTTGTCCATATCCATTGATTTAGCACTAAGCATAATGATCGGTATGTTATGTTTCTCTCTTATTTTTCTACATAGGGTAAGTCCATCAATATTTGGCATCATAATATCAAGGACAATAAGGCTTATGACATGATGACTTAGTGTTTTTAAAACGTCTTCTCCATCATAGAGTTTAATGACATCATAGTTTTCATTCATTAAATGTATAGCAACCAGATCGGCTATTTCCTTTTCATCGTCCACCACAAGTATTTTTAACTTAGACATTTATCTTCACCATCTCTTTTATCCATATAAACTCATTATCAGTATAACGTACTGCTTGTGTATGTCAATATTATCTTACCAACTATATGTAATATCTACTCGATCACAAGCACTCCCTCTGAAAAAAACCTGCATTTCGTCAGAAATTATTGAAATAAATTGTTAAAAGTTGTATGATAAATATAATAAATTATTTAAAACTTATTTCTTAAAGAAAACTTATAAAATGGTTTATATCATAATTAATTTTAAAATTAAGTACTTGGAGGGAGATTATGTCAAAAATATCCGTACAACTTAATAGAATGAAAGACATAGAAGCTGAGATGAAAAATATAGCTTCAAAAACAGGACAAATAACAGACAGTTTTTCAACAACAAGGTATTCTTTAGATTGGGATGTAAGAAGTAGAAACAATATTGACAAGGATTTCATGATTATATGCGAAGCAATTGCTAGATGTAAAGAAAATATATATCATTCAGCAGCATTTATTGGAACAGCTGAGAAAGCTTATCAGGAAATAGAATTAAAATTAGCTAGATTAACTGGGATAGATATACCAATAACTAAAAAAAACTATAATTTATTGGAACAAAAAGACGAGGATAAGTCATTCTTTGAAGACATATTTGATAGTATCAACAAGGGATTTACTTCAAGTATAAAACACATAAAGGACTTCTTTGAAAGTATTAAAGAAATGATTAATAATGATAATGAATCATTACCAAGTAATGAATATATTGAGACCAGCGAAGAAGCTATAGTAGTTGATACTGAAACAGAGGTTGATCCTACTGATGAAGAGGGGGGGACAAACCAACTTACCTCATTAAACGAAGCTATTCTGTTAACTGCTAGTTTTGAAGGAAGTGGTTATGTTAATGTCACAGGAAACTCTGATGGTCAAGGTATTTCAATGGGAATTTTTCAATGGAATATCGGTAGTGGAACTTTACAACCCCTGTTAAAGCAATTTTTTGAAAACAATAATGATTTGGCACAAAAAATATTTGGTGATGATTATAAAAGTGTTGTTAATATGTTAGATTCATCGAAGTCTACTCAATTATCTTGGGCAAAATCTATTAATGATGGAAAGTATCTAAAATCAGAATGGAAAAAACAATTGATAATGCTGTGTGAGACATCTGAATTTCAAGCAATACAGAGAGAGGCTATGTCTAAATATATTAACCAAGCTTATAAAATAGTCAATGACTATGGACTGAAATCAGAAAGAGGGCTCTCATTAGCTTTAGATATTGCCGTTCAAAATTGGGATGTTAAAAGTGCTGCAAGGAAAAATATAAAAAATCAGATAAGTAATGGACTTAGTGAACAAGAAGTTTTAAAACTTTTGGCACAAGCAGCTGTTGACAAATCAAAGCCAGTTTATAAAAATGATGTCTCATCAAGGAAATTTACTATTGTCAATGGTACTGGAGCTGTTCACGGAAAATTATATGATATAGAAGAGGAATACGGTATAACATATGATAATTTTGAGTAATCATTAAGGAGGTTGACATTTGAAAATACATGGGGTAATTGTCGTATTTGTTGTTGTTTTTATATTTAGTTCGTGTTCAAATTTAGGTAATTCATCTAGTTTAGAACCTCAAATTAATTTACTGAACAACATGCAAAATGATATTATTGATAGTAACAATACGCATGATAAAAGAGTTGAAATGTCCTTAGAGTATATTGAGATTCTTATGAAATTTCTTGAAGCAAAAGAAAGTACATTATTAAACAATGATGAGCTCGAAGAGGCTTTGAATAACAATATAGTAGTTAAGACCAAACAGAAAGATGATAGAACAATAAGAATCATTAGATATGATGGATTATCAGAGTTATTTGGAACACTTGAAAGAAAATGGACAATTATACAATGGTGGGATGAACAAGGACTTTTTGTTCAAATATTAAATGTACAGGGTGCTGAAAATGTAGAGGACATTGTTATAGTAGATAAAGATAACGATACAATCATGTTATCAGGTGGGTATTTAACAAGCCATAAACCTTTTCCACTCTTTTTATCTTTATGGAAACTAATAGATAATCAATGGATACCAACCAACAATTTTGATATAAGCATTGAAAGAGATACTGGAATTCAACTATTTGGTAATATGTTGATCATTGATAATAATATTGAGCAATTTATAGAAACAAACCAGCAAGAAAATGGTTTTGTTATTTCTAGTAAAAATGATACAAATGAACACTTTGAGTTTATCATTAAAGATGATAAAGTTTTTTTACAACAATAAAAAAGTATTTATAACTCAACTTTACTCCATATCTGTAAGCTCAAAAATAATTGAGTAGATGTGAGAAAACAACCGTCTCACATCTACTCGATCACAAGCACTCCCTCTGAAGCATTCATATAGGCTTTAACTCCTAAAGGAAGCGTAATCATGGGTTTGCAGTGACCGGTTTTCAAATGATACAGAACAGGCTTTTTTAATGGTAATAATCTATCTCTAAAAACATCCATTAAGGACAAACTTTTCTCTCCTTCTAATGGTTCGCATTTAGACCAATCTCCTAATAGAATGCCAGCAACTTCATCAAGTTTCCTCGACAAAAATAACTGAGTCAGCATTCTATCTACTCTATATGGTCTTTCGTTAATACCTTCTAGAAAAAGAATTCTATTCCTAGTATCTATCTCATAAGGTGTTCCTAGACTAGCTGATATAAGAGATAGATTACCACCTACTATCTCGCCTGCAGCTTCTCCTTCTGCAAGACATGGTATCGGTTCATTGGATGGGTTCAGTATCTTAAGAGGCTCTTGACTCGTTATGGCATTCAGTAAGCTTTCTTTAGAAAATGGATCAAACGAATCAGCTATGTTGATAGCTACCATAGGACCGTGATAGGTTGCAAAACCACATATTTGATTGAAAACGATATGTAGTGCAGTTATATCACTAAACCCTATAAAGACCTTTGGATGCTTACTTATACTGTCGTAATCTAGTAAATGAAGTATTCTAGATGCTCCATAACCGCCTCTTAGACATAGGATACCTTGTATTGACTCATCTAAAAACATGCTGTTGACATCAGAAGCTCTTAAAGCATCGCTTCCAGCTAAATAGCCGTGGCTACTATAACAGCTTTTGCCCATCTTTACTTTAAATCCTAAATTAAGTAAACCCTGCCTAGCTAAATCTGCTTTTGAATACTCAACTGGACTAGAAGGTGCAATGACACCTATGGTATCCCCTATCTTTAATAACTGTCGAATCATATGAATCCCTCCCATAAAATCATCTAGTTTATCATAACAATCATTACTAACATCTAGAATTTAAAATTTTTTCTAGCATTTTCTTATCCATTTAAGTGTGTTACTGATTGTATTGTTTATGGATAGATTAAAAAAATATTGTATATCCTATTATAATCATATAAAATAGATATATACTAACTCTAAGGAAGGAATATAATGAATAAATTCAAAAAACAACTGCCCTTTGATCCTTATATGCTTATACCATTTATCATAGTAGTATTTTTAATTGCAAAATTTATATTTGGAACCAACTATATTCCTTGGCTTTTGAATGCTTTAAGAGCATTCCTTTACGCTTGTATTATTATTTACCTGCTGAGTCCTATCGTTAATTTTATTAAAACCAAAACTAAGTTAGGTCATAAACTAAGTGTTGTTTTGGCTTTTTTGATTGTATTTAGTTTTATTGCTTTCTTTATCATGCTTATCGTACCAGGCATTAAATCAAGTGTTGATACCTTTACTAACAATATTGATGCTTACACTCAACAGATAAACGATGGTATAGAGTGGATTGAAGATAAAGGGTGGATGACTGATGAAGAAATCAATGAATTTGTCGTTAATCTTCAAGACTCACTGGTTTCGTTCTCTAGTAATCTGTTAAATGTTTTTACAAGAGCGATTTCATCTGTCACCAGTCTTATAGGAAATATAGCCTTAATATTTTTAGCCTTCTTTATGGCCTTTTACGCTCTAAGAGATACGACTGAAATAAAATCAAGAATCTATCAATTTATTAGAACATTCACACCTATAAAACATGCAAACCGTGTAATCAAGGTCTTAGACATAACCGATGTATCCATTAAAAAATTTTTATTAGGAAAGTTATACACCTGTTTTATCTTAGGCTTATTAGTGACAGTATCCATACCCATTGTTAATGCAATCTTTCCATTAAATATTCCATATGCATCATTGATGGGCTTTATCATAGGTATAACCAATCTTATTCCTTATATTGGACCGATTTTTGGCACCATACCTTGTATTCTGATTGCTATATTTTCGGGATTTGGAGAAGCTGTTGCATTACTTGCTATTATACTTGTTATGCAGCAGATTGACAATATCGTGATAAGTCCTAAGGTCTTAGGTCAATCCGTGGGACTAAAACCCTTCTGGATAGTTGCTTCAGTTACCATTGGAGGGGGCTTATTTGGTGGAACAGGCATGATATTAGCTGTTCCTATTGCTTCCGTAATACAGATATTGGTTACAGAAAAAATGAACAACACAACAAACGCCTCTAAGCAGTAGGCTCAGAGGCGTTTCAATTGTTAAAAAGCAATGGATTAGAAGGTCGTTTTATTATCTGAATCACTTTCAGTGATATCATTAAGTGTTTCTGCAGCTTCATCTTGTAAGTCTCTCGTTTGAGAAATATCCTTTAATGAAATCATACCAACCACTCTATCATTTTCCACAACTGGTATTCTCTTGATTTGATGACTTGACATTAATCTTGATACTTCCTCTACACTCATTTCTGGGTCAACAGCAACCACATCTGTAGACATAATTTCTCCACAGGTTTCACGGTTTGGATCGTGTTCGTCGGCTACATTCCTAAGTACTATATCTCTATCCGTTACAATACCAACAATTCTATCATTTTCTTCTACAGGAAGAGAACCAACATCTGCACGCTTCATTTTTTGCGCCGCTTCTACAATAGAAGAACCTTCACTTACTGAAACAACATCTGTCGTCATAATATCTCTTGCTTTCAAAATACCACCTCTTTTATATATTTTCCCCTTTATTATTGGCATAGCCTCGTTGAAATATTCTTGAAACGTAGATAAAGCTTCAATCGAGTAGGAGGTAATTGATTAATTCAATTACCGACCTCTCACACCACCAAGCATACCGTTCGGTACTTGGCGGTTCAATAGAATTAACATACTC
>JANQFZ010000001.1 GCA_028277605.1 Vallitaleaceae bacterium | reverse complement strand
GACGGGATTCGAACCCGCGACCCTCGCCTTGGCAAGGCGATGCTCTACCACTGAGCCACTCACGCGTAAGCGGGTGATGGGAATCGAACCCACGTATCCAGCTTGGAAGGCTGGTGTTCTACCATTGAACTACACCCGCATGATTATGATGCCCAGAGGCGGAATCGAACCACCGACACGAGGATTTTCAGTCCTCTGCTCTACCGACTGAGCTATCTGGGCTAACCGCTGACTATTCATAAGCAATGCCGGAGACCGGAGTCGAACCGGTACGATCTAAACGATCGCAGGATTTTAAGTCCTGTGCGTCTGCCAATTCCGCCACTCCGGCAGCTATGGAGGGAGAAGGATTCGAACCTTCGAAGGCTGAGCCAACAGATTTACAGTCTGCCCCCTTTGGCCACTCGGGAATCCCTCCAGAGAGTCAACAAAAGATATATTATCATATTTGTGGGGCTTTGTCAATAAAAAAATTCTTTCAAAATGGTTGAGAAAAGACAGTCAAAATTTTAGCTTAGGTTGAACGGTCAAGAGTCAATCGTATTAGCTCCATAACCCCCTAAAAGACCTTGTTTAGTAGGGGTTATAGTGTGTTACAGGTACTTAGTAAAAAAAATAGGAAGACTCAAAAACATTTTTTATATCTTGTATATGATTATATTTTTACTACTATATATTGTGTATAACATTAGCTGGCTTTAGGTATCGTACGCCTTTAAGGCTGTGGATAAGTTGTGGATAATTACTATACCTTCAACTTATTAAGATAAAGGCATGAGAGAGAATTATTCATAAATTATGTGGTAATCTTTTCTTTTATCTATGACTACTAATGGCTTAACTATGGCATTATAGCATTTGAAACAAAAACTATTCAAGTTTATCCAAAAAAAAACACATTTTTTTTCATCTTAATTTAAGTTAAAATTATAGTAAACAAAAAATGAATACTACGATAGGATTCTTATAGCAAGGTGATGTGTGATGATAAAAATTAAAAGAAAAAGTATTTTTACCCGCATGATTGCTTCATTTATATTTGTTTTTATTATTCCAGTGATTATTATTAGTATAACTGCTTATCTTAACATTGTTCAAATTACAAAAGAGAATTATGAAAAAGAACAAGTCTACCTAATGAAAATGCTAGATGCCAATCTAAGTATTTATATGTCTGAGTTTGAAAGATTGACCAAAATTGCTTCATTAGATGAAGCTACCATTCAAGCAATTTTAAAAGATGATACTACATCCATGTATTCAATTCTTAAGAAAAGTGCTATGTTTGATGACTTCTCTCTTAGTTTAGTAGGCTTAAGACCAGATGTTGAGGGTGTATACTTTTATAAGATTGATGAATGGTTATATTACACCTCTAATAGATATCGAATGAAATGGACATTTGAGCCTAATTATAACATTAAAGAAGAAAAATGGATTCAAGATTTCATCAACAGTAATAAGCAGAATTTTGTAATTCCAACCCATGACCAAGGATTTAAAGAAACGATAGAAGATCCTTATGTTATAACTATTGCACGTAAAATTTGGGATTATGATAAGCTAGAGTTAAAGGGGATTTTCTTTATTGATATCAAACCTAATGCTTTAAAATCTTTTTTACATTCAAATAATAACTCGGTGGTTATTGTAGATAAATCTGATACGATAGTCTATGATACGGATGACAAAAATTACTCAAAGCAGTTTAAGGATATCTATAATATACCTATTAATCATGAGAACATTCATGAAAAGTACATCATCTATGAGAGTAAGTTTTCTGATTGGAGATATATCATTATAGAAGATACCAGTACTTTGACAAACGATATAACAAGAGCGATGATACCTGTTGGATTAGCTACGTGTATCTGTATGCTCCTCTTGCTATTAACATCCTATGAGCTGTCTTTAAATATTACAAAACCCATTATATACTTAAGAGATTTTATGAAGAAAGTGCAAAAAGGAAATTTTAAAGAAAAGGTTAGTCTGAGTCAATTGAAAACAGAAGAGATGATTATGCTAGGTGCGAGCTTTAATGTTATGGTTGAGAAGATAGATACACTTATAGCACAAGAATACCAGCTTCGTCTCCTAAATAAGGATGCTGAGTTCAGAGCTCTACAATCACAAATTAACCCACATTTTCTATACAACACTTTAGAATCCATTAACTGTTTAGCTATTATCAATGATAATACCGAAATATCACAAATGATACAGCAGTTAACTAAGATGTTTCGATACAGCGTAGATCAAAGTCGTGAATTTTCAACAATAAAAGAGGAACTTGATCATATTAATAATTATGTAAAGTTGCAAAACACACGGTATGATAATAAATTCAAGGTCATCTATAATATAGAACCTAGCCTGTTAAAGGTCTATACGATCAAGCTGCTGCTTCAACCTATAGTAGAAAATGCAATTTACCATGGCATTGAACCATCCGATACAAATGAAACTATTGTTATCAGTGTTGAAGAAGCTCAAGAAAAAATAATAATTAAAATAAAGAATACAGGTGTCCTGATACAACAAGAACACATGCGTCAAATCAATAAAAAGTTAAGAAACAATGAACCCATCCAAGGCATTAATAGTAATAAATCCATTGGTCTTTCTAATATTAACAACCGATTGAAATTGTATTACAAGGGTTCATGTGGTATTCAATTTTCAATAGAAAATAAGATGACCTGTGTAACCATGACACTCCTAAAAAAGGTGAATGAAAATGTATAAAATACTCATTGTAGATGATAAAACTTTGATACGGACTGCTATAAAAAAAATGATAAGATGGGATGCCATGCCGATAACTTATGCCGGAGAAGCTTCCAATGGACAAGAAGCTTTAGACTTTATAGACGAACAAGATGTTGATATAGTAATCACCGATATTCGTATGCCTTTAATTAATGGTATAGAATTATTAGAACAATTAAATCAAAAGCCCAAGGTTATTCAAACCATTATTGTGAGCGGCTACGATGAGTTTGAATACGCAAAAGCAGCATTGAAAAACGGGGTATTAGACTACATACTTAAGCCTATTGACCAAAATGAATTAAATCATATACTAATGAAGGCTGTGAAGACTTTAAATGAGAATCAACAGACAGAAATCGTTGGAGATAAGGTGCTGATTTCTCTAATTAAACAAGAGTTATCAAATTTTGGAAGTGATATTCTATTCTCACTCGATGATGTCAGCCATCTTAGGCTCAATGAGTTAAAAATGTTTTTCATTTATATGTATCAGGTGGAAAGCAAATATGAATTAAAGGTCTTTTGTCAAACGATCAATGAACATCACCGTTATTTTAATGGTGTACTTTTTGAGCATATGGGAGATACCATCCTTGTTTTTTATACTTTTGCTCAAGTGAGTACTTCTGTACTAGAAACACATGTTGTAAAAGCAATAAAGTCACATCAGCATCTATTTTCTAACTATGAACGTATGATTTTTTCTATTGGAGATCTGATCACTTGTTATGATGATATTAAGAAAAGTTTTTATGAAGCTAAGAGAAACAGCGTTTATGGTCTCATTGATCAAAATATTATTCTAAGCCATGATGCTAAACAAAAAAAATCCTATTTAATAGACTTTGACGAATTTAAAAAAGAGATTTTATTAGATGTAACAGCTGGAAACATTTATGGTGTGGAGAAAAAAACACATGCGATCATCCAAAAGTATTTATCCTTAGAGAATATAGATATTTTTACGATTAAACTACTGTTTACGGATTTATGTTATCTTGTTTTAAAAACAGATCATGAAATTGATCAAAAAGCTCATCTTCTCATGCAAAATATTAACAATCAGATAACACTTCTGAGCTATAAATCCATCGATGCTTTAGAAAACCAAGTGTTATCTTTATTATTAGAGTGTACAGAAATGTATAAGAAAAAGAAAGAAAAGCAAACCATATCATCCATGATTAAAAACTATATTGATAAGAATTATGCGAGCAATATTGGATTAAGTCAGATATCAACTTATTTCTATATGAATGCCTCCTACCTAAGTAAACAGTTTAAGGATGAAACCGGTAAGAATATTAACAAATACATTAGCGAAAGAAGAATTGAACATGCCAAAGAAATGATTGCTTTTGATCCAAATATAAACTTACAGAAGCTTCCCTTTCATGTAGGGTTTTCTGATTATACCTATTTTCATAAAGTGTTTAAAAAAATGGTTGGAGTAACACCGAAGCAATATAAAGATAAAATAATGTACGAACACAATAAAGAACAAAAGAATTGAGTTGGAGTAATTAAACAAAAAAATTGCAAGTCTCAACTAAAAATATAACATTGTTCCTAAATCCTTATCACTATATAATGATACCATCAAGACTTACTAAAGGGAGGCATAATTGTGAAAAAACTTATGACATTATTTATGGCATTAACGGTTTTATTTTCTATCACTGCCTGCAAAAGCGGCGAAGATAATGCGAATGAAAACACAGCTCCAAACCTTTCCTCGCAGAATGAAACCCCAGATTCAAATGCTCCAGAAAAAAAGGACGTCACACTATCTGTCATGCACTGGCGTGTTGAAGATGCAGAGATTATGGATGAATTAATCGCTGATTTTCAAAAGGAATATCCTCATATCACGGTAGAAATTGATTCAAACTCAGCAAATTATACCAGTGCTTTGAGTTCTCGTTTAACAAGTGGCGAAGCAGACGTTGTAGCAGTAGATCCACTTGGGCAATTGATTAATAAAATGCCTGGTGTTTTAACTGGAAACGCACTCTATGATTTAACGGGTCAAGAATTTATTAGCTACTATAATCCTTCGACCATAGACAAAAATGCTATTTATGAAGAGAAGGTTCTAGCTATTCCTGCAACACTTAATACCGATGTGGTATTCTACAATAAAGATATGTTTGCAGAACATGGGATAGAAGAACCTCAAACATGGGATGAATTTATTGAGGCAGCAGATAAGCTAGCAGAAGCTGGAATATCACCCTTTGCCTTTGGCGGTAAGGAAGGCTGGCCAATCAATATGCCTATGCTTGCAGTTGAAGCTAACAATTTAAGAAACTTAGATAAAGATTTTTATACAAAAGTAACTCATGGTGAAGCAAAATTTACGGATCAGATATTTGTAGACATGTTAACAAAAACCCAAGATTTATACTCTCGCTTTGATGAAAATGCATTAGGTATCGCTTATGGGGATGCACCTATCCTATTTGCTCAAGGTAAAGCAGGTATGATGGTTGATGGTTCATGGATGTCTCTAGCCATACAAGATGCAGAACCACAATTTGAAGTTGGTACTTTCCTTATCCCCGGCGAAAAAGCAACAGACAAGCTAATAGCACCTGTTAAGTATGGTATCTGCTGGGCTATCAACAATAAATCTCAACATGTTGAAGAATCGTTACTATTTCTTGATTATATATCAAGACCAGAAAACTATAAGAGATATATTATAGGCGTTGAAGCTCTCCCAACTCAGGATGGGATTGAATTTAACGACCCACTCCTTACACAAATTGCAAAACTTTTAGGAAATAATGTACAATTTATGGATCAGTTATATCCACCAGGATCTGGTCTAGATCCATGGCAGACTTTTCAAGAAATGGCAGTTGGGATAAAAACTCCTGAACAAGTCGCTCAATTTATGCAAGATAAA
The DNA here is from genome assembly GCA_028277605.1 of Vallitaleaceae bacterium. GTDB lineage: Bacteria > Bacillota > Clostridia > Lachnospirales > Vallitaleaceae > JANQFZ01. The sequence goes on along the minus strand of JANQFZ010000001.1, from coordinate 15,605 downwards.
GTTGATGCCATTCAAAATTAATTTAAATCGTTTGTTTAATGTATAGTCCCCCCTACTATATAGGTAATAGAAAAGAAAACTTAGCTATAAGGTAAACGGTCAAGGGTGAATAGTATTATCCTATCTCGCTGTACAGCTAATACTATTCACCCTCTCTTTATTCATTTAAGGATGCAAAATCTTATCTCTTAATTGATGTAAATGAAATAGAATAGTTATATTGATTATTCTAAGATTAATAAACAGAAAAAACGGGGTTCTCAATGATACTCTATTGATTATACAAAAAATTTTTGATAAATGTTCTAAAGCGTTAAATCTATAGAATGAATAGCTTTTGGATAACGGTTATCTCATTCTACTTTAAAAAGAGGTGATTAATAGATGAAGCAGTCAATAATTTTTAAAAAAAATAGGTTTAAAAATTGGGAGCCAAATGTCAGTATGCTCCCAGGGTTATTATTAGTACTTATTTTTGTTGTCATACCCATTTTTTATAATTTTTATTTTTCAATTACAGATTATGATGGTTTTAATTCTAATGTTAATTTTATTGGTTTGGATAATTTTAAGCGTATTTTTACAACTGAGTTTAACATCACACTCAATGCTATTAAGAACTCATTTATTTATGGGATTTGTATAACCGTTATTCAAAACTTCTTAGCTGTTTTTATTGCGATCTTCTTATGTACGAAAAGTAAATTTAACGCTTTCTTTCGATCCTTATATTTTTTCCCACAAGTACTAGGTATTTTCATCATCTCTACCATATGGGGATTACTCATGAACCCAAACTTTGGTGTGATGAGCTACTTATTTGCACAATTAGGATTAGAGGTTAACCTACTTGGCGATCCAGATATAGCTATTTATTCTATCATTTTTGTTCAGGTATGGTCGTCCTTAGGCTATGCTATGATTATTTATTATACCAATGTAAAACAGATATCTGCTGAGTGCATAGAAGCTGCGGATATAGATGGTGCCAGCTTATATCAAAAGATTAAATACATTATTATCCCTTTGTTGGTTCCCTCATTTACTATAAATATTTTGCTTTCTTTGATTGGATCACTAAAGCTATTTGATGTCATCTTCTTAATGACAACTGGCGGACCAATAAGAAGTACAGAAAACCTACCTGTACTGATATTTAATGAAGCTTTTTCATTTGGACGACATGGTTATGCATCTGCATTAAATGTTATTCAATTTTTCATCATCATTCTTCTTTCCATGGTAATTTTACGAATTATGAATAAGTTTGAGACAGATTAGAGGTGAAGTAAACCTATGATTCGTATACATAGTAAGTATTTTAAAATTGTTTTAGGGCTATTTTTCATCGTGTTAGCTATTGTTTACCTGTATCCCATCCTTGGTATCATAGTTCTTTCTTTTAAGACAAAAAGCAATTATTTTGCAGATCCTATTGGTTTACCAGATATATGGGCATTTGGCAACTATATAAAGGCTTTTACTAAATCCAATATGCTGTTAAACTTAATGAACAGTATTATTTATTCAACACTTTCTAGCGTTTTTATTGCAATATTTTCAATTTTTATAGCCTATGTCATCGCTAGGCAAAGAGTGAGATATCATAAGGTATTATTCTTGATACTAACTTCTACACTAATATTACCGCCTTCTTTGATACCTCTATATAAAATTATGTCAGCTCTTAAGCTGACCAATACGTATTATGGTATGATTCTTTATTATACTGGCATTGGTATTGCTTTTGCCGTATTTGTTTTAACCGCATTCATAAAAATGATTCCAAAGGATTTGGATGAAGCTGCTTTTATGGATGGGTGCGGATACTTTAGATATATATTTACAGTGATTATTCCAATGTCTAGACCCTCTCTAGCAACGGTTATAATGCTGAACAGCCTATTTGTATGGAATGATTTTGTTCATCCCTATTTATTTACAACAAAACGCGGAATGCGTACACTTGCTACAGGTCTCTATATGTTTAAGGGCGAATTCTCAAATGACATAACCGTTCTTGCATCTGCTGTTGTTATGATGGTTATACCTATTACAATCTTCTATATTTTACTTCAAAAGCAAATTACGGAAGGGTTAGCCGCAGGTGCTGTAAAAGGATAATATGAGAAATACGATCCAGACTTGTAATCACAGATTTAAATATGACAGGATGCGAACTATAGAATATATAGACCGCATCCTTATTAAAACGATAGCATTACATACCCTTAAGGTTAATCTCAAACAAATCACAAGCCGCACGCGCTGCACCATCATGTGCCGCATCAAATGCAATATAATCAGCCATGGATTTTATTTTATTTTCTGCGTTACCCATAACCACGGAATAACCACAGGAACGAAACATAGATGCATCATTCTGGCTGTCTCCAAAAGCAACAACTTCTCTTATATCAATACCAAGATGATTACAAAGCGATTTTAGACCTGATGCTTTATTAACACCTGATGCATTAATCTCAATATCATCACCTAATGTTGTTATGGCTTCTACTGACTGATATTGTTTTAACTGTGCAATTGCATTGGCACACTGCTCTTTAGAATTAAAATAACAGTTTAGCTTTTCTATTGGTGCAAGCTGTTTTTTAATAGTCTTGATTAGATTCCAAGTTAGCTTGATGGATGGCTTAAAATGAGTTTTCTTTTTTTTATTTTTATTAACTCTTTTTTTCATGGCTCTAAGACAGCTTATTGTATAAACAGCTATTTTCGGATAAAAAACGCTAGCAACTGCATGATATGGTTTGATACACCTGAGAACATCTATTGCTGTTTGTTTTGGTATGGGCTGGTTCAATAACACTTTCTTGTTTGAAAGATCAGTCACACAGGCACCACTGGAAGAAACAATATAGCGAACACTAGCTAGTTTTAGGATTTCATTAGGTATAATCGGTATACCACGTCCTGTTGAGATAATGATTGTAATGCCCTGATTATTCAGCAATTCTATCGCTTGCTTTGTTATCTGAGACATCTCACCAAAATCTAGAAGTGTACCGTCTAAGTCAAATGCTATCGCTTTATACTTAGTTTTATCAAATGGTTTTTTTATCAATGGTAAATCCTCAAATGAATAACTATCCTTGTCATGTACATGAAGTTATCCCCCTTTTAGTCTAAATCAGCACCATTGGACATGATACACTTTTTATACCAGTAGAATGAATCCTTACGCGTTCTTTTCAATGTGCCATTACCATCGTTATCCTTATCTACATAAATCATACCATATCTTTTATGCATTTCACCAGTAGAATTACTAATTAGATCGATACAGCCCCAAGGTGTGTATGCAATTAAATCGACTCCATCCTCAATGGCTTCCCTCATCGCCTTGATATGCTGGCGTAAGTATTCAATTCTATACGGATCATGAATGCTTCCATCTTCTTCTACCGTATCTATTGCACCCAAACCATTTTCTACAATCATTAAAGGTATTTCATAGCGACCATATAATTCGTTTAGTATATAGCGTAATCCATCTGCATCTATCTGCCAGCCCCAGTCACTTGCTTTACAATATGGATTAGCAACACCAAATACCATGTTGCCCGCTGTTTTCAATACAGATTCATCCGTACTTATGCATCCAGATGAATAATAGCTAAAGGTGTAAAAATCAACGCATCCAGCCTTAAGTACTTCCTCATCTCCGTCTGCAAATTCTATTGTTACGCCTTCTTGGTCAAAGAATGACTTAGCATAGTATGGATATTGACCTCTAACCATCACATCGCCACATAAATAGTTGTTAATCTGCATTGCTCTCTGCGTAGCAATAACATCCGAAGGATTAGGTGTAAAAGGATAAGAAACGATACATACTAGCATACATCCAACCTGGTATTCAGGATTTATATCATGCGCAGATTTAACTACTTTTGCGCTAGCAACAAATTGATTATGTAGGGCGTTAAAACGTCTGTTTTTTTCTTCTGGCGTTTCTTTAAAATCTGTTTTTATATCTAGAGTTACATCTTCACTAGATGTAATTCCTCCTGCCATTAAACCACCAAACGGCTGCATCATAACATTGATTTCATTAAAGGTAAGCCAATACTTTACTAGTCCGTTATACTCTTTAAATACAACTTCACAATACTTTGTGAAAAAGTCAATGCATTGTCTGTTAGCCCATCCACCATATTCTTTGACAAGATGGTACGGCATTTCATAGTGAGAAAGTGTTACTAATGGCTCTATCCCGTATTTTTTACACTCCATAAATAATGACCTGTAAAATTCTATACCCTCTTGATTTGGCTCTTTATCATCACCATTTGGAAATATCCGTGTCCACGCAATAGACAGTCTATAGATAGTAAAGCCCATTTCTGCAAATAATGCAATATCCTCTTTATACCGATGATACATATCAATAGCTTCATGACAGGGATAGTACAAGTCACTCTCTATCTTTGCTGTGTAACGTCTAGGTGTCTTTCGATCACCTGCTGTAAAATGATCGGCTGTGCTTTCTCCTTTTCCTCCAACATTCCATGCTCCTTCACATTGGTTTGCCGCAGTTGCACCGCCCCATAAAAAACCTTTTGGAAAAGTTTGCTTCATTGTTTTATCCTCCATTTCTTTATGATTGCTTTTGATTTATTATCAAAATTATCTTTGAATTCTTATTGGGTTGCTTTTGCTGTTTCTTTTTCAACGAGCTGCTTTTCATATAATTTGAAGAATGGAAAATAGACGACTAATCCTACCAGGAATCCAATCACTGGAATAAATAAATTTTGCCAAGCCATTGAACCTAAAAATTCATTAACACCAATAGGCATAAGTGACATCATGATAATGTACGCTGGCTTAAAGAATCCTATTAAGTATCCAATCCATATGAGTATACAAGTAATAATGGGTGTTAGAATAAAAGGTATGGCAAGAATTGGGTTATACATGATTGGATAACCAAATGTTGCTGGTTCATTGATATTAAATACTGCAGGTATTAAAGCAACCTTACTGACGGATTTAATTTGTTCCGATTTACTACGTAGTCCCATTAAAATAAATCCTATCGAGTTACCTGTACCACCTGCACATTGTAATGTTAAGAAAAGCAGCGAAGGATAGAATTGGGGTTCCAATCCAGCTGAAACAGCTGCTGCATTAGCTGAAACATCCTGCATAAAAACAGGCATAAGTGTAACAAAAGCAATTAACGTTCCATGAATACCAAATGTCCATAATAAAGTTGCTATTAATATCATGAGTATAATACCAGGAACGGAATTGAGTGCCATTAAAGGATAAGATAGAACTTTGTTGATTGCCATAGGGAGCGTCATTGACCATAGATGATTGAGAATCGTATTGATGCCGTGCCATAAAAGTATATTGATAGCTAATGGAATCATGGCTGTGAATGAATCCTGCAAAAACTGTGGAACGACTTCTGGCATTTTAATGACTATATTTTTATTCACACAGAAATACTTAATTCTTACAGATATAAGTCCAATTAATATTGCTACAAAAAGTCCTATACCTCCTAAAGCTGATGTATCAAGATAACTAATTGTGGTAGTTCCATCAGCAAGTAAAGCGGTCTGCACAGGAGCAGCAACCAATAGAAAAAGTGCCAGTGCCGTAACTCCATTTTGAATAGGTTTTAATCCAAGACTTTTGGAATAGATATAAGCAATTAGAAATACAACAAAAACTGATAGTAATCCAAAAGTGGAGTGGTATGGTGCCATAAAAAAGTTGTAAAACCCACTATTAGTAGTTGTCCAATTAAAAAGCGTTGGCAAAGTTGCAATGATCTGAAATAAAGCTCCTACAAGAATAATTGCCATCAGACCCATCATAGATTGTGATATTGCAGAAAAAGCCTTATTTGATCCAAATTTCTCTCCAAAGTTTCGTAAACCCTTCATAAAATTACTGTCATAGATTTTGTCCATACGAGCTCTTCTCCTTTACTCTTTTTTTAGATATACTTTGTTTATCTGATTATGAAAAAGACTACTCTCCAAAATTAGATTCTATGAGTTCTACTAATTGATTGACTGCATCCGTCTCATCTTTACCATCGGCTGATATCTCAATCGTTGTACCCCGACCAATACATTCGGTAAGCAACTGCATAATAGATTTTGCATTGACCGCTTTTCCGGCTTTATCCGCATTCCTTATGGTTATGTCAGATGTAAAACGCTTTGCAAGCAGTACAAAGTCTGATGCTGGTCTTGCATGCAATCCAGTCTTATTAATAATAATCGTTTGTTTTGAATACATAGTCATCCCCTTTCTAGTCTTATTTTTCGCTATTCGACATAAACCATTTTTAGGTTTTATAGTAGCATTTCATTAACCTGATGAAAGATGTTCTCAACATTGCCGATAGCGTAGTCATAGGGAGCAATTACAGTAACCGGTTTTTGTGTGGCTGTCTCAATCCTCTCCTTTTGATACGCAACCTGTGGTCCCAAAAGCATAATGTCATATTCACTGCTACATTCATCATAATTACCAATACTACGGGCAATAATGTCAAGGTTAATTCCTTTCTCATCTGCGTATTTCCTCATCTTTTTCATAAGAATACTAGTTGATGCACCACCTGCACAAATTAGCATGATTTTCATAATGACTGGTCTCCTCCTTTAATGGTTTTATGTAGAATGATTAACTCTTTTATAAGCTCTTCAGCTAGCATACTAGACATCATATGATCTTGAGCGTGCATCAATAACACTCCCATTGATTTAACTTCGCCTTCTGCATCTAGCTTGAGCAGTTCTCTGTGTGATTCGTGTGCTTTTTGCAAATAGTCCCCTGCCTGTTTTAATTTTATTTCAGCTTTTTCATAATTACCTTTTTTTGCCTCTGCTAAAGCCTCAAATGAAGCCGCACGCTGTGCCCCAGAATTTGCTATAATCAACATTGAAATCTCTTCTAATTTCTCATTGTTTTCCATGTGTCGTCCTCCTTACAGCTTATTAATTATAGTTAGTATATTTGCTACTTCGTCATCATTTAAAATAATGCCAAAAGCTTTTTCAATAGGTTTTATTAGTTTAACCAACTCTTTATACTGCTTTTTATGTCTTTCAATAATATCATCTTTTTTTAGATTTTTTGGCATAAGTTCACCAGATAAAATACGGTTAATACAACAGGCAATGTGAATGAATAAACCAACTTCAGAATCTAATGACATATGCGTAATTCTTGCATTGATCTGCTCAATGATCATAGGTAGTGTTCTTTTTAGCTTTGAAATATCTACAGATATAAGCTGTTCTTCTAAGTAGGCATAGACGTCATCAAAATTTATTTCAGATTTCTTAATACGTTTAAGCCGCAGTATAGATGGCAATGCCGCCTTAGGTGCTGATAAAACATCGCTAATAGAGATAAATGGAATAGCAAACAGCCTTGGATTAAATGTACCTATTATACAGTGAATGATATCCGTCTGCAATAAATCAGATATCTGTTCCTTTAGTAATTCTGTATCCGAAGTGCCTAGAGGTACGATTTCCATGTCACTCACATCTCCATACCGCTTTACATAGTTTTTCAACTCCTGAGCAGCACCCTCTCCCGTTGAACATAGGGTTACTATCTTTTTCTTCTTTTTATTATTCAATGTTTGAATATGTGATACGCTGTTAAAGACTGAATCAATATTTTCGTCTATAGCAGCCTTTCTTGACAGCTCTAGTCCTACAGATGTGATGTTCGTAGGTAATCTTTTAATTATCGTTTTTAGTTCTACTTCAATCGTATCTAGCATGGGACCTAAGAGACTCATATCGTAAACAACAATAACTCCAGCACCCCTATCTATCTTTACTATAGTGTTTTTCAATTCATTATAGATGACTTCTGATTCCTTCTCGAAGTTTATTTCGTAAGCATAGACATTGTCATGGTGTGTGAGTGTTTTTAACGCATTGATATAGGAGCTTGCTACAGCTTTTCCATAGAAAGCAAATAGCATAACCGGCTTCTTAGCAATATCTTCCATTGGTGCTTTGTAACAGATAAACATGGTTATTAAAACAACTTCATCAATAGGTAGTGAAACACTGAATTCCTCCTCTATCAATGATGCAAATTGAAGGCTCATTGTGTATTCTGCCTTAAAGTTTTCTATAATTTCAGTTATCTGTCTGGTTGGAATACTATTCATTGTATCCTGTTGTTTTAAAACTGCATTGACATGTAGGCACAGCCCATAAAACACTGAGGTTGGAAATACTTTAGAAAGCTTAACCGATGCTTCATCTAAAAATGATTCAACCATGGAGATTATTCTAATATCCACGAGCTTTGATAGTTGTTCTTTATTCACAATTTCCTGAGTCAGCTTGCTTTGATATTGTCTAAAAACATTTTCTACCTCTGCACTAATGATCATACTAATATTGCTTTCATCCATCCCACGATCGGATAACTCTATAATACGCCTTTCTAAATCATCATACATACTTCTATTTTTGAGCTTATCTTTATCTATAGCACTCATTTCCATTGTTGATTCACTAAAGGCATAGCTGTAATCAAATGGTATCATTTGCTCAATTTCATCACGGAATGCCTTATAATGCAAAAATCCCTTTCTAACATGGTGCTCAAAATCTCCAATATACACTCTAAATTCCTTGTCTTTGTTTTTATAGTTACGAACAAAGGCATTCGCACAAGCAATTTTAATATCTGCTTTCAATTGTAAAACATTAAGTTCGCAGTCATAGAGCAGTAGACATCTTAACACCTCTGCATTGATACATAGAATACGATTGAGTCTTGCAGACTCTAGTGTAAAAAAGGTTCTTATGATTTCCATTCGTTCCTTCAGTGGTCTTTCTCTTAGTAACGGAAGCTCTATTACAATAGGCACCTTTGAAGCATAATCTTCATAGGCATTTCTATTCGTTGTGTTGCAGGAAATTATAATCATAGTCTTTTGGATGCTGGTTTCAAGGGGGTCTCCTTCAAGAAGTCTTGCACTTATCATACTTCTAGCTCCTACATCCAAGCACTCAGCATTATCAATCAGCAACACACATCCATTGGATGCTTGCATTTCTTTGTTACTTAATATGGCATCAATAGCTCCTGTTGGGTTGCCAATATACCCTTTAGAATCAAAAGTGATCAGCGGTGCATCCTTAGATAAAACACCACTTTCTACCGCGAATTTATGCATAAGCATTGCTAGAAAACCTTTTCCTGTACCAGTTGCACCTATTAATAAGGTATGTAAGCTTCTTTGTGGGTAGAGAACTGCCGCTTTGGCTAGCTGAACCACACGTTTTAGACTTCCATCAAAACCTATGAGGCTGGAAAAACAATCATTAGTGCTTTCCATTAAATCCTTATCCATATAGTATAAAACAGGACGTCCACTAGATTTCTTTATTCTTCCCTCCTTTACAAGACTATTGAGTATACTACTCATATTTGTCCTCTGTATACCAAAGCATTCGGTTAGATACTGAGTGGATAAACCTTTGGCGGCTCCGTCAGAAAAATGGAGTTTAAAGAAATCACATATTTTTTCCTTGTTGCTTTTCATTGTGTATACCTCCTGTTAAGAATATACACATTATACACTAACACCATCATATAGGATAGAAGTAATAATTTCAAACCGGGTAGATTATAGGATGTAAGGAGGTTTTTTATACACTAGAGAGGGTTTTGAAGATAATAGTTTGGGATTTGACTTAAGAATGGATAAAATATGGATTGGAATTTGATTGTATTATTATACTTTGGTATTTAGTGTATATATTTTGGTGAGTATTAATAGGAAGTGTATATATTGGATTGAGGGGGTGTCGTTTTTACCCCCTCATTTAGAGTGTAATTCATTTTACATGTTTCATAGGTTTCATATAAATAATTTACATAATATTAAACTAACTGCTAACCCTTTTACCAATGAGTCTAACAGGTTTATCTGGAGCCTGAAATCCGTGATAAATCATAAAATCTATAGATATAGAACCTTCTTCAAAATAGGTTATATATTCAAATGTATAGGTTGCTTCTACAAAACGGTACAATATCTTTAGTACATCAGGCCGCTGCCATCTTGCCATGGATCTTATTTTTTCTTTGAATCCATACTCTCCATCAACGGTTCCATCTATCCAATTGGAGATCCCAATGGGTACAATAAACTCCTTGTCCACCACATTAACTCTTAACTCTATGTAATCATCTTGGAATGTGAAGGTGACATTTTTTATACCATAATCATTAGATTCCAGTTTATACGTATTGCCATTAATAGTATCCTTCCATGGTGATGACGTATTACCTTCTAAGGTATACGCTAAGTTTTCTATCTTCTGTTGCATCATATTATAAGCGTCCTTCTCTTGTATCACTCCATCTACCATGCCCGTTAGCAAATGCTTCCATACTGCATCTAAAACAGCTTGCATATTATCAACACCAGATGTGATAGCTATAACAGCGTCTTGGTCAGGCATCACAATACAATACTGCCCAAAGGCTCCATCTCCTCGATAAGCATTATGCCTACATCGCCAGAATTGATAGCCATACCCTACCGACCTATCCCCATCGCCATCTCGATCGGTTTTGACCTGATAAGTAGTGGCTTCCTTAATCCACTCTGCGGGTATAATTTGTCTTCCGTCCCATAATCCATTTTGCAGATAGAGTTGACCAAACTTTGCAATTGATTCTGTTGTTAGATTAAGACCGAAAGCTCCAAAGTTAATACCCTTAGGACACTTAGCCCACGTACATTCAATGCCTAAAACTTCAAATATCCGAGACTTCAAATAATCTTCTATGGTTATCTTTGCCACCTTTTGTATGATGGCAGACAGCATGTAGGTTGCCATATTATTATAAACAAAATGTGTTCCTGGCTCATGAATAACTTCTTCTTGAAAGAAACACTGAACCCAATCTTGTTCATGCCTATTTATAATATCCATCATAAAATCTTTATCGTGACCAGTATTCATGGTTAATAGATGCCTAATAGTCATCTGATCTAAATTCTTATGGACCCTATCTGGTACATATTCTTCAAAAAATGAGATGACCCTATCATTTAAAGTGATTAACCCTTCCCCTACTGCAAGACCTATGGCAGTGGATGTAAAGGATTTGCTTAATGAGTTAAGCATATGAACCTCATCTTTTTTATATGGCTTCCACCAAGCTTCAGAAATTACATAACCATGTCTAAGGATCATAAAGCTATGCAACTCCAAATCCAATGATTCAATCTCATGTATAAAATTTAGTATGGCCTTTGAGTCTATGCCCTGCTTTTCTGGTGTGCTTCTTTTTAACATATTTTTCTCCATCTATATCCCCTTCCTAACACTTATAAAAGTGTAAGCAATATACATTATATTATACTATAACAAAAAAGAGTCTACAACAAAACGAAACCCATATACTTATATTTTAGCAAAGCAACCCTGCCATAAACATGGAGATACATAGCTTGATACATCTTCCTTTTGCTAGATTAATAAATGGCTACAATCTTGAACATAATATAGTCTTAACTCATGTAACGCTCTTGTCATACATACATATAGCAGCATTGCATCTAATCGATTAGATTTATAATTGTCTTCTCCTGCATCTGGTATAATGACACAGTCAAATTCTAGTCCTTTTGCAAGATAGGATGGTAACACTACAATCTGGTTACTATACTCTGATTCTCTATCCTTTAACCATTGTATATGAATGCCTCTGCTTGTGATTTGGTTGTACAAATTTTCACACTGCAAATTATTTTTACCTATAATTGCAATAGAATTATACCGCTCTTTCAGTTGATGTAATTCAATAGTAACGTGGTCTATTATCTCACTAGAGTTTTCTTTTTTGATTTTTTCTACATGCCTGCCATGTCGTAGTACTGGTTGTGCCAACATTATACTGTCATCTTTTACTTTTTCAATGACTTCATTAGCTGCATTCATTATCTCAACGGTAGTACGATATAGCTCTTCTTTAGATACTTTATTTGACATTGTTCTTTGAACACTTGCTGTAGAACTTCATTCCAATCACTCGTACCTCTATGATAATGAATACCCTGAGCAATATCTCCAAGTATTGTAAAGGTTGCTTCTTTCATTAATTCTTTTAATACATAAAATTGGAAAGTTCCAAAGTCTTGACCTTCATCTATCACGATGTGCTTAACATTTGATATCTTTTCAGTAGCTTTTAACTGATGTTGCAAATATAAAAGAGCCGGCAAGTCCTCTATATCAACTATTTTCTTTGTTCCAATGGTTTTAGACTTTTCTCTAAAGGAACCAATGAAACTTTTTTCAAATATATGGTTTTTCATACATTTATCACTCTTTAAAAACCGTTCATAGTACTTAAGTATTGATTTTTTCGGCTCTATAAGGTAAGTATTTAACTGTTTTATGAACTCTTTTTTCATATTTTTTAATCGTCTCTGTTGCTCATGATAAATATTTACAATATCTTCCTTAAGGGTTTCATCCATTGTCCTAGTTTTTTCAAGTTGTATTTGCCTCGCTTTTATATCTTGGTATATACTGTCTTCTATATCATTTTTACTGTTTTCAAATTGAGTAATTATTAATTTCTTAATGAGCTTGACGCTTTTCAATACTGAATACCTTTTATAATTCTCATAAAACATATCTGCTAACTTACTGGCTTCTATAAGCAGAACACCTTGAAAGAACAAATCTTCTTTTGGAAGTATTTCGTTAATGATTCCATAGACATATTCGTCAAGCATCTCTTTGTACTTTAAACTTGTTTTTAATCTTGATAGGTCTCTTAATGATTTTCCATATTCGTTATCCCTTTTATCTTCAATTATTTTCTTCAGTTTATCATCCTTTTCTCTTATATAAAATTCTTCTGATAGTATATTCCTTGTTAGAATTTCAATGGTTGTTTGTTCTACATCTTCTACTCCAAGTTCTGGTAACATATTTTCAATATATTGTAAAAATAGTTGATTCGGTGCTATGATCAGGAATTCATTAGCTGAATATCTATGTTGATAGGTATAGATTAAGTAGGCGATTCGATGTAAAGCTATCGTTGTTTTTCCACTTCCTGCAACCCCTTGTATAATGAGTGATTTCGTTAAATCTGCGCGAATAATTTCATTTTGTTCTGATTGAATGGTTGATACTATATCTTTTAATTTTGTATCTTTTTTATCTTCTAGTGCATCTAATAGTATGTCATCCATTGCAGTTACATCAATTTCTGTTATTTTTTCTAGATGTCCATTTTCAATCTTATAATTTCTTTTTAATAATAGTTCACCAGCAATAGTACCTGCTGGACAAGTATACTCTACATTTCCAATATTACGATCATAATAGAGCGAAGAAATTGGCGCTCTCCAATCAACTACAAGCATATCTTCCTCATTATCACTTTCGTAATCTGTTATAGATGTTTTTCCAATATAAATTTTTTCTATTGTATTATGAGTTAACTCATTAAAATCAATTCTTCCAAAATAGGGGTTATGAGTTGACTTGTTTAGTTTTTTCATTCTCTGATTATCCATATATACCATATGAGGGATAACCGCCTCACTCAAACCATTATAGGTTCTATTATGTAACATTTCCCGTTCTTCTTTGATGACTTGCTTGACATAATCCAGCCTTTCTTTTTCTTCTATATAATCTTTATGCACCTTAGCCTCCATGATATTTTACCTCCATTACCTTTAATTAAATGTACCTCTTATTCTATATAAAACAAAAAAAATTACTAGACTTATAGTTTAATTTGTGTTATAGTATTGAATGCAAGATTACCTATTTTTAGTGATTCATTTTCTTGGAATATATATAATATTGTCTATTGAGAAGTTTTATACTATTTTGGATAGTGTAGGGCTTTATTTATATTTTCAAAGAATTATTTAGACACAAAAAAGCAGAGAATACTTTTCTCTGCGAATTGTTTATTATTTAATTATGCTTGCTATTTATAAAGCTAACGGTAGTTAATCGGTTACAATTAATTAAACTGATATTTTAAGGTAATGAAATTTCGGCTTACTATATTCATGATCTTCAGCATACAAATACATTTCTTTTAAAATTTTCTTATGATTTGAGATAATCAACAACTACATAGAATATAATTTGCAGTAAACTCAATTGCTCTCTTTGTTAAATCCTCGCATAAATGAGGTGGATCATCTGATTTAAAGCCCTCTGGGCGCAGTTCTTTACAAGCTAGACTTCCAAATTCTTTCTGAAATTCATTGGCAAAATTATAGCAACTGCTTATAATTATTTCCTGAGATATTCCTTTGTCTCTTCCTAAAATCCCAAGAAACATTAATGACCCTTCTACCAAGCCACATTGCGCACCAAATTTTCCTGCTCCATGCATTCCAACAGCAGAAGCAATAACTTGAAAATCCAGTTCAATATCAAATATTTCTGCTAATACTTTTAATGTAGTAGTGGCACAATTCAAGTCTTCCTTCCAGTAATAATCATGCACTCTTTCACCTATTAGTTCTACTGTTTTCACTGCTATCACCTCATTATTTTTTATGTTTAGTTTTTCATAGGTTCATCATTATTGTTATGTTATAGGAATTATTTTAATTATATATAGTAAGTAAAAAAAGGTCAAGAATGTTGTCTATTGAGAAGTGTTATACTTAGTTCAGTACTGGATAGGTTACAATTAATTGGACAGATATTTTATTGCATATACGTTATTTGTTTGCTAAAATACATATAAATATTAATTAAAGTGGGATAGGTAATGATAACTGTACTTAACATTGTATTAATAGTGTTGTATACTTTAATGTTTAGGAATTTATACTATAATAGATATGTAGAAAACATTTACTCTTCAATTATTTCATTATTCGGCTCCGTACCACTACTATTTGGCTGTTATCTTATTAGTGGTATTATAAGTTTAAATACTTCTTTGTTGTTTTGTTACTTATTATGTTATAGCACAATATATATATGTGCCATTATTGACTATGATAAACATCTAATTCCTAATATATGCGTATTATGTCTATTAGTTTTCAATATAACCATTTCTTTAATATCTCATCGTCCTATTATAGAAGTATTAACATCTATAATTATATGTACAGCCATCTATATAATTTATTACTATCTATTACACTTGGGAGCAGGTGATATAAAATTCATTTTTTCTCTTAGCTTTATACTGAATATGAATTCAGCTTTTTTGTTTATAGGTCTTACATCTATATCTTTATTGATGCTGAGTATCGTAAAAAAAAATAGCAATAATACTGGTAGCATTCCTTTAGGTCCAATTTTCTACCTATGTTTATGCTTAACATATATATTACAGTATCTAAGCGAGTCAATAATTTTGAATTTATAATAAATTCTATATACTATATTGATGTTAAACTCTCAAAAATGTTATTTTCTTGCCTTATATATTAATTCTATGCTATAATTATTTTGTATTTTATTTTTTTATAATATCCTGTTATAGGATTGTTTAGTTTCTATGACTTAATTCTTAAAGATGGGTATATACGTAGTATATGCTAAAAACAC
>JANQFZ010000081.1 GCA_028277605.1 Vallitaleaceae bacterium | reverse complement strand
ATATCCGATGATAATATCCTTTCTCTTGCCTCTTCGGTTGATGTATATCCATTGATAAGATATAAAGTCTCTACGATACAGCCGAGCTTCTCTCTATATAATCTTTCAACACTTTTGATATATCCAATTGAATCACCACTGGCAGTTGGTATAAATAGTAGTTTGGGCTGTTGTTTATTGGCTGCAATAACTATCTCTTTATCTATGGGTAATGTTTCATTTTTCCTTATTTCTCCCCCACCAATAGCAAAAATACGTTTCATAACTATCCCCCTTGAACAATTTACATATTAAACATGATTAAGTCATTTATTTCCCATAAGGATACTTCTTATTAACATCCATCTGATACTCTCTTAGACCTATAATTAAATCATCTTTAAACTCTATAAGGCTACACCCTTCAAAGGTATATACAGCCTCTTCAAATTGACATGTAAATAACCACTCAACCACCACGGTTTGTTTTTCTTCATCATAATTTCTTTGAGTAATATCCCATTGCAGAACTTTGTTATTATGTTTATGCCATCCATCAAACCAATCATTGCAGATACTCTTACTCTTATACATATCTCCAGTACATTCTTTAACTATTATTTTATTATGTAAAAGAGATAAAAATAATGCTTTATTTTGATCCAGCCATGCCTTGAAATAATTATCTACAATCGTATACGCTTTATTCTTATTCATATGCAAACACTCCTTAGTTAAATTAATAGATTTCATCATTTATTTGTTAATTTATTGTTTAATACTCTATGAAAAAAGTTAAAGAAACCTTCTTGAACGCACATATAGTTTTCAATAGGTTTTTTTAAATCATAGTAATATTGACTACTTTTTATATGTACTGATAGTGAATCAAGAGGAAATCCTTCTCTCATAATTTTATGTGGTGTATCGATAATATAAAACTCTTCCGAACAGAGATCTTCTCCATCATAGCTTACGATTGTCTTATTATCTATCACCAAACAGATAGCATTTTTATAATAAGCAAACAGATCGCCCCCATAGCTACTTGCTAATTTTGAGTAGTGCATGATCATTTCATCGTCAGTAAGTCTTTTGCCATTAACACGTCTTATTTTTACACCTGGTTGTTCTGATTGATTAACTCCTCTAAAATACAAGCCGCTATCACATGAAAATATAGGACGCTTTAATTGCTTGTAATAATTAATGGCTTTTTCTTCTGCATTACTAAGCGGATCATGACCTGTTTCATCTGATGCAATAAGCGGTTGACCTAATGAGCTTAAAGGAATCAGTTGAATATCTAGCTTCTTTACTATATTCTTCATACTTTCAAATTTAGCTGGATTATATGTACCATAAATCAGTTCCACATTTCGTCTCCTTCTAGTTTATACCTGTACAGCTACTTAGTACCTATTATAAGATTTATTATCCATTTTAACAAGTAAAAAAGTGCCCACAAGACACTTTTTATGATGTAACTTTATCTTCATTTTTAAAGCTATAGACAGAAAGTAAGAAGAATAACGCTGTAAAACTAAGAACAACGATTAAGTGTGGAATGACATCCACTACACGCCTATTCATTTGTATCATATTAATGGCATCCAGGGTCCATCTTTGAGGGGTAATATAGGCAATTCTCTGCATATAGTCCGGCATCAATTCAATGGGCCAAAAGCAACCCGCTAGCATACATGACGGGGATATTACAATAGATATTAACGCTCCAGCAGCATTTGTGTTTTTTGCAAAAGCAGCAAGCAATACTCCAAGACTGATACCACATAAGGCAAAGATTAAAAATATAAAATAAATCATAAAAGGGTTCACAAACACTGAAGATCCTAGTATTAAACTCAAAGCTACCATGACAACAGCTATCTGAATCATTATCACCAATAAATTAGCTATAATGTTTGCTACAATATAGCTTTTAGGGTGAACAGGTGACATGATAATTCTACCAAATGTCCCTGCTCTTTTCTCCTCTAATATTTGAAAAGCAATTAAGAAAGCTGTTAAAAGCAACACAATCATATAATTTCCAAAAGTTCTTACAGTAGCAGACTTAACTTTTGATTCATCATCAACTGTGACAGGTTCTATTCTAGTGTATCCCTCCTTTATGTTATCCATCAACTGATACATGGCTTGCCTTTCATAGTTGGCTGATTTTGCTAATGCCTTAAGATAATCAATATGAGTATTAGTGATTGCCGTAATCCATGTAATACTGCTGTTTTGGTCGATAATCATCATATCTATTGAAGGATCCTGCCCAGATAGTATCGTGGATTCAAATCCTTTTGGAATTACATACCCAAAGGTAATGTGTTGTTTGGCAATATATTCTTTCATTTGCTTTTGTGTCAGCCTAACAATCTTTAGTTCTTCTGATTGATGGATGCTGGTTGTGATAGAACGTGATGAAGCAGTATTATCTAAATCAACAAAACCTATCGCCACCGTTTGATTGTCATCTATACTAAAAAGCATAAACATACCGATACTGAGTGCTATAGGTAAGAGTATAAATAATAAATAATTAGACAATTTTTTATGAAACATTCTTTTAAGTATAATTCTGGTTATTATTAAGACCTTATCCATTGAGCAGTTCCTCCTTCCTAGTTGTTCTCCAAGCAGCTATCATTATAAATACTGCTGCTATCCCTAAATTAATAGCTATGGCTTCATAATAGAATGTCATTTGACCCGTATATATCATGCTCAATAATCCACGATTAGTCCACCATAACGGTGAAAACCATCGACCGATCTGCTCCAATACTCCCATACCCTCTAAAGGCATATAGCTTCCACCAAAAAAAGCAGCTATGACGATAAATACATTAATAAGTGCTATTGCTTTTCCCTCACTATCGAATATAAATCCTAGGCATACCCCAATACATATTGCTAAAACAATTTGTGTAAAAATTAGTAGAAAAGCATACAATGGATTACTTCCCCAGTTGACGTTGAATATTAGTAAGGTAGTTATCAAAACTATCCCAATGTGAACAGACGTTACTCCAACACCACCTACCAGTTTTCCAAATAGAAGATACTTTTTATTTATTGGTGATACCAGCATTCTAGCTAACGTCTTATTTTTCTTTTCATTAATCATACGAGTTAATGGAATAGAGATATTATACAAAACAAATAGAGTACACATGACTACACCATAGTAATCCATTGCACTTGGGGTATTTGCTTTTTCTACGCTTTTTAGCGTCGTATAATTCATACCTCTTTCAAAGTCAATTCCTCCATGTAAGGGATCGATACGATTAACTTCCTGAAGCATATTAGAATGAGTAATAAAAGTATTCATAACACCTTCTATAATGGAAGCACTTGCACCCTGTCTATTATTCTTATAAAGCTTTAACACTCGCTGATGTTCATCTATTTCCACTAGATAGTAATTTTTGTTATTTTTTACTTGTTGAATGGATGGTTCTTTATGATTGGTCTGAGAGAAATGGATATTTTCCATACTCACTGTGTCAGCAAACGTTTCAAAGGCACGGCTTAATTCTCCATCCCCCAATATAAAATAATCAATCTGAGCATGAGAAATCGCACTTTGTTCTCCGCTGAAAAGTGAAGAAAGCGCAACTCCCATAATCAAAATAACAGCTATTGGAATTAAGGTCATAATGATTGTAATTTTTATATCTCTTATATTTTGTTTAAGCTCTTTTTTTGCTATTTGAAGTAGTGACCTCATTAGTCTCTCAGTCTCCTCCCTGTTAAACTAAGAAATGCCGATTCTAAACTGACTGTCTGCATTTTAATGTCTTTAATTATCATATTTTTCTGAGTAAAGTAAGTAAGTATATCAGAAAAACATTGACTTTCTTTAAGACATTCTATAGCATACCGATTATCATTAAAGGTAACACTTAATACACCTTTAATATTCTTTATACCTTCTAAGGAAATTTCTTTACCTATTTCCGTCTGTATTAGAATACTTTTTCTATCCGTTACAATGCTTTGCAGATCTTGGGATGTCCCCTCTGCAATAATCTTTCCATGATCAATGATTCCAATTCTTGAGCATATATGTTCGGCTTCTTCCATATAATGTGTGGTATAAATTATAGTACTCCCCATATCATTGAGTTTTTTTACGGATTTTAAAATATGGCTTCTAGATTGAGGATCAATCCCTACGGTTGGTTCATCCATAATAATTAATTGTGGATGATGTGCAATTGCACATGCAATATTCAGCCGTCTTTTCATGCCACCTGAAAACGTCTTAGGGTAGGCTTTTTGTTGATCGTATAGCCCCACAAATCTTAAGGTTTCCAATGAGCTTTCTTTTAGTTGTTCTCCCTTGAGCCCATATAAAGAAGCAAAAAACATGATATTTTCAATAGCTGATAAGTCATTGTAAATAGCAATATGTTGAGGTACAACACCTACTGCTTTTTTGATGCTTTCTTTCCATTTTTCGATCTTCTTATCAAAAATCCATAGCTCACCACTATCTTTTTTAACCATGTCACATAGAATATTGATTACGGTTGTTTTTCCTGCTCCATTGGGTCCTAACAAACCGTAGATCTCGCCTGCTTGAATATCCAAATCAACATGATCCACCGCTGTAGTATCACCAATTTTTTTAACAAGCTGTTTAACTTTAACGATGCTCATACTTTCACCTCATTATCATTGCTTTATTTAGAGTATTCTTTATTTCTCTTTAATCATACATAAAAAAAACACACTTCAAAAGTGAAGAGTGTCATAATCTATTCCATGACTTTAGTCATGATTTTAATCCTTTAAATAGTAGATGGCTATCTGCGTTCGATGCTTCAAGTATAACTTACTGAGTATCTGACTAACTGAATTCTTAACTGTCCCTTCTGTTATATAGAGCTGATGAGCAATTTCTTTGTTGGTTAACCCTTTGGCAATTAAAGTCACAATCTCTTTTTCTCTAGGTGTTAAATCTTTAAGCTTGGTTTCATTATTAAACATTCGAGGTTTTTTAAACCTCTCCATAACCACATCCTGAACCACCGTATGACCATCATGAACTGAAATAACAGCATTCTTAATCTGCTCAGGAGGATTGTTTTTTAGCAAGTAACCCATGGCACCATTCAAGAAAGCAGTCTTAATATAGTCATCTTCTTCAAAAGTTGTTAAAATTAAAACCCTTGTCTTAGTGTTAGCTGCTATCTTTGCTGTTGCTTCAATTCCATTGAGTACTGGCATTCGTACATCAAGCAGTGCGATATCTATGTCCTTTTTTTGACAATGGTGATAGGCTTCTAGTCCATTTTCAACCACGCCTTCAACAATAAATCTTTCATCCATCTCGAATATTATTTTTAAACCTTCTCTTATGAGAACATCATCATCTGCAATAAGTAGACTTATAGGCATATTGTTTTCCTTTCTTAAATCCATAAAAACATATTCTTTATTGATATATGAATGGTGTTTCATTGCTGTTTCTATAGCAATTACTGAATCAATATAGGTAATAGCATGATAATACTAAACCCATCCGTTCCATCTAAAATAAGCTGACCACCTATCTTAGTTATTCGCTCATCCATTCCCTGCAAGCCCATTCCCTTTTTTATAGTATAACACCCCATACCATTATCTTGAACTGATATTTTATAATACTTATTCAGCCTTTCAAATTTTATACTGCATTTTGTTGCTTTGGAATATTTCATCATGTTGGTTAAGGCTTCCTTTATGGTCTTAGTAATAATATCCCACTTTATATAATCTATATCCGCAATGTCACTGTCATAAATAAGCTCAATGGATATCGCACTTTTGTCTTGTGTTTCCATGGCTAATGTTCTGATAGTCTGCATATTCATAATAGCCGTCTCTGGCTTCATAGTCTTTAAAATCTTTCTTATGGATTCAGTACCATCTCTAAGATTTTTAATCACTGTGCTCAGCATTTGACTTGCTTTTTCCTTATTCTTATCCATCACAAGAAGTGTGGCTTCTAACTGCATCGTACTACCTGATAAAGTATGTCCAAGCTCATCATGCAGTTTTTGGGCAATCACATTTCGCTCTTGAAGTCTTGATGACAGCTTTAACTGACTGGCATAATCTTTAGTATCTAAACAAGCTGTTTTTAGCTTTTCTTTTTCTTTTCTTAAGCATGCATTTTCGGAAGATAAGCGGTTGAATCGTTTACTTATTTTAGTAATGGTAAAGATTAATAATAAAGCAAACAAATTAATTAATAGAAAGCTCTCTATATAGACATATGGTAGCCATAGGGCATAAAGCAGCGAAAAAAATGATAGATATAGCCATTGCTTTTTTAAAGATTGAATGAATTGAGCTATGTTTAAAGATAAAAAGTAGGCTAAAGGCCAGAAAATATAAGCTCCTAATAATATTATCAGTGTAGATAATAGCAATAGAATATACTTACTCAATTTTTTATCTGAAGCAATATAGTAAAAAGTTTTTATACATTGATAGATGAGCAAAAGCATGAGCATAGTAAATAAACTATGGTCCTTAGTAATCACAATTTCTTTTACATACCAACTTGTTATAAGAACCTCTAAAAGCAATGTATAGTTAATCATTATCTGTCTCCTAATTACACTGGTAGAATTTACAAAAAAAATGTTAACGCAAAATGAAACACTATATTAGTTTTTGTATAAATAAAAAAGATAAAACATAATAAAATAATTATTTAAAGTATAACATCCATAACTTATGAAAACAATATTCTCAATACAAAACTACTAAGCACTTAACTAATTCAAATATTAGAAATAGCTATGACAACATAAAAAAAGCAATCTTAAGACTGCTTTTGAATTGTACACACCAAATACTATTAGGAAATGTAAACAGAGCTTGAAGTTATTAGCTCTCTATCTTATCATACGCTTTATTCAGGTATCTCTACGAATTTTATAGAATATAAATCTGCCACCGTTTCATCACCAGACGTGACATTTTTTAGTACGATATGATCAACGCCCACTTGTTCTAAAACACCTTCTTTATCTATAAAGGTTCCAGTTCCAATTAAAAAGTTTACCCTCATGAACTCGCCAACTTTTGATCTTAAATAGCCTTGCAGGTATAAAGGACTTGTTATGACAGGTGGTAAAGTTCTTGCATTATTATCTGAATCATTTTGTTGAGTATAACTGTTAGGCGTGTGATTAGATTGGCCAATGGGTACTTGCTTATTTTTCGTATAAACACTTTTTGAATTCTTAGATGAACCTAGATATCTTTCATTATTTCTAATCATAAAATAACTCCTTTTTATAATTCTTTTATTTTCTTAACTAAAATGGATAAAGAATATGTATATCTTATGTTTAGTAAATTATTATACAGATATCTTAAAGTATCTTCTACCTATCTTAAGAATTTGGTTTGCTTATTAAGTCTCTTCATATAAAGGTGTAGGATCGAAAAAACAATGTTTTCTTATCCTTGAATTATAAACCCCTGCTCTATTAAAAGGGAAATAAATAGGACAATTGGGATCAAATGGATTCATATACCATAAACTGACACCAAGATTGTAAACCTTATTGCCTGCTAAAGCCCAATCTGCGATATCATAATGGATTTGATCGGGAGTAATATTATAAATGTTTTGAGGATTATCCATACCACCTAAAACAGTTTCTATACAATCAAACTGTCCTGGTTGAAAGATAACATTACGTAGGTCGCCTTGATTAACTCTTTGATACTCACCATCAGCCACATGGACTCTATTCATAACTACAGTTGCAACAGCTTTCATTCCTAGTTCGCCTTCTCCTCCTGCTTCGCATTTGATAATCCTTGCCAATAATTCCCTAGCTGAAAAAGCCATAAGACATCCCTTTTGCTTCATACTTAATTTATTATATTGTTTTGGATATTTTTTTGATACAAATATTTTTAAGGACATATTTATATTTGCAGCCTTTATCAATGAAACTGTGTATATTTTTTTCTAAATTCCGTTGGTGTCATACCAACAAGCTTCTTAAAACTAGCACAGAAGTATGATGTACTTTTAAAACCACTTCTTTGACCAACCTCATCTATGGTTTGTGTGGTGTAGACCAGCAGATCTTTAGCTTTTGTTATTCTTTCATTTGTGACAAATCGATTGGGAGTAAGCCCTGTTACTTGAGTAAATTGTTGATGGAAATATGTAGGACTTAATAAGCTTAATTTGCTGAGTTGATGTAGTGATAAATCTTTTTCAAGGTTTTCTTTTATATATTTTATAGTGGCTGCTATACGTTGATTATGACTATGCCACTTACGTTCATTTTGTTTGTTTTCTTGATATAAACTATAGATTAATTGAAGTAGAAGGGATTTAATATATAGAATAGACCCCTCTTGTTGATGAATATGGTGATCTAGTATCTCTTTAAATAAATAATAATATCGTTCACTATGGCGACTCTCATATTTTTCTTTCATATTATCTAGGATAGGATGGTAAACACTTTCACCAAACGTCTTACTTTCTTCTAAGTCATAGGTCGACATTCTCTTAGAGCCAGTAAACTGAAAGCATGTCCATATACTATTATAGCACATAATACCTTGTGTTATTTGACCTGGCTTTCTAAAGAGAATATCACCTTTTTTTACAACAACCTTCCTCTCATCTATCCACATCCATCCCGTATCACTATCGGTTATAATCTCCAGTTCATAGTCAAATACCGTACGCTTTTTGATTGCAGTTCCTACCTGCATAGTCATTCCCTGAGAAAAATAAGTACAGTATAACAATTGAGGACAAATCATTTCTTCTAGTATTGCTTTCCTTTTCATAGCTATAATCTCCAAATAATCATAATAAATTTATATATTGCTCAAGCTTTAAACAATATTCATAGTAATTCCAACCTTAGTATACCATAAGATTTTTAAATAACTTCATAAAATATTGTATTGAATTTCATTAGTCTTAGCGATAGACTTAAGAATATCAAAATAAGATACTAGTAACAAAGGAGGTTACCTAATGAATCAATCCTTTCCCTATTTAGATACTAACTTAACACTTCAACAGCGTGTGGATGATTTAGTTTCAAGATTAACCTTAGAAGAAAAAATTTCTCAAATGCTACATTATGCACCTGCCATTGATAGATTAGGCATTCCTGCCTATAACTGGTGGAATGAGTGCTTGCATGGTGTTGCTAGAGCTGGTGTAGCTACAGTTTTCCCTCAAGCTGTAGGCATGGCGGCGACCTTTGATACATCTCTGTTACAAGAAGTTGCCACAGCTATTTCCGATGAAGCAAGAGCAAAACATCATGAATTTCTTCGTAAGGATGACCATGGCATTTATAAAGGCTTAACATTTTGGTCACCTAATGTGAATATTTTTAGAGATCCAAGATGGGGGCGTGGTCATGAGACTTATGGGGAAGATCCTTATCTAACCAGCCGCTTAGGTGTCAGCTTTATACAAGGACTACAAGGTCATGATCCCAACTACTTAAAAACAGCTGCTTGTGCCAAACATTTTGCTGTACATAGCGGTCCAGAAAATGAACGTCACTCATTCAATGCTATAGCCACTAAGAAAGACTTATATGAAACCTATCTACCTGCATTTGAAGCTTGTGTTAAGGAAGGTCAAGTAGAAGCAGTTATGGGAGCTTATAATAGAACGAACGGAGAGCCTTGCTGTGGTTCTTATACTCTATTAAAGCATATTCTAAGAGATGACTGGGGATTTGAGGGTCACGTTGTCTCTGATTGCTGGGCTATTTGTGATTTTCATAAGCATCATCAAATAACAGATACCCCTCAAGCATCTGCTGCTTTAGCTGTCAAAGCAGGTAGTGACTTGAACTGCGGCAATACATATGCTACCCTCTTATCAGCCGTAGAACAAGGGTTAATTGATGAAGTAACCATCGACCAAGCAGTCAAGAGACTCTTTAGGACGCGTTTTAAGCTTGGGCAGTTTGATCCTGATGAATTGGTGCCCTATACTTCAATTCCCTATTCTCTTAATGATTGTAAAGAACATCATGACTTGGCTATTGATACAGCTAGAAAAGGAATGGTTCTATTAAAAAATAAGCAGCTTCTTCCTTTAAATAGTAAGCACATTAAGTCTATCGCTGTCATAGGTCCAAATGCAGATGATAGAAGTGTCCTTCTAGGAAACTATAATGGAACTCCTTCACAGACCTGTACACCTTTGGAAGGTGTTCAGAACATAGCTGGAGATAGTATAAGAGTCTATTATGCCTTAGGATGTGAAATACTTAAGGATAGAACCGAATCCTTAGCACATTCAAAAGACCGTATAGCTGAAGCGGTGTCTGCAGCAGAAAGTTGTGATGTTGCTGTTGTATGTCTTGGACTTAATGCTCTCTTAGAAGGAGAAGAAGGGGATGCCTCTAATTCACATGCAGGCGGAGATAAAGTTGATCTTCAATTACCTGGATTGCAAAATCATCTCTTACAAGAAGTTGTTGCTACAGGAACACCAACGATTGTAGTTGTTTTATCAGGAAGTGCTGTGGATTTAAGATGGGCTAATGAACATGCCGCCGCTATCATACAAGCATGGTATCCGGGTGCACAGGGCGGTATCGCTCTGGCTGAACTTCTGTTTGGATTATATGACTTTTCAGGACGTTTACCTATTACATTTATACAGTGTACAGAAGACTTACCAAATTTTAAGGATTATAGCATGAAGGGTCGTACTTACCGTTATTTAGAAAAGGATCCACTTTATCCTTTTGGATATGGGTTAAGCTATAATACTTATACCTATTCCAACCTACAGCTGTCAAAGACCGTCCTCACTCAAGATGATGATCTAATTGTTGAGGTAACTGTATCTAATGAAGGTTCCATAGCAGGAAGAACAGTAATTCAAGCCTATATACAAGCAAATCTAAAAGACATCATAACTCCTCATTGGTCTTTGGCAGGATTTGAAACACTTGAATTAAATTCAAAAGAGTCTAAAATTATTCGGGTTACTATAGGTTCTAAGCAATTTTTAACTGTTGATGATGACGGGAATAGTATATATATTCCTGGTACCTATACGCTATATATAGGTGGAAATCAACCCGACCTCATCAGTGAAGCGTTAACAGGTCAAAAGGTTCTTAAGTGTGATATAACACTAAATTAATCCAATCCTCAGGCACTAAAAAAAACACAGGAAAATATATCCATGACAAGATACTCCTATAGAATAAACATGTAGTTCCATACCAAAAAATTTAAAGAGATAATCCTGCTTTATAGAATTATCTCTTTATTATTATCTCTTCATATAACTGATACATATCTCTATGATAGTATGAGCTTAATTTAGGTTAATTATCTAACTTCTAAGCAATCAGAGAAAAGTAATTTAGCAAATAAGTAGCTAGCTCAGATAGGCTTAACTCGCTAAGATATCTTTGTATTGGTGTTTGATTACCAATTCGACAATACGATTCTTAGCCTTATCATAGTTATTAAAAATTTTTATTTTCTTGTGAAGCTCATGATATACCTTCCAATAGCCACACATTAAATAGTTCTTTCCATTGAACTCAATAAAGCTCTTAACATCTTGTAAAGGTACACCTAAAAATAGTCCTATATCATGTGGACATTGCTGCTCATACCGTTCTTTTAACTTATTTAAATATCCCTGCATTGAAGTATATTCCTCATAACCATACTTTTTTAAGAATTCTCTGTTTCGTCTATTATGAATGATAGTCTTTATGTAACAAGGCATAAAAAATAAAACGGTAATAATACTATCTGTCCTTTTCAACTCAAAGAAACTCATAGCTGTTTTCATTTTAAAACTATATTTATATTTATCCCACAAATAATATAGTCCTCTTCTCTTTTTATTGAAAGTAAGAATTGAGGATGCTTTATCACAATTCATTACAGGTGCAAGGTGATAAGTTAAAGTTGTAGTAAAATACTGTTCATCTTCTAATTGTTCTTTCTTTACCATAAACTGTCTAATAAGCTGATTTTTCAATATTCTACTCCTTTCTAACAATAAAATGACTTGTAAAATAATAAAACAATGTATGCTCCTATCAATGTTTGTGTCGGTAATCTATTTTCCAACCAATAATTAATTTTTCGATAATGATTATCATTTATTATAAGGCATTATTTGCTCTTTGTAAATAGTTAACCAGAAATTTTAGCATTTTTATTCTCAAAAAAAATATTGTTTAGACTCAGGAGTATAGGTATAAGCTCAAACAATTATAAACATAAAAAAAGCCCATGTAGCAAAAAACTCTACATGAAGCTTACAAGCTCGTGTGGAAAATCCTAGTATTCATTTCTTACTCAATACATAGTCATGTAACATTAACTAGAATATTAATAACACCTGCTATAAAACTAACTACATTAGCTGTCAGTGCAAATATTTTTCTCCTTGTTTTACTATGCTCTTTTAAATATTGGTTGAATAGAACAATTTCTATAATTACTATAACGATTTCAAGAATAAAGTAATAAATAAGTGCTATAAGACTTCCCCTAGTTATCATAGTACTAATGACTACAATTGTAAGTAAAACTTGTGTGAGGATATTAATCAGTAACAATGGCTTGTAGTTTTTTTTCAAATTAAATCTAAATGCTAATAGTATAAGACCTTCTATTAAAATCGTTGCAACAAAAGTGAACATCATTTGTATAAGATAAGATGTAATTATAGATCGCTCATACGCTCTACCACTGCTATAGTCAAAATATATGGTACTGCTAAAAGCTTTTCTTTTAATTACATTGGAAACAACCATTTGATTGCTTTCTGTGACCACGATTATTTTAAATGTATCTGGAACGCCCATATAGCCATATCTCATTTGACATTTACCTTGTTCTATTTGGCATAGTAAATGTCCAGTCATAGGGACATGAGTTCCAGTAGTTAAGGCAGGTCTCCACCCATCCATAGAATATGTTTTTAATGCTTCTATCATATCTTTATTATAAGAAGATAAGTCATCTAGGTTCTTGTATTCATCATCGTTATCATCGATAAGCAGATCCATATAACACATCTCAGACGGCATGTTTTTTGCAATAATAGTTATAGCAGGCTTTGGTCCAACGTCAGCGTGGACAGCAAAAGTGAATAAACTAAGACTTAGAATCATAAACATTATTATACATACCCAGCGTTTCATTTGACCCCCTCCTTATAATAACCACACACATAAATATTAATCTACGATTGTCTCAAAAACAGCCGTTTTCCTAGCCTTGAAGCACATTTCGATTTGCTCTTTGGTATTCCGTCCTGTAGACAGCTCAGGCAAATGTTCCAAATCAAAAAAGTCTGCTTCTATTGTTTCAATGTTGTCTTGATAGTTTCCTTCAATATAATCACACTCAACAAAACACTTATAGACAGAATATGGGAAAGCATCATCAATATGTTTACTTCTATTTAATACAGCAATCATTCTTTTGGGTCTTACTTTAGCACCTGCTTCTTCCATTGACTCTTTGATAGCATTTTCATATATACTTAAGTCTATGTCCGCCCATCCTCCTGGTAAGGACCACTTATTATCTATTTTTTCTCTTACCATGAGTATTTTACTTTGTTTAAAAACAGCAGCTCTTATGTCGACCTTCGGTGTTTGATATCCTGTCTCATTGGCAAATAATGATTTGATTTTAGAGTGATCCATATCCGTATAATCACTCATTATTTCAATACTTAGTTGCCTTATCTGCTCGTATCTTGCAATATCAAATTTATTAGTGCAGTACTCTAAACCAATCTGCGCAATGGATTGTAATTGCTTTGCCCAGTCCAGCCATTTTTTTTGCATAGTCATATTCCTTTCTCATTCATAGTATAATTAGCTTACTCTTGTCATAAGCATTTCCTTCCTTTAACATTTAAAGTCTTATTACTAATTATAACATACAATTGAAGATTACGATTTAAAACAAGTAATTTATTAGATTATGACATTTTAGACTTATGCTATACACATACAGTTGCATCTACAAAAATAATAATCCTAGTAGAGTCAACATCTTAAACTCTACTAGGATTATATATAGATGCTGTTTGAAAATAGCATTTATTCAACTTTCTACTACAACATCTTATGAAAAAACTAGGTTATTCTTCTTTATATATAATCGTACCGCTTTCACCATTTACAGCTAATGGTGCTTTATCTAACGAAGCGATAACTGCTCTTCTACCTTCTCCAGCTTTCACAAAGGAAATTGCCGCTTGTATTTTAGGTAACATACTACCTGAAGAAAAATGACCTTCCTCACAGTATCTCTCAGCTTCCGTTACAGACATTTGTTTAAGATCTTGGTGCTGAGGTGTTCCATAATTGAGAGCTACACGATCAACAGCTGTAAGGATAAATAAATAATCAGCATGAACAGATTCTGCAAGAATCCCTGATGCAAAATCCTTATCAATCACTGCTGTTACCCCCCTATAACTGCCGTCCTCTTCTCGCACAACTGGAATACCGCCCCCACCACACGTAACAACAATAAATTCATTATCCAGCATGTTGACAACAGATTCTTTTTCCAAGATCCGAATGGGTTTGGGAGAAGGTACCATTCTTCTATATCCTCTATTAGAATCCTCTTTCATTATCAGCTTAGGATTTAAAGCCATCATTGCTTTAGCTTCTTCTTCGGTATAGAATCCCCCAATAGGCTTGCTAGGGTTTTTAAAGGCTTTATCATCTTTATCTACTTCTATTTGAGTGACTACCGACGCCACATACCATGGTTTCTTCTGCTCATAAATCTCTGCTTGCAATGCATTTTGCAAATGGAATCCAATATACCCTTGGCTCATAGCCGTACACTCAGGTAAATCAAACGTTGTAATTTTATCATTTATTTTAGATGCTTCTTCAAAGGCTAAATGAATCATACCGACTTGGGGTCCATTGCCATGACTGATAATGATTTCATTCCCCTGCTTAATGAGTTCAATTAAAGCTTTTGCAGCATTTCTAACCTTAACCTTCTGCTCCTCTGGTGTTTTACCAAGTGCATTTCCACCCAATGCGATAACAACTCTTGGTATAGCATTTTTATGTTTCATCGTCACCCTCCAATAAGATTTAGTGTTATTCCATATCTGGCTTTTGAAGTTCGACTGTCTGACGAAAAACTCCCGGTGTCATCAGTCTATGTTTTAAAAAGTTCCTTGTTAGTGTTTTGGATGTATTATAGCCAACTTCAATAGCGATATCCGTTACACTCATCTTTGTCGATAATAGCAATTCACTCGCTCGGTTGACACGGACAAAACTCAAAAAATCCTCGTAGTTTTTTTCTACTTGATATAACAGAATTTTATTTAGATTCTTAACCGATAGATCAAAATGATCAGCAACAAATTTTGGTGTCAGTTCATTCATATAGTAACGATATATATAGTCCACAATCTTAAAGGAAGCCTTAGTCTCTTTTACTTTACAAATATCATTAACCTTTTGATAGGT
Source organism: Vallitaleaceae bacterium (assembly GCA_028277605.1). GTDB lineage: Bacteria > Bacillota > Clostridia > Lachnospirales > Vallitaleaceae > JANQFZ01. The sequence continues at coordinate 7,128 of JANQFZ010000081.1, read as the reverse complement.
CTTTCTGTACTCGTTAGCCCTCATACCAATTCTCGACATAAACACTTTACTAATATGTGCCCCATCTACAAAACCTAATATTTCTGCTAGTTCATCCATTGTAAGATCTGTATATAGAAGGAAATTAATGGTTTTCCCAATTCTCATCTCGTTGATCAAATCAAAAAAGGATAACCCTGTGGTTTTATGTATGTAATGGCTAATAGAAGACTCACTCAGATAGAAAATACCAGATAGCTTCTTTAGTGTTAATTTTTCACTCAAGTGATTATAGATATATTGAAAGATCTCAGTATTATCTATCGACTGCGATGTTACCTTAATTTCAGAAGTATTCTCTAGACCAATTCTATTAAATTGAATCATGATCTCTATTATTTTATTAATTAGATAGAGATTGCTTAGAGGATTTCCATAATCAGCATTAACTGTTGATTCAACTCCAATTTCACAACGGATCTGATGAACAAGTCCATCCATCATACTCAATTGTTCCTCATTACAATAGATCACAGGTGTATGGGTTAGATCACTAGTAATGTGAATGGGATCATTACTATTATTGTAGAAAGACTTCATAATGTTATTAATACCATCAAAATAGTATTTGAGTAAGACAAAATGTAGCGGTTCATTGACTTCAAAAACATCCGATGTCTGCCATGGGAGTATTGAAATAACTGTACCTGCTTTTAATTCATACTCTTTTCCTTGTAATCTTAAATAACCTTGTCCTTTACTAATAAATAAAAATCTTGACATCTGATGAATCAACGGCTTTGTTGGCTCCTCAATGATTTCAACATTAAGACTGCAGATAGAACTATGATCATACTCAGAACAGTACTGACTCTGTATTTCAACAATATCTTTCATAACAACACCTCAATCAACTACTTATTTTTACTATATAAAAACATCAAAATCTTGTCAATATATTGAAGGGACATTTAATCGTTGATTTATGGTATTTAAACAGTTATTTATGGAATCCTATTAAATAAGTGTTCTTAGAAAGTTAGGAACCTATTGATATAACATGTTTATTGAACTATTTTTATAACAACCACCACACATACTCCTGTTTCTACGTTAAGTAAATAGATATCTCCACCCATCGTTTTCATTATTCTCTTAGCAATATAGAGTCCTAATCCATGCCCTGATTGATTACCCACATTCGAGCCTCTGTAAAAGCTGGAAAAAACATATTTTAATTCATTTTTGGGTATAGGTTGACCGGTATTCTCTATTTTAACTAATAGGTAATGTTCCTCTTTATCTGTTTTAATGTTTATTTGATTTCCATCACCATATTTCACTGCATTTTCTATAATATTATCAAAAACCTGCATTAGATACTCTATATCACCATATATAAGCCAATTGTTATTAGGCTTAGATAAGTCATAATCAATCTTATGCAAATTTATCTTGTGATTAATGAGCTGATTTAATTTATCAAATAGATCATGAGTATAAAGCTCTTGCACTTCAATCTCTATATCTTTCATCAACTGTTTGGAACTATTTAACAGCTGGGTTGTTAGCCTTTCTATAACTTTCGATTTTTCTTTTATTATATTAAGCGCATATCGCTTTGAGTCTTCATCCTGATAGATACCATCAAGAAGTGAATCACAGTAATTCTGTATATAGGACAAAGGCGTATAAATATCATGAGATAAGGAAGCTACTAACGTTTTTCTGTTTTTCTCTAGTTTATAATTTTTGTTTTTTTCATTTTCTAAGGTTTGTCTAAGCATATCTAGCCCCCAAAGCAGTTCCCTGTAATATCCATATTTATCTTGTTGTATTTTACAGCTAAGATCTCCTTTAGCTAGTTTTTTGGGAAGAGTTGCTATTAATTTTAATGGCTTAATAAGCCTCTTATTAATTATTAGACCTAAAGTGATGAGAATCATTGTAAGAAGAAAAATAGATAGTATATAGAAGATAACGAATGGATACAGTTTTTCTGTATCAGTACTTATTTCATAACGTACTAAATCATATGTATTGTCCACTGGTAAGAACATAAGTTTATCTGTTTTTATGTCATCACCAGTGAGTAGACCCAATTGTTCTTTATCTTGCAGGTTAATAATGGTAATGGAGGCAATATCTGAATTTAACTCAATCTGCTTAGATATATACGCCATGGTTTTCTTAAGCTCATTCTTTTCAATGATTAGGGTGCTTAATTCATTATGTATACGATTGACTGTAATTCTATAAGATTTACTATCAGTTTTCAATAGAGTCGTTTGTAGAATTAGAGTAAAAAAAAGTATTGAAATCACCCACAATGTACTTATCCCTATAAATATATTTTTCACTGGCATCCCTCATAACGGTATCCAACACCCCAAATAGTGACAATACACTTTGGTTCCCTTGGAAGTTTTTCTATTTTTTCTCTTAATTTATTGATATGAACCGTCAATGTTGAGAATTCACTAAAGCTATCAGTACCCCAAACCAAATCAAAAAGTGTAGATTTACTCATCGCTCTTCCTTTATTTTTCACCAAAAGCTTTAGTAATTCATATTCTTTTACTGATAAATTGATATGCTTATTATTGATGGATACGGTTCTTGCTAAAGTATCAATGACTAGTCTTCCATCCACAATCTTATCTTTAGTTTTGTCAAGTTCATAGCTTCTTCTTAATTGAGCTCTTACTCTAGCAACTAATTCTTTAACAGCATATGGTTTTTGTATATAGTCATCAGCTCCCAGCTCAAGCCCAAGAATTTTATCTTCTTCACGACATTTGGCACTTATGATCATAATTGGTATATTTGATTTTTTCCTAACTTCTTCACATATAGTGAAACCATCTATACCTGGTAGCATAATATCAAGGATTAACAAATCTACAGAGTTAAGCATCAAATAATCCAGTGCTTCTTTTCCATCAGTTAGTATACTTACTTTCAAGCCATCTTTTGTCAAATAGTCCTTAGTTAACTGCGCTAATTCTTTTTCATCCTCTACAATCATAATTCTTTTCATTAGAGATTACCATCCCATCCTAAATAACCAATTGGAAAGCTTCTCTTCTCTTGCCTTGTAATCTACATTCTGATGAAACTTTCCAAGGGTATATTCACCTTCAATTTTACCATCTATCATAAACAAAACACGCTCTGTCTTTGATGCTACTTTCACATCATGTGTGACTAACATAATAGTTGTACCTTCACTATTGATTTCTTGGAATATATCCATTATCTCACTGGAAGCTTTAGAATTCAATGACCCTGTTGGCTCATCTCCAAAAATAATCTTAGGGCGATTAATCAGTGCTCGACATATTGCAGCTCTTTGAAGCTGACCTCCTGAAGCTTGAGTTATATCATTATCTCCTAATTCAATAATACCAACCCTTTTCATAAGAGTCAATGCATCTTTATTAATGTCTTTACGTGGTCTCTCCTTTAGCATATAGGCCGGTGCTATAATATTATCAAGGATTTCAAGATTTTTTAATAAATTCATCTGCTGAAATATAAATCCCATTTTCTTAAGTCTGTAATAACTCATTTCCTTTTCACTTAATTTGTTTATTTCACGTCCATCAAGAAGAACACTTCCAGATGTCACTTGATCGATTCCGCTTATATTATATAGTAAGGTTGACTTACCAGAACCAGAAGGACCCATAATTGCAACAAATTCTCCTTCATTGATATGCATATTGACATTCTTTAGTACATGATGCTGTCTTTTACTGATAATATACGTTTTACATAAATCCTTCACTTGTAGTATTTTTTTCATCCTATCACTCCTCATTCAACTTAATGCTTCAACACAAGGTTAAACTAATGCTTAGTGTTTTTTAATTTCTTTATAGATTGTGTACTTATTACAATAGCTGCTGTCACTGTTAAAACAAGTATTATAGGACACCCTACGTAGACTTGTAATATATTTACGACTAAATTGATGTGAGATATACCCATTCGTTCTAATAATAGTCCAATTAGAATATCCCCCAAGGTATTAGATATAATCAAACCTCCTATCATGCCTGAAATTAAAACTAATAGACCTTTTGTTATATACTGCAAACGTATATTTTTGAACGAAAAACCAATATTTCGCATGATAGAGATTTGTAAGCTTTCTTTTACTATAAGCATACGAATAAATAAAGAGGTAATCATAAAAGCTACAATCAGCGCTATAAATCCTGTTACGATTATAATTAATCTAAGCTGACTTATGGTATTTCCAAATGTCTCAATAATATAGCCTTTCATATCTATAACCTTCACTGGAGCAAAACGTGTTGAGTATTCCCTAATTTTCATAGCAACATCTGAATCTACATTTAAACTTATCAGATACCAAGCTACAGTATCATAGTTAGGTCTAATACATGCCTTAGCTGTTTTTCCCCCATCCGTTACATCTTGGTAAATACCAGTAATCAACAAGGATGTCGGCTTACTATCCACAATAACTTTAAGTCGTTCACCAACTCTCTTACCTAAGTCCTTAGCAGACAGATAAGAAAGAGCTATTTCATTTTCTAATAAAGGTGTTACACCCTCAATATATTGAATTGGAAAAATAGTAAAATCTCCAGTTTCAATTAATAAATTATCTTCAAGCCCGTCATCTGTAATAATTGTAAACCTACTCGTTATCAATGGCGAAAATTTTTCTACATCTCTATCACGTTCGATATAGTCTAACACATCACTATATCTTTTATTAACATCTTCTGTTTGTCTTATATCTATTAAGATATCACTTTTTCCAAGACCCATATAAGTTATGAACTCATCAGACTGAATGGTTTGATAAATATTTAATGGTACAATAATAATAAACATACAGACTAGAAATACAAAAAATAATAAACCATAGATTCTCAGCTTTAATACAACATCCCTTATACCCATTACAATATTGATGTTAAATCTTTTTGTCTTATATAAAGCAAGGAAGCTTTTGCTTTTGAATGTTTCACCCGTGTTCCCCAATCTTAAAGCTTCAATAGTAGTAATTCTTTTAAATCGATTAATCGTAAAATTACAAAAAAGTATAACTACGAGAAAAACAATAGCTGTTATCATCAAAGGAACAAAAGATTGAAAAACATCTAACTCTGCATGACCAACATATAATAATATGTTATTCAAAAACAATTCATTAAAAAATAAGGATACGATGTACCCAATAATACATGCAACCATAGAAACCATGATATACTTGGTTATGTATACTTTTTTTATCTGAGATTGCTTGAATCCAATCGCCTTCATCACACCAATTTCTCTATAATCTTCTTCAAGGGTAGATATAATCGTAAACCTCAAGCATAAAACTGCAATAAGACATAACAGCAGGCTGATAATAAAGATTACAGCCATGATTATACCATCGGTTATCAGATTTGCAATCATTATTAGTTGGTAGTCTATTGTGGGTCCTTTCATAGGAAGGTTTGATACACTATAGTCATTAGTAAAATCTGATATGAGTGTCTTATCCTTTAATAAAAAAGCAATTTGATATTCAGTTTCATGAAAACTTTTTTCAAGCTCCTTAAAATCGCTATCACTAACAACAAGCCTTTTTGAGCTAACAAACGAGGGGTTCATCAGTGCATCTCTTACAAAAGCTTTTATGACATAATTCTTAGTATAAGTCTTGCTTTTAATCGTTACTATATCCCCGATATTTAGATCATGCTTTTGCATTAAGTATATTGGAATGCCAATTTCAGATTCATTTAAAATAATCCTATCATTATTTAAGTCCAACAAATAATCAATACTCTTATTCTGAGTAACAAACATCATTTCCATATTGCTACTACCAATACTTTCTTTACTTTGATTCATATAAATATTAGTTCCGTCAATATGAATTTGTTTGGTTGTCTGTTGTTTTTCAACCAATCCATTCTTAGTACTCCATTGGTCAATCATTTCTTGATCGATAGAACCTGCATGGTACTGCATAAAATGTGGAATACACGCTTTATCATACATAGTATCAAGAGCTTGAAATAGATTCATAATCATGTTTGCTCCACTTGCTAATAAGAATGCAGACAGCATAATAAAAATAAAAACTGCTAATGTAATGAATTTCTTTTTCTTAATGTCTTTTTTTAGGATTTTGAAATACATGTCCCTACCTCTTTTCATCAAGCTTTAAACCAAGTTTACCATACATATTCTAAAGAAATCCTTAATAAATAAGAAAAAATATATCCAAATGTAGTTAAAAATTAAGTAATAATAAATAGTGCCATTGGATAAACAGGGCTAAATAGCAATTTAAATACAACAATTCTATTTCATAATGTCTAACATGCTTTTTAGTATTTCTTTATAATAAGTTCTGACACATTCAAACTTCAAAATAGTAAAAAAATTACAGGCTCAATCAATAGGTTAATAAATATTAAAAGGAGATGTTACAATGTCACTTAACATTAAAGGAAAGAATTTTTTAACATTACTGGATTATTCTAAGCAAGAGATTAGATACTTAATAGATTTATCTAAGGATTTTAAGAGTATGAAACGAAGTGGCACTCCCCATCGTTATCTTGAAGGAAAAAATATTGTACTTTTATTTGAAAAAACTTCAACAAGAACTAGATGCTCTTTTGAAGTTGCAGGTATGGATCTAGGTATGGGGGTTAGTTATCTTGATCCAAACAGTTCTCAAATGGGTAAAAAAGAGAGTATAAAAGATACAGCAAGAGTCCTAGGACGCTTATATGACGGTATAGAGTACCGTGGGTTTAGTCAAGAAATTGTTGAATGTCTTGCAAATCATGCAGGTGTTCCGGTGTGGAATGGCCTAACCGATGAGTTTCATCCGACACAAATGTTAGCAGATTTATTAACTATTGAAGAAAAGCTGGGTAAGCTGAAAGGACTTAATTTTACTTATGTTGGGGATGCAAGGAACAATATGGGAAATTCTCTTATGATAGCCTGTGCTAAGATGGGACTTAATTTTACTGCCTGTTCACCTAAGGCATTATTCCCTAACGACGAACTAATTAACAAAGCTAGAACACTTGCTAAAGAAAACAACAGTACCGTGACCTTAACAGAAAATGTTACAGAAGGTTCTACAAATGCTGA
>JANQFZ010000058.1 GCA_028277605.1 Vallitaleaceae bacterium | reverse complement strand
GGTTGCGCAAAACTAAATAAATATAGCAATATAATTATGGAGGTTTTTAACTCAATTGACAAAACTACTAAATGGTGCTATAATGATTCAAAGTAAATTAATGTAAGTGTGTTACTGATTCGTCAGGCATAAACTTAGTATTCAATATGGGCTTATAGCTATAAGTCTTAATATTACGCTGTTTATGCTTTTTTTGCGTTGTTTTACTAATGGGTCATATAAGACGTAAGTTGTAAAGACATAATGCGCGCAAGGAGTAATGTTATGAATCAACGTTACAAAATATTAAGTGTCATGAACAATAATGTATTATTGACTGAAGAGGTCGAAACCACTATGGAAATGGTTTTGATTGGTAAAGGTCTTGGGTTTGGGCGAAAAAAGAATCAAATGATTGATACGGATGATTTACATATAGAAAAATCTTTCAAAGCTGGTGATAGCGAATCCATAAGAGAAAGCTATTTAGTGATGCTTAAGAAAACTAATGGTGATATAGTAGAGATTTGTACAGAAATATTACTGTTGGCAGAAAAGCGTCTGGGCAACCTTAGTGATCGTAGTTTCATAGTAGTTGTTGATCATATAAGCTTTGCAATTGAAAAAATACGTAAAGGTATAAAGATTGAGAATCCTTTTGTTTATGAAATCCAACAACTTTATCCTGAAGAATATGCTATTGGAGAGATTGCAAGGGCAAAAATCTATGATCGTTTTCAAGTGGATATTACATCGGATGAAGTTGGATTCATTGCGATGCACTTATATGCGGCTAAAGAGCATGTGGTGGTAACGGATACTCTAAGAAATACAAAGATTATACAACAATTAACGGAACTAATAGAAGATAAGGTCAAAATAGATTTTAACAAACATCCATCAGAAAAAAATAGATTACTGTCTCATATGAGGGCAATGCTACTTAGAATTGACCGAGGTGAGATTCTTCCAAGCACAGATATTATGAATGTTGTTAGAAAAGAGTGTAGCAGAGCATATAAAATTGCACATAGCATTGAGAACCATTTAGTAAGTGAGAACAAAGCGTTAAGTACTTCAGATAAGTTTTATCTTGCATTACATATAGAACGAATGTTAAGTATGAAGGATGCTCATAAATAATTATCGACATGTGTTCAAGTATTTTTAGGAGGATTTATATGAATAATAAAGGATTTGGATATTTACAAAAAATTGGGAAAGCGTTGATGACCCCTGTTGCTGTATTACCTGCGGCTGCCTTATTACTTAGATTCGGCGTTCTTTGGGATATCCCCGTAATGACTTCTGCTGGTCAAGTTATTTTTACTAATCTAGCGGTTATATTTGCTATTGGGGTAGCATTTGGTCTTGCTAAAAACAATAATGGTGTTGCAGCACTTGCTGGTTATGTAGGATATGTGATAATGACGGGTATAGCGACTACGATTAATCCAGACATAAATATGGGTGTTCTGGCGGGTATGATTTCAGGTATTTTGGCAGGGCTTATTTATAATAAGTTTTATAAGATTAGATTGCCTGATTGGTTAGGCTTTTTTGCAGGGAAAAGATCTATTGCAATTATTACATCATTTGTTATGATTCCGTTGGGTGTTTTATTTGGATATATTTGGCCAACCATTCAAAAAGGAATTGATTCATTAGGTTACTGGCTTATTGATGCAGGTTCTGTGGGCGTCTTTGGTTTTGGTTTTCTTAACAGACTTTTGATTCCAACCGGTCTTCACCACGTATTAAACACTATAACATGGTTTACATTTGGTGAATATGAGGGTGCTACAGGTGACTTAAGTAGATTTTTTGCAGGAGACCCTACTGCTGGACAATTTATGACAGGCTTTTTCCCAGTCATGATGTTTGGACTTCCTGCTGTGGCACTAGCAATGTACTTTGCCGCCAAAAAATCAAATCGTGCCTCAGTTGGCGGAATGCTATTTTCAGTAGCATTTACATCTTTCTTAACGGGTATTACAGAACCTATTGAGTTTATGTTTATGTTTCTTGCACCTGTACTTTATGCTTTTCACGCTGTTCTTACAGGAGTTTCTATGGCAGTTGTTGAATTATTAGGAATTAAACATGGATTTGGTTTTTCAGCAGGAGCTATTGACTATATTGTCAACTTTAATCTTGCGACTAAACCGATTTTATTGCTTCCAATAGGGCTTATATATGGTGCTATTTATTTTGTGATATTTAGTTGGGGAATCAAAAAGTTTAATATTCCTACACCTGGTCGTATGGATGATGAGACAGGAAACGAGGCAATTATTAATGAAATTGGTATTTCGGGTGTCGCAAAAAAATATGTTGAATTAGTTGGAGGCAAAGAAAATATTGTTGATATTGATGCGTGTATCACAAGATTGAGACTTACGTTAAAGGATAACAGCGTAGTAGCTGAAGAAGGGGCTAAAGCGCTTGGAGCCTCAGGATTAATTAAGCCAAACAGGAAAAATATACACATAGTAATAGGTACAGAAGCGGAGACGATTGCTGAAGAGATGAAAACATTGATTTAAGATTGCAAATGATTCATCGATAGAAAAGGAGAGACGTTATTGTTTAAGATAATGAAAAAAAAAGAATTAGTATCACCAGCAAAAGGGCGCATTATTCCAATGGAAGCAGTGGAAGATGAAGTATTTGCTGCTAAAATGATGGGAGACGGTTTTGCTGTTATACCAGAGTCAGGCAGTTTGGTAAGCCCTTGTAATGGTGTTGTTATTGACGTATTTAAGACAAAGCATGCAATAATAATAAAAGATGAATATGATCTAGAATTAATTATACATGTGGGTATAGACACGGTTAAACTTAATGGTGAAGGCTTTGATGTTAAAGTCGTGCCAGGTCAGAAAGTGAAGAAAGGGGATCCATTGATGGAAGTAGACTTGGAACTCCTGAAAAAACATAACAAACCATTGGTGACACCTGTAGTAATTACCAATATGGACATTATTAAGTCCTTTCATATCAATGAAGGTCATATAGAATCTTCACAAGTAGCTTTAATATTTAAATAATTACAAAAAAATAGTACTAGAATTTAAAGTGGTTGTGTATTTTGTACACACAACCACTAAATAATGTGTCAATTTACTCTTATTATGTATAACTTTCGATCTTTTTTAATATTTGTGACGTATATTTTATAAAAAACTGTCAGTGGCATTCTATAGTAAACTAATTGATCTATTACTTTATTTTGTAGAGAAGCTGAAATTAGAGAGGTTATATCTCCAATATCATATATGATACGACTAATGCCAAGCAAGCCTATGAGTGGGTTACTAAAAAAGTGAGATAAGGGGTTACATTTTATGGTGTTAATTTGTAAAGACGGGTTTCTTATTATATATAATAATAGTATAATTTGAGGTAGAAAGAAGGTGTCTTTATGCTAACGTCAAGAATGAAAAAAATTATTCAAATACTTTTGAATAATGATGATTACATAACGATTGCATCTATTGCCACTGAATTAGAGGTCAGTTCCAGAACCATTTTACGAGAACTCAATAGTATTCAAAAGTGGTTTGAGAAGAATGGTGGGACTTTTGATAAAAAAAAAGGCAAAGGTGTAAGATTCTTAGAAAAAGACATTAGTAGAAAGATGGTTAAACAGCTACTTGTGGAAGCAAAAAGTGAGATTATCTATACGCCTGAGGAACGTAAAATAATTTTACGTGCTAAGCTATTACAGTTTGATGAACCAACAAAGCTATTTGCCTTAACAGGATTGTTAAATGTCACAGAAAGTACAATAGGTAATGATCTAGATAGTTTGAAAGATTGGTTTAATAATTATCATTTAATTATTCTTAAGAAATCAGGATTAGGCATTCAAATTAATGGTACAGAAAAATCAAAAAGGAAGGCAATAGTGGCATTAATTTACGAACACTTTCAAATGAACGAATTAATTCAAGTGATTTCAAAAAGGACAACCAGTTCTGAAGAATTATTTGGTTTAGAGAAAAAAATTAATTCTGCCATATTGGAGTTGCTTGATGTAAATAGTCTAAGTTATATTCGTGAAATCATTGTTTCTGTGGAAAATGAAATGGGCTACCAATTTGCAGATAATGGCTATATTGCTTTAGCCATTAGATTTGGTGTGACGCTCAAGAGAAGGCGTTTCTGGGGTAAGATCGAAATAGAAGATAAACATTTTCTGTCCTTAAAGAAAGATAAAATACTTCTTTATGCGACAGAATATCTATCTCAAAAAGAATTTTATCCATTAAATGAATTGCCCTATATTGAACTTGTTTATTTAACAATGCATATCAAAGGGACTAAGTTAAGAGATATGGGGGCTTATAACAAAGTATCTATGATAGAGGATTTTAAGATCATTCAATTAGTCAAAGAATTTGTCAGAAATACAGAAGCTGAAACAGGTATTTATTTATCTGATAATGAGCAGCTCATTATAGGATTGGTGAAACATCTACGTCCTGCTATTTATAGAATTAAAATGGATCTGGATATAATAAATCCTTTAGTTGAAGAGATCAGAAATATGTATCCAAAACTGTTTAAAGCCATAAAAAATAGTATAAAAGTCGTAGAAAAAAAAGAAAATATTGAAGTGCCTGACCATGAAATTGCCTACTTAGCCACTCATGTAGGGGCAGTCATACATAAATCTAATCGAGAATTGATAAAAAAATATAGAGTGGTTGTTGCTTGTATGTATGGTATTGGTGCCTCTTCATTTTTAACAGCTCAGTTAAAAATGAATTTTCCTAATATTGTTATTACTGAAATAGTCAGTGTTATGGATGAACAAATTATGTCGATAAATGAAAAAGAAGTAGATTTGTTAATTACAACAGTACCACTTACTAAAGTGAATATTCCCTTTGTACTCATTGATCCTATTTTGAAGCCAAAAGATATCATAAAAATTAACCAAATATTAAATGAACTAGTACCTACGTCAGCATTGGCTAAAACCATTAAGAGAAGTAATCTTAAGGAAAAACTCATGTCTCTTAATGAATATAGTGACATAATCATTAAGTTACTTGATAATTTTTCATATAATAGAGAGTGCAAGCTTCGTTCAATGAAGGATTTAATACAAAATGTGAGCTGTGATTTAAGTGAATCAATTGAGGAGGAACGACTACTCTATGAGGCCTTTCACCAAAGAGAAGAAAAAGGATCTACCATTTTAAGTAAGAAGGGGATGATTCTTCTGCACTGTAGGGCAGAGATAAGAAAAGAGTTGGCACTCAAAATAATTCATCTAGAGGAGACAATTTTTGTTCAAAAGGGCACAAGAAAAGTACCAGTTAATGATATTGTTGTCATGGTGGCTCCTGTGATTCTTAATAAAAAAATGTTAGAGACTTTATCAGAAATTAGTAGAAGTATTATTACGGAAGACTTCATTAAAGTCATTCAAACAGCCGACCAAATGCAAATAGAAAGTAAGTTAAGCTTAATTCTAAAAAAGTACTATGAAAGCTTAGTATTAAATGAAACGTGAGAGGAATAGAACATAGACCTAAGCTATGATAATTAGGGTAAAGATGTCATCTTAATCAAGTGACATCTTTTTTTATGCCTTTAATAGCGTCTTAGCTTAGGCAAAAAAACATGGAAAACAAAAGGCTTTATAAACATTTCTTTTTTGTCATTAACTAATCCAGACAAAGCGATTGAAGTATTGCTTTATTTTTTCCCTGTTATGGTTTTATATTAATATATACACACAAAGGTAACTTGAAACATGAAAGCCACGAAGGATTGGTATTTCAACAACTTTGATTATTTTAAGGAGGACATATGGAAAAATCAGCAAAACTTTATGGGGAAAAGGGCAACAAATCAAGCTCAAAAGAGACAATTCAAAAGTTTGGAAGATTCTTAAGTGGGATGGTCATGCCAAACATTGGCGCATTTATTGCGTGGGGATTAATTACAGCTTTGTTTATCCCTACAGGCTGGCTTCCAAATGAAAACTTAGTGGCATTAGTGGGACCTATGATTAATTTCTTATTACCATTATTAATAGGTTTCACGGGTGGTCGTATGGTTTATGGTATACGTGGTGGAGTCCTTGGTGCTATTGCAACAATGGGGGTTATCGTTGGAACGAGTATACCTATGTTTATTGGTGGAATGATTATGGGACCCCTTGCAGGTTGGGTTATTAAGAAATTTGATAAAGCAGTTGAAAAAAAAGTACCAACAGGATTTGAAATGCTTGTAAATAATTTCTCAGCGGGTATCATAGGTGCAGCATTAACACTTATTGCTTATATTGGCATCGGTCCTGTTGTTGAAGGACTTAGTAATTCTTTAGGTTCGGCTGTAGAGACATTTGTAAACACTGGGTTACTACCTATAGCGTCTATCTTTATTGAACCAGCAAAAGTATTATTCTTAAATAATGCTATTAATCATGGGGTACTGAGTCCGCTTGGCATAGAGCAAGCAACTGAAGTAGGTAAATCTATTTTCTTCTTACTTGAAACAAACCCAGGTCCTGGACTTGGTGTTCTTGCAGCTTATTGGGTATTCTCTAAAGGCATGATTAAGCAATCAGCACCTGGAGCTATTATTATTCACTTCTTTGGAGGTATTCATGAGATTTACTTCCCTTACATACTCATGCAGCCATCCTTAATTTTAGCAGTTATTGCTGGTGGTGCCTCAGGTGTTTTCACCTTTGTGATTACAGGAGCAGGCTTAGTGGCAGCGCCAAGTCCAGGTAGTATTTTTGCACTTATAGCGATGGCACCAAAAGGAGGCTTAATACAAGTATTACTAGGTGTTCTGATTTCAGCCGTTGTTTCCTTTTTAGTTGCTGCTGTATTGGTTAAGAAAAAAGGTGAACAAAATGCAGACGCACTAACAAGTGCTCAAGACAAAATGATTAATTTAAAAGGTAAAAAGTCAAGTGTCGTAAAGGGCTCAGGAATTAAAAAAATTGTTGTAGCTTGTGATGCTGGTATGGGTTCAAGTGCCATGGGAGCAAGCAAATTAAGAAATAAAGTCAAAAAAGCAGGGTTAAACATTGAAGTGACTAATTCAGCTATTGATGCGCTTGCAGGTGATGAAGATATTGTTATTACGCATAATCAACTGACCCAAAGAGCCAAACAATCAGCTCCAAATGCGCAACATATTTCACTGGATGACTTCATTATGACAGATGTCTATGATAAGCTGGTAGAGCAACTGAAGAAATAATAGTGAATATAAAAAAGTATTAATAAACAGTCAATATGTAATTAACGCAACACTGGATTTATAGGTTGTTTTCAAGTGGGAAAGTTGAGTAATTAAATCATCCTTTTGATTTTGGAGTTGGATGAAAATAGAAAAGATGGTCATTGTTATTTTAAAAAGTTAGAATGCTTAATTTATAGTGCTTAGCTTTATACTACCAATAAGTAAATGGAGGTAAATGTATGGAAAATTCAAGTCTGAATAATAGAGTACAAAAATTTGGGCGATTCCTAAGTGGTATGGTCATGCCTAATATAGCTGCCTTTATTGCATGGGGGTTGATCACAGCACTATTTATTCCAACTGGATGGTTACCAAATGAATGCTTAGCTTCACTGGTAAGCCCAATCATTGTCTATTTATTACCTTTACTGATTGGGTTCACAGGTGGGAAAATTGTCTACGGTATTCGAGGTGGGGTACTTGGCGCAATAGGAGCTATGGGGGTTATTATAGGCACTAATATTCCAATGTTTATTGGTGTTATGATTATGGGACCTTTTTCTGGCTTTGTCATTAAAAAGGTAGATAAATTTTTGGAAGACAAGGTGCCAACAGGATTTGAAATGTTGGTCAATAATTTTTCAGCAGGCATCATTGGTAGTGCTTTAGCAATAATGGCTTACTTAGGTATTGGACCTGTTGTTGAAGTTTTAAGTGCTACTCTTGGCTCAATGGTTGAGAGTGTTGTATCGGCAGGCTTATTACCAATAGCATCCATCATTATTGAACCAGCGAAGGTATTGTTTTTAAATAATGCGATTAACCATGGTGTCCTAAGTCCATTAGGTATTGAGCAAGCAGCAGAAACAGGAAAGTCCATTTTATTTTTTGTTGAGACTAATCCGGGACCTGGGCTTGGCATCTTGCTCGCTTATTATGTTTTTACAAAGGGAACAGTTAAACAGTCCACCCTAGGAGCCATGATTATTCATTTTCTTGGTGGTATACATGAAATATATTTTCCCTATATATTGATGCAGCCAAAGCTTATCCTAGCAACCATCGCAGGTGGCGCTTCAGGGGTATTGATAGTAACACTACTAGGTGGAGGACTTGTAGCAACACCAAGTCCTGGGAGTATCATTGTCATTATGGCATTAGCAGCAAAAGGTGGCTTTTTCTCAGTATTACTAGGCGTTATCGTATCAACAGTTGTGACGTTTCTAGTTGCAGCTTTGTTAATTAAGAGAAATACAGAGGATGAAAGCCTTGAAAGTGCTAAGAAAAAAATGAAAGAGATGAAAGTAAAAAAAGAAGAAGCACAACCAGAGCATCTTCAAGTAATGGATACAGAAAAACTATTAGACCAAAGTGATTTATCCTCTATAGGCTTTGAAGGCAAAAATAATGTATCAACTACAAAGTTAGAAACACTAACAAGAGATAACATAAAATTGAATTTACCCTCCATGGATAAAGTAGAAGCTATCAAAATGGCAGGTCAGATTCTTTATGAAGCAGGATATGTTGAAGAGGTCTACATTGAAGCGATGGTTCAACGAGATAAGGAATTATCTACATACATTGGAAATGGAACAGCCATTCCTCATGGAGTGAGTGAAGCCAAGAAAAAAATTAAGCAAACAGGCATCAGTATTTTACAATTCCCAGAGGGAGTTGACTTTGATGGTAATACGGTTTATCTCGTAGTGGGTATAGCAGGTATGGGAAATGAACATTTAATGATTTTATCAAACTTGGCAGAAATTGTTGAAGATGAAGAGAAGGTAGAACAACTAAGGATGACAAATGATGTTAATTATATATATAAAATGTTTAACAAATAAGTGTGATAATTACATTTATGATTCTGTCCATATATAGGCTATTGAATTAATTATGTAAAATTATAAAAATTCTAACGTATAAAGGAAAGAAGGTCAATCATGATTTATACAGTAACGCTTAATCCTGCAATTGATAAAACAATCTATGTGGATAATTTTATGTTAAATTCAGTCAATAGGGTACAATCTATCCGTGCGGATCCAGGAGGAAAAGGTATTAATGTTACAAAGATGATTCAAAATCTTGAGGGAGAAAGTGTTGCTATCACGATCTCAGGTGGTAGAACAGGTTTAATGCTAGAAAGTCTATTAGCTGATGGAAATATCCAATATCAATCATTTAAGTGTAAGGATGAAACTAGAATTAATACAAAGATGGTGGATAAGACGAACAACCAATTTACGGATATTAATGAACCTGGTCCTATCGTTGCAACGCAGCTGATTGAAAAAATTGAAGCATACTTATCAGATGTGTTATGTAAAGAGGATATCTTGGTGTTAAGTGGATCAGTTCCAAGGGGGGTTACAAAAAATATCTATAAAAAATGGTGTGAGCTTGGTAAAAAGCTAGGGGTAAAAGTTCTTCTTGATGCGGATGGTGAATTACTCTATGAAGGGATTGAAGGACAGCCCTATCTAATTAAGCCTAATGAAAAAGAACTCGCCAGCTACTTCAATGTAAAAACAACAGATCCTTATGCTATTGCAGATAAGTGTGAAGTCCTATTTGATAAAGGTGTTGAGGTGGTGGTTGTATCTCTAGGGAAAGAAGGGTGCGTGCTATTGACTAATGAAAATGGTATTATTTTTAAAGCGATATGCGTTGAAGTTAAAAGTACAGTAGGTGCAGGTGATTCAATGCTTGCAGCCATTGCTCACTCATTACATGCATTAAATAGCCATGATTATTCATTGAACGAATTAGTTGAGGCGGTGACTTTAGGGGTTGCTGCAAGCAGTGCTTCCATTGAACAAGAAGGTACTATTATGGGTAAAAAGACTAGAATATTGGAATTAAAACAACAAGTAAAGTATAAAAATTTAAAAATAGGAGCGAAGTTATGAAAACAAATGCAGTAAGATTATATGATGTCAATACATTAAAATTGGAGGAATTAGAACTTCCAAAAATTAAAGACGATGAGATTTTAGTTAGCGTTGTCTCAAATTCCATCTGTATGTCGACTTATAAAGCAGTGATACAAGGCACGAAGCATAAACGTGTTCCAGAAAATATTGCAACGAACCCTACCATTATGGGGCATGAATTTTCAGGCTATATCGTGGAAGTAGGTGCTAAATGGAAGGATCAATTCAAGCCAGGACAACGATATGCTTTACAACCAGCTTTAAATTATAAGGGAAGTCCCTATGCACCTGGCTATTCTTTTGAGTTTTTTGGTGGACTAACAAACTACTGTGTGATACCTCAAGAAGTCATGGAATTGGGATTTTTACTTAATTATGAGGGAGAAGCCTTCTATAATGCCTCTTTATCAGAACCAATGTCTTGTGTGATTAGTGGCTTTCATTCAAATTATCATACAGAAACAGGCAAATATGTGCATTATATGGGGACTAAAAAAAATGGTAAGATGGCACTGCTTGCTGGTGCTGGTCCTATGGGACTTGGTGCCATTGACTATGCACTTCATTGTGATAGAAGACCAAGCGTATTAGTGGTAACAGATATTAACGATGACCGTTTAGCTAGAGCAGAAAAGCTCTTCCCTGTTGAAGAGGCAGCTAAGGAAGGGATTACCTTAGTCTACATTAATACAGCTAAGGTTGAAAATGCTGTAGATACATTAATGAAGCTGTCTGAGGGTAGTGGTTATGATGATGTATTTGTTTATGCACCCGTAGCCTCTGTTATTGAAGAAGGTGATAAGATATTAGGTAAAGATGGCTGCATGAACTTTTTTGCAGGTCCAAGTAATACAGAGTTTAATGCTAAGGTTAATTTTTATAATGTTCATTATACACCCACTCATATTATGGGATCCACGGGTGGTAATGCTGAAGACATGATTGAATCTCTTGATATGTCTTCTAAAGGACTCATTAATCCCAATGTAATGATTACACATGTAGGCGGCATTAATTGCGCAGCGCATACCATTCTTAATCTACCAAAGATTCCAGGTGGCAAGAAGATAATATATACTTCAATTGACATGCCATTAACTGCCATTGATGATTTTGAAGCATTAGGAAAAACAGACCCATTATTTAAAGGCTTGCACGAGTGTGTATCTAAATCAGATGGAATATGGAATGTAGAAGCAGAAAAATATTTATTAGAACATGGGAAAAAATATGGTCACGTTCTTTAATATTGATTTCATATATGGAGGCAGATAGTATGATAAAAAAGACGATTACAATTACTTCAAGTGAAGGTTTACATGCAAGACCTGCTACTGAACTTGCTAAAATATCTATAAAATTTAAATGTGATTTAAAGATGTACAGAAAAGGAGATATAAGTAAAATCTATCAACCTAAAAGTATTCTATCCATCATGTCACTTGGTGCTTCAAAAGGCGAAGAGATAGTATTTGAATCGGATGGTGTAGATGAAGAAATGGCTATAAAAGCAATAGAAGAAACATTGAAATAAACATAGTAGGGGACGGGTATGTGGCTGATTTGTCAGCACCATTAGCTCTTTGATATCAGAGGTATGTTCTTTGGTATGGTAGCTTAATAGGATAGATATTAAATCAATTATATTATAATAAATACCTTGAAGTACAGAGAATATCATCATATAATAGAGATAGAAATAGTAAGTCATAGGGTTATTTTAAAGAATACATTTTGATATTAAAATCTCTTGTTCAAAAGGTATTGCTTTTTTGTTATACATATCATATGATGGAATAGAAGTTAAATAATGCTAGTCATTACAATTAAATATGATTCTAAATGAAGACGGCGAGAGATACCATTGACATGGTAGCCGAAGAAGAAATATAAAGTACTCCCAGTATTTTATAGAAGCTTTCAGGCAAAAGGATCGCTGTTGGATAGAACTTCTGGAAAGCTGTAATCCGTTGGTTTTCGTACGAAAATTGATAGGATACGGCACCGAAGGAGCAATATTACTATAGGTAATAGAATCTCTCAGGTAAAAAAACAGAGGATAGGAGGGCATGGTTTTTACATGTCATCTTATCCTCTTAGTTTTTGTATCATTATAATAAAATATCTATAGTTAATGGATTAGATAAACAGGATTATATTATAAGTCTTAAAGGAGGGATGGTATGAATAAACTAAAAACAACGCCATTGCATGAGTGTTATTCAGCCCACGATGGAAAATTGATTGAGTTCTTTGGATGGGAGCTTCCTGTACAATTTGAAGGCATTGTTCAAGAACATATGGCAGTTCGTCAGGCTGCTGGGCTGTTTGATGTCAGTCATATGGGTGAGGTCAAGGTTATCGGCGAAGATGCGCAAGCCTTTATACAATACCTGATAACAAACGATATTGCTAAAATGAGTAATAATGACGTGCTCTATACTTTGATGTGTTATGAATATGGGGGTGTTGTTGATGATCTGCTTGTGTATAAATTTAGTTCTACTCATTACTTATTGGTCATCAATGCAAGTAATATAGAAAAAGACGTTGAATGGATACAGCAACAAGCCAGTTCCTACCATGTGATGATATCTAATCTAAGTGATGAGCTTTCAGAGCTGGCGCTCCAAGGACCTATGGCAGAACAAATCCTGCAAGAGCTTACAGATGAGAAGTTAAAGGATATTGGTTTCTTTCAATTTAAAAATCATGTGCTGATACAAGGCATAGATTGCTTGGTTTCTAGAACTGGATATACAGGAGAAGATGGATTCGAAATCTTTACTGATAATTGTTCCATATCAAGATTATGGCAGCTCCTATTAGAAAAAGGTGCAGCCTTAGGGCTTAAGCCGGCTGGGTTAGGATGTAGGGATACTTTAAGGCTTGAAGCGGCACTATCGCTTTATGGGCAAGAGCTTTCAAAGGACATATCACCATTAGAAGCTGGGTTGGGGTATTTTGTTAAACTAGATAAAGATAATTTTATTGGTCAGAAAGCATTGCTTAAACAAAAAAAAGAAGGCTTAAAAAGACGTATCGTTGGTTTTGAGCTGTTGGATAAAGGAATAGCTAGGCACGGTTATCCTATTTTTAACGAAAAAGATGAAGTCATAGGTTTTGTTACCACTGGCTATCAATCTCCATCGCTTAATAAGAGCATTGGATTAGCTATGATAGATATCAACTATACTAAACTGGATACAGTTTTCTATATACAGGTTAGGAAAAGAAAGTTAAAAGCTCAAGTCATAAGCAAGAAATTTTATAATAAAAAGTATAAAAAATCCTAGGAGGGCGTGCTATGAAGGTAATGGCTGATTACTATTATACGAAAAATCATGAATGGCTACGTATGGAAGGGGAGAAGGCTTATATTGGTATCACGGACTATGCTCAGAAATCTATGGGTGATATTGTTTATGTCGAAATACCTGAGCTAGAAGAGTTTTTTGATAAGGGTAGTTGCTTTAGCGTAATTGAATCGGTTAAGACAGCTTCGGATATTTATATGCCAGTTGACGGTGTTGTTACACAAATCAACAATACACTTGAGGAAGAACCTGAAAGTCTTAATGAAGATGCCTATGCTAACTGGATCATTGGTATTCAATTAAAGGATAAGGAACAGTTGAAAGAATTAATGACGGGTGAAGAGTACGAAACATTTTGTAAATAACGGTTATAGAAAAGAATTACAATAAGAATGGAGGGGTAGCCATGCATCCATATTCACCTCATACAGAACAGGATATTCAGGAGATGCTAAGAACTATTGAAGTTCAATCAGTAGGAGATTTATTTGATGATATTCCTAAGCAAGTGCGTCTAAATAGAGATCTCAACATAGATAATGGGTTATCTGAATTAGAGCTAAAGAAGAAGGTAAAGCAGTTAGCAGCAATGAATCTAGGAACAGAAGATTTAACTTGTTTTCTAGGTGCAGGGGTTTATGATCATTATATTCCAAGTGTTATCAAGCATTTAGCTTCCCGATCTGAATTCTCTACTGCATATACACCCTATCAGCCAGAGTTAAGTCAAGGGACATTGCAAGTTATATATGAATATCAGACAATGATTTGTCAACTAACAGGTATGGACGTTTCTAATGCTTCTTTATATGATGGTGCAACTGCTTGTGCTGAGGCTGCTTTTATGGCACATGCAAGTACAAGGAGAAAGACTATTATTGTGTCCAAGACGGTTCATCCAATGACTAGAAAGGTTTTAAAAACGTACTTAACCTATAAGGGTTTAAATATGATTGAAATTGATGAGTATCAAGGAACAACAGATTTATCTCATTTAAAGCAAGCCGTTAAC
The DNA here is from genome assembly GCA_028277605.1 of Vallitaleaceae bacterium. GTDB lineage: Bacteria > Bacillota > Clostridia > Lachnospirales > Vallitaleaceae > JANQFZ01. The sequence continues at coordinate 74,131 of JANQFZ010000058.1, read as the reverse complement.
AAAGACACAGCAGCCGTTATCATTCAAAGTCCAAACTTTTTTGGGTTAATAGAGGATATGAGCGATATAGAGTCATGGGTACATGGTCATAAAGGACTACTGATTATGAGTGTTGACCCAATATCATTGGCTCTATTAAAAAGCCCTAGTGAGTACGGTGCTGATATTGTTGTAGGTGAAGGGCAGTCTTTAGGCAATACACTTTCTTATGGGGGACCTTATCTTGGTTTTATTAGCTGTACCAAAAAGCTTATGAGAAAATTACCAGGCAGAGTGGTTGGAGAGACAAGTGATATAGAGAATAAAAGAGCTTTTGTTTTAACTTTACAAGCAAGAGAACAACATATAAGAAGAGAGAAAGCAACTTCTAACATCACATCCAATCAGGCACTCAATGCGTTAATGGCAGCAGTTTACTTAACAACAATGGGCAGACAGGGTCTAAAAAAAGTGGCTCAGTTATGCGTTCAAAAGAGTCACTATGCTGCAAAACATATCCAAGCCTTACCTGACTATCAAATGGTCTTTGATAAACCCTTTTTTAAAGAATTTGTAGTTAAAACAACGGTGGATAGCCGTACAGTAAATGATAAACTGCTTAATAAGGGAATACTTGGCGGTTATGATCTAGGGGATACGTATGACAGATATGAACAGTGTCTTTTATTCTGTGTAACTGAGAAGAGAACAAGGTCAGAAATTGATCACCTAGTACGTGAATTGGAGGGGATAAAATGAATGATTATAACCAACTAATTTTTGAACTGTCTAAGCCAACTAGAATGAGTTATTCTCTCCCTGAAAATGATGTGGATGATAGTGCTATAGATGAAGTCATCGCTGAAAAGTATCTTAGAAAAGAAGATGCTTTATTACCAGAGGTAAGTGAATTGGATGTGGTTAGGCATTACACCTTATTGTCTAATAAGAACTATGGGGTTGATACTGGATTTTACCCTTTAGGTTCCTGCACCATGAAGTATAATCCTAAAGTAAATGAAGACTTAGCTTCCTTAGATGGATTTACAACATTACATCCTCTGCAACCAACTTCAACGGTTCAAGGTGCATTAAAACTGATGTATGAGCTGCAAAATCTGTTAGAAGAAATTACAGGAATGTATAAAGTCAGTCTTCAACCCTCAGCTGGATCTCAAGGTGAGTTAGCAGGACTTATGCTTATAAAAGCATGGCAGCAAGCTAGGGGAGAAGGTCATAGAAATAAAATAATCATACCAGATTCTGCTCATGGTACCAATCCAGCAAGTGCGTCTATGGCTGGCTATAAGTCTGTTGAAATTAAATCAAACGATAATGGCACGATAGATTGTGAAGCATTAAAAGCTATGATGGATGAGAACACAGCAGGTTTGATGCTGACCAATCCAAACACCCTTGGATTATTTGAAAAGGATATTATTGAAATTGAAAGGCTAGTCCATGATGCAGGTGGTTTACTGTATTGTGATGGAGCTAACATGAACGCTAATCTTGGAATTACACGACCAGGAGATATGGGTTTTGATATTGTGCATTTAAATCTGCACAAAACTTTTTCAACACCTCATGGTGGTGGTGGACCGGGCAGCGGTCCTATTGGCGTTACGAAAGCATTGGAGAAATTTTTACCTGTTCCAAGGATTGTTGAAATAGAAGGTCACTATGATTTGAATTATGATGAAGAAAACTCAATAGGAATGGTTAAGAGCTTTTATGGTAATTTTGGCGTCATGATAAAAGCCTATGCCTATATACTTACAATGGGAAAAAATCTTAAAAAAGCCAGCCAATATGCTGTTTTAAATGCTAACTATATGAAGGAAAAGTTAAAAAATCACTATATACTTCCTATAGATAACTGCTGTAAGCATGAATTTGTTCTTGCAGGCTTAGGTGAGAATGAACATCATATAACAACCCTTGATGTTGCAAAAAGACTCATTGACTATGGTTATCATCCGCCAACTATTTATTTTCCCTTGATTATAGATAGTGCATTGATGATAGAGCCTACTGAAACAGAAAGCAAGGAAACGCTTGATGGTTTTATAGAAGCATTGATTAAAATCAGTGAAGAGGCTAAAACTAATCCTGTACAATTAAAAACAGCGCCTCATCATACACCTGTAAGAAGACTAGATGAGGTCAAAGCAGCAAGGGAACCAAAATTAAGATGGAAGTGAGCATAAGGAGATATACTATATATTGATTTGATTATGAGACCCTTGAGCGTTTGATTTAAGGGTCTTTATTATTGTTTATGAAATAATTAATAGGATTGCATTAGATTGGTAGCAAGTTGAATTGGTTACATTGATGATATACGTTTTTATACAAATAAAGCTTGCAGTTCAGCAAGCTCTACAGAAAAAATGGCATGATCTAAGATTTTAAAAGGAATCTTCTTCATACTCCCATGGCCATAGCTGTTTCAGCCACTCCCAAGGATATTTACTTGGTGTGCATCCAAAATAGGCAGTAGGAGTATCACTAATTTCATACATACGGTTTTTTTCAGAAAAAGCTTTTGTTAATTCGTTATCATCGGTTTGCTTACAATTAGAGTAGTTGTTTAAGTATAGGGTTAAATCAAGTTCATCAAATTCCAATTCTTGAAGCTCTCTCATCAGCTTATATTTATTAATCATTTACATGCCTCCATAGCAGTGCCTTTTTTTAGTTAATAACATAGTTGCTACATCTATAGTCCTAAATGATTCTTCAATCATATCATATGAACTTGAAAAGTCAGATGTGTTATCTAACGCCTGTACTATTAAATTTTTTTATGAATAGTACATGTTGAGGCTATACATAATAAGAATATAATGCATAGAGAACGCATGAAAAAGGAGGTATACAATGGATTTAAAAAGAGCTCAAGAGATATTTGAATCAAAAGGGGTGATTGATGTTAATTATAATGGAATGCCGATATGGATTAAAACGATTAATCATGAAGAGGGGACAATTGAAATAAAAGGACTTCAAGAAGGTCTAAAAGATACAGTTGTTGATCCGGTTGAGTTATCAGAGGATTAATAGTATTAGAGGGTTTATTGACCCTCTTCTATATTTAATTATTTTTAATGAAGTTTTAATTTTTGCTTAAGTGTTTATTAATCCTTATCATGTATGCTTATAACATAAGCTGAAGGGAGGAATGAATGTGAACATATCTTTTGAACAGATTGAAAAACTGCGTAGTATGGCAAATGTTACATATGAAGAAGCAAAAGAAATACTTGAAAAATATGATGGTGATATGGTAAAGGCTATTGTAGAGCTTGAAAAAGAAGGCAAATTGAATAGCAATTGTAATAATCAGCAGCAGCAGACAGATGAAGATTCCATATTTAACTCAATAAAGTACTGGTTTAAAAAAGGCAATGAAAATAGATTAATTATTAAAGATGGTGAAGATACAATTCTAAACTTCTCTATTAATTTTACTATACTATCCGTTATTTTTGCTTTTCATTTAGCTGTTTTTGGATTTATTCTTATTATAGTACTAGGATATAAGATTAGATTTGGTAAAAAGGAAGGAAATACATTAGATGTAACAGAATTTGCTAAAGCTACTGCTCAAAAAGTTAAGCAAACTGTTGATGATTTTGATTTAGATATTGACAGTCATAGAAAAGAAACAGAAGTAGAGAATGAAAATAAGGATGTCAAAGAAGATGAAGATGGCTTCAATGAAATAACCATTGATTAGTTGAAATGAATATGTAGAGTTATAAATAACCTACAAATACTTGTAGCATTCTACATAGTATCTAAGTAGGTTATTATTTTTCATTAATGTAATGATAGACCAAAAGTATGAGTAGAACGCAATCATTCGTAATCATAGATAATTATGAGCTTATAATAATTATCTCATACTATTATAATGAAGTGATTTTTGGTATAATTATTATTCCATAAACTTGTGAATAAGCATGGGATTTTACAAGATGGACATACTCATAATTAATGGTTGGTTAAGGAGTTGTTATAGATGGCTACTATACTTATAGTAGAAGATGAAGAAAAAATTGCGCGTTTTTTGCAACTTGAATTAAAGCATGAGGGCTATGACGTTGTTGTAGCTAATGACGGCAGAAAAGGTTATGAAGTATCTGTTAAGCCTGAAATTGATCTAGTTGTTTTAGACTTAATGTTGCCTCAATTAAGTGGTATTGAGGTATGTAGAAGAGTGAGACAGGTATCGGATGTTCCTATCATCATGTTGACAGCAAAAGATGATGTTACTGATAAAGTCATGGGATTAGATACGGGAGCTGATGATTATATGACTAAGCCATTTGCAATTGAAGAGCTATTAGCACGTATCCGTGTAGCTTTAAGTAGAAAAAATAAACAGGATGTAAAGTCTAGTTCGGAACAGATGAAGATTGGTGGTCTTGTATTAGATAAATGTAAATATGAAGTTGCATTTAACAATGATGCAATAGTATTAACCAAGAAAGAATTTGAACTTCTGGACTATCTCATGACTAATCAGGACATTGTTTTAACGAGAGAACAAATATTGAATAAAGTATGGGGATATGATTATTTAGGTGATACAAATATTATAGATGTATATATCCGTTACCTTAGAAGTAAAATTGATCAAAAATATCAAGTTCATTTCATACATACAGTAAGAGGGGTAGGGTATTTATTTAAACATGAAAAAGAAAAGGATATTTAAATCATCTGATGGTGTTAATAATCTGGTTGATCTAGTTCATGGGTTCTTAAGAAATATTTCAGGAAAATTAAAGTTTTCTATAAGCTATAAAATCTCTGTAACTTATTTTAAGCTTTTATTTTCAAGTACATTTCTTATTTTACTTATTACAATGGGGATATATCTTGTTGCAACTATATGGGGTATAAAGCAAGAACAAGATATTATATTTCATGAGATTAATAATAATTTGACACCAACAACTTTAGTATCAGGTGACTGGATAGAAAAATATCCTAGTTATAATGTTATTATCTATAATGATAAGAAACAAATGATTTACAGTGATTATGAATGGCCAATACAGGCTGATGGTCCCTATTATTATGTAGAAGATAATGTGCATTACTTTGGGAGGCAGAATAAGGTCATATTAGGTGAACAGACTTATTATGTTAAATTACTAAAGAATATATCAACACCTATGAAGCGTTTAGCTTTATTACTTATCTCCATATTTATTGTAGAGATAATAAGGAATACTCACATTATTAGAAAGGGTGCTAAGCTAAATAAACAGGTTTTAAAGCCTATCCAAGATATGACAGCAACCACCCAAGCTATTTCAGAATACAACCTTAATCTTAGAATTAATGTTGAAGGGGCTAAATATGAGTTAAAAGACTTAGCAAAAACCATCAATCATATGTTAGAAAGAATAGAGACGGCTTATTATAAGCAGCAGCAATTTGTCTCTGATGCATCCCATGAATTAAGGACACCTATTTCAGTTATAAAAGGGTATGCTAATCTCTTGTCACGCTGGGGAAAAGAAGATAAGGAAGTTTTAGATGAATCCATTGCTGCCTTGCAGAATGAATCGGATAATATGCAGGATCTAGTAGAAAAGCTCCTTTTTCTTGCTAGACATGATAAGCAGACACATAAAATGAATATGGAAGCTATCCATATACAAGGTATTCTTAAAGAGCTAGTAAAAGAAACGACAATGATTCAAAATAAGCATGAAATTATTGATGATATTCAAGATGATGCTATTATTTTATTAGATAAAAATAGTATCAAACAGGTCATAAGAATTTTTATGGATAATGCGGTTAAATATACTCCTGATGGAGGTACAATTACGGTTAAAGGAAAGCTTGAAGCAGATACCTACATGATTGCAATATCAGATACAGGCATGGGTATTTCAAAAGATGAACTTAAAAGAGTATTTGATCGATTTTATAGGACTGACGATTCTAGACATAAGATCAAAAGTGGTCATGGGTTAGGATTAGCTATAGCAAAATTAATTGTATCTGCTCATGGAGGCAAAATAAAAGTTCGTTCCAGAGTAGGTGAAGGATCAGAATTTAGAATTTATCTAAAGTGTAAAAGAGTAGAATCATAAAACTAAGGCTATACAGGTTATCATTCTAATTGAGTTATAATCATGTTCTAAAACAAATTAAGATTTAATAATGAAACCGTTAAGTCATAGAAAAAACATAATAAAAAGGGCTGTCTGAAATGAGTAATTTCTGACAGCCCTTTTTTATGAGTCTTATAAGCTTATCTTATTCTGACAGCATATATTGAGTTAATACAACAGCAGTTTTTCTAGAAATAAATGGGAGTAATGCTCTTAACAGCTTATTTCTTAAACCGATAACCTCGAATAATTGATGCTTCATCAAGGCTTTATAGCCTTCTACAGCAACTTTTTTTGGAGATAAAGTTGACTTATATATTCTGGTTTTACCTAGCCCTTTTGCAATATGTGTGAAATCAGTATGAGTAGGTCCAGGACAAAGAGCTGTCACTGTAATACCATATCTTTTTAATTCAATGTGTAGAGCTTCACTAAAATGAAGAATATAGGCTTTTGAAGCAAAGTAAACAGCCATATTGGGACCTGGTTGAAAGGCGCTAGAGGAAGAAATATTTAAAATCTTTCCATACCCTTTTTTAGCCATATCCTTAGAAAACAACTTGGTCATATGGGTTACACATGCTATATTTAGCTTAATTAATTCTAGTTCTTTATCTAAATCTGTTTCTATAAATGATCCGTAAGTTCCAAAGCCTGCATTATTTACCAAAATGTCCACTTGGATATTATTTCTTTTTACATAATGATACACATCATCAATACTTTTTTTGTGAGTCAAATCACATTGAATCAAACGGACAGGTACATGATATCTTCTTCTAATAATGGCTTTTGCTTTAAAAAGTAATGTCCTATTCCTGCCAATTAATATCAATGGAAAAGTATTTTTTGCAAAGACTTTGGCAAGCTGTAATCCTATGCCACTATTACCACCTGTAATTAAGACATAGCCTCTATTCAAAAATAACACCTCAATTCATTATAAGTAGTGACAAACACTAGCTATAGTTTTTGTATTAACATTTAATTCTATGCTTAAAACATGCAAGCTAAAGGAATTCTTTATAGTCTATAATTTTATAATAAATAAAGATTATGAGTGTAGCTTAACTTTTTTTAACATAAAAACATAAAAACATGAAAATATATTAACTCATAATCTAAGATACACATAAACTAAAAATAAAATAAAATGTTAAATTTGTATAAAAATTAAACATTAAATGCGGTTAATATTACAAATAAAAAAATAGTATTGACAATTTTATTTAGTGTGATATAATAATCAAAACATAATATAGCCAAAAATCGACTTTTTATTCATAAATAACCAAAATTTTAATATGTTACTCTAGTTTGGTATAAGTATGCTAATCTAAAAATTTAATTTTAAATGATCGTTTATTATAATAATATTGAATATCAATAATAATTATTAGGGGGAGTAAAATGCAATGTATAGGAGTTAACGATACTGAAAGGTACATTGATTATAATTTGCATATTAATGAAATATTTGAATTTGAAGCAAGTAAAAATCCGCATAAAGTAGCATTTGTATTTAAAAATAATTCAATTAATTATTATGAGTTAAATAACAGAGCAAATAAGTTGGCTAGATTTATTATGTCTAGGGGACTTAAAGTTGGAGATAAAATAGGAATATACATGGAACGCTCTATTGAACTAATAGTTGGCTTACTAGCCATCATAAAAGTTGGTGGAACTTATATTGCTTTAGACACTAGCTATCCAGAAGCAAGAATAAATAGGATTATAAAAGATACAGATATAGATTTTTTATTATGTCAACACATGGCAACTTCTTTTGAGTTTAATGGTACTTTAATTGTTATTGATGACAACAATGAATTAATTAATCAAGAATTAAATACTAACCTAAAAAATGACCTAGATAATGAGTATATTCTTAATATCGTTTATACATCTTCTTCTACCGGTAATCCCAAAGGTGTCATAATTAAAGAAAGCTCTGTTCTTAATAGACTTTATTGGATGTGGGAAGAATATCCTTTCCAAAAAAATGATGTTACAGTCTTGCAAAAGTCATATTCACTTGTGGCAGCAACATGGGAGATATTTGGGGGTTTATTAAAAGGTATCCCTACTCTAATTCTTTCAAGAGAAGATATTTATGATTCCAATTTATTATGGAATAAACTGAAACAGTATAAAATTACACATATACTAGCTTCACCTGCATTTTTTAAAGGTATAATTCATTATGCAGAAAAAAATAATGAAACACTTGACTATTTGAGATTTGCAACAACAAGTGCTGAACCTATTTCAATGAGTATGGTAAGAAGTTGGTACAAAGTGTTTCCAAAAGTTGATTTATTAAACCTTTATGGTGCTACAGAGTGTTCTTCAAATGTTACCTGTTTCAATACACGTGAAGTGATAACAAATAAATCTTATAGAAAACTAAACAATGTACCAATAGGAAAACCAATATACAATTCAAAAGTTTATATACTTGATGAAGATTTATTGCAGGTAGAAAATGGACAAATTGGGGAAATGTGTGTGAGTGGAGATTGTGTCGCAAAAGCATACTTAAATCTCCCTAAAATGACAAAGGAAAAATTTGTTAAAAATCCAGTTGAAAATGATAATAATGCGATTCTTTATCGAACAGGTGATTTAGCAAGAGTATTACCTTGTGGAAATATTGAGTTACTAGGACGTAACGATAATCTAGTTAAGATTAGAGGATTTAGAGTACAGTTTGAAGAAGTTGAGAATGTTATTGAAGAATATAAGAAAATTAATAAAGCAATTGTGTGCAAAAAACGATATGGTAAAGAAGACAGGCTTATAGTGTTCTTAGTTTGTGAATGTGATATAGATATAGATAATTTAAGAAAAACAATGAAATTACATTTGCCTGAATATATGATTCCATTTAAATTTTATAAAGTAAACGAATTTCCTAAAACAGCTACAGGTAAGGTTGATAGAAAAAAAATAGCGCATGGTGTACCAGAAGAGTTCGGTAAAGAGCTAGTAAGAGGTATAGAAGATGTTACAATAAAAACGCCGATTGAAAATCAAATAATGAACATTTGGAAGGAAGTATTGGGTGAAAAAGTAATAGGTATTCATGATAATTATTTTGAAATAGGAAGTAGTTCACTAGATATAATGGAAGTAAATACTAAGATTAATGAAATTTTAGGAAGAGAATTATCTGTTGTGAGTATGTTTGAACATCCAACAATAAGTATGTTGGCGGAATACTTAGTTACATCAAAAGAAAAAGTGCTGAATAGGAACTTCGATAAAAAGCTGACAAAATCAAAAAATAGGATCAATAATTCTTTTATGAAAATGAGGAGAAAACAAGCCTGACAATAAAATGGGATGTTGGTATTAATTGATATTAATCATATGAAAGGAATGAGAATAAAAAATGAAGAATGAAAGAAACGGATTAGAAATTGCTGTTATTGGTCTATCTTGTAGGTTTCCTGGGGCAAAGAATAAGGATGAATTTTGGCAAAACTTAGTGAATGGTGATGAATCCATAACTTTTTTCTCAAAGGATGAGTTACTGAATGCAGGTGTTACCAAAGAAGAAATTGAAAACGAAAGATATGTAAATGCAAAAGGAGTTATTGATAATATAGGATATTTTGATAATAATTTTTTTGGATATACAGCAAAAGAAGCAGAAATAATGGATCCACAAATGAGATTATTTCATGAATGCTCATATGAAGCTTTAGAAGATGCGGGATATAGTTCTGATAAAGTTGATGGAAAAATTGGGATATATGCAGGTGCTGCTTCTAATGTATACTATCAATCTCTTTCAACCTTTACATGTAATACCTTAGCTGAAAAATTCGCTGTATCACAATTGAATGATAAAGATTATATGGGGAGTAGAGTAGCCCATAAGTTAGATTTAAAAGGACCAAGTATTACTTTAAGCAGTGCTTCAGCTACATCTTTAGTCGCTGTTGATATGGCTTGTCAAGGATTGTTAACAGGAAAATGTGATATGGCTCTGACAGGGGGCGTAAGGATTTCATTTCCACAAGTTAATGGATATATTTATCAAGAAGGAATGATTTTTTCTTCAGATGGACATTGTAGAGCATTCGATGCAAAATCTAGTGGTACAGTAATTGGTGAAGGTGTTGGTGTTGTTGTCCTAAAAAGGTTAGAAGAAGCAATAGAGGATGGTGACAATATTTATGCGGTTATTAAGGGTAGCGCAACTAATAATGATGGCGCAGTAAAAGTTGGATTTACAGCGCCTACTGTAGATGGACAAGTAGATGTTATCAAAGATGCTTTATTTATGGCTGATGTTAATCCAGAAGATATTAGTTATATTGAAACGCATGGGACAGGTACTCTACTTGGTGATCCTATTGAAATAGAGGCTTTATCTAGAAGTTTTAACACATCAAGCAAAGGATATTGTCCAATAGGAACCGTAAAATCAAACATTGGTCATCTGGATGCAGCAGCTGGGATAGCAGGATTGATTAAAACAGTTTTATCATTAAAAAACGAAAAAATTCCTAAAAGTCTTCATTATGAAAAAAGTAATCCGAATATAAATTTTGAACAAACACCATTTTATGTAAATAACACGTTAACTGATTGGAAAAGAAACGATAAAAAGAGATTTGCTGGTGTTAGTTCATTTGGAATAGGTGGAGCAAATGCACATGTAATACTTGAAGAAGCACCTCAAGTAGATAGTGATGAACCAAACAAAAATTATTATATTTTAAACTTTTCTGGTAAAACAAAAGAAGCTGTTGTTCATCAGAAAATGAATTTAATGAATTACTTAATAAATAATGATAAAGTAAATATTGCAGATATAGCTTATACTTTACAGATAGGAAGAAAAGAATTTGACTTTAGGGACTTTATAACTTGTAATAACGTTAGTGAAGTGATAGAAAAGCTTGATAATCATACAAAAAATATTTTGCAAAAGAATACCAACAGAAATAAAGTAACATTTATGTTTCCAGGACAAGGTTCCCAGTATATCAATATGGCGTTAGAGTTGTATAATAAAGAGTCACTATTCAGAGAAGAATTGGACTATTGTTTCGAAGTATTAAATAATAAAATGGGACTTAATATGAGAGAGATAATCTTTCCAAGTATAGATAAGAATGAGATCAATATTTATAATACAAATATAGCACAACCTCTTTTATTTAGTTTTGAATATGCATTAGCAAAAATGTTAATAAATATGGACATAATTCCAGAAAGTTTGATTGGTCATAGTTTAGGCGAATATGTGGCTGCGTGTATTGCAGGTGTTTTTTCTTTTGAAGAAGGTCTTGATTTAGTTATAGCAAGAGGTAAGCTAATGAAAACTACTTCAAAAGGAGCAATGACGAGCGTCTTACTATCGGAAAATGAGATTCAAGAGTTTATAAAAGATACAAATTTAGAAATAGCATCAGTAAATGGAGAGTCTATGTGTGTTCCTTCAGGAACTGAAAGTGAAATTGAAAAACTTGAAACTGAACTAAGTAAAAAAAGTATATCTTATAGACGATTGCATACTTCACATGCATTTCACTCAAAGCATATGGAGACAATAGTAGATGATTTTAGGTATATTCTAAGTAAAACGAATTTCTCAAAACCTAGAATACCTTTCATTTCAAATTTAACGGGTACATGGATAAAAGAAGAAGAAGCCACTTCTGTTGAATATTGGATAAGTCATCTAAGAAGAACCGTAAGATTCCATGATGGCATAAGGGTATTGCTAAATGAATCTGCACGGGTATTTGTGGAAGTTGGATCTGGCAATGTATTATCTAGTTTTGTTAACAAGAGTCAATTTAAAAAAGATACGCATTTTCTAGTCAATGTATTAAAAAATCCTAGAGAAACTGTATCAGATTCTCTACATTTTTATAATCAATTAGGTAAATTATGGAGTATAGGTCTTAAAATCAACTGGGAAAAGCTATATTCAAGAGAAAAAAGGAAAAGAATATCTCTTCCTACATATCCTTTTGAAAGAAAATTTTTTTGGGCGAAAAGATCTTCTGATAATTCATTATTAATGAAAAATGAAGGGATTGAAATTAATAAACTATTAAGAGAAAACATACAGGAAAATAATACTTTAACACCCGTAGAAGATATCGCACCAAAACAAGATTTAACGGAAAATGAGTCTATAATTATGAAACATTGGAAGGATTATTTGGGATTTAATAAGATTGGTATTACGGATAATTATTTTGAATTAGGAGGAGACTCATTAGGAGCAAGTATTATTTTAACTCGAATACATAAAGAGACAGGCACACTAATACATTTACAACAAATGTTTAATAGCCCAACAATTCAACAATTAGCAGGCTTATTAGATAATGCAAAGGGTTCAGTAGCTATCAATATTAAAAAGGCAGTTAAAAAAGATTATTATCAACTATCTTCTACACAAAGGAGATTTTTTGAATTAAACAGTTTAAAAGGAATTGATACAGCTTTTAATATGCCGTCTATAATGAGAATTGAAGGAATGTTAGATGTTGACAAAGTTGAAAAGTTATTTAAAAAGCTAATTGAAAGACATGAAACTCTAAGAACAAGTATCGTATTAAAAAATAATGAGCCTATGCAACTAATTCATAAAAATGAAGAAGTGAATTTTAAAATTGAAAGATATGAAGCAACAGAAAATGAGCTAGATGATATTGTTAGACGTTTTGTAAGAAGCTTTGATTTAAATTCTTTTCCTCTTATTAGAGTTGGAATTGTTAAGTTTTCACCCGAAAAATTTTTATGGTTGTTTGATGCACATCTGATTATTCTTGATTACAAATCAAGACGTTTATTGTATGATGAATTTATCAAACTATATAAAGGTGAATTACTTCCAAAACTAAATCTTCAATACAAAGATTTTTCAGAATGGCAAAACTCAACTTTTAACTCAGGAGTGATAAAAAAAGAGGAGACATACTGGACTGATGAGTATAAAGAAATAATACCACCACTAAATATGCCAACAGATATGCCAAGAAAAAATATATCAAATTATGAAACAGAAGTAATTAGATTTAACATATCAAAAGAAATGACAGATAGATTAAGTATCTATACTAAGAAGAATAATTTGACAAACTATATAGTTTTCTTTTCATTATATAGTGTTCTTATAAATAACTATACAAATCAAGATGAAATTATTCTATGGTCAGGTGTTGCTGGAAGGAGTCATGCTGATGTTGAAAGTTCAATTGGTTCATTTGCTTATTCTGTACCTATTAAGAATAAAATAAACCGCAAGAGTACCATTAGTGAAAACTTTGAGTATGTAAAAAATATCATGCTTGGTGTTTATGATCATCAGAATTACCCTATTGAAAAAATATTTGATGATTTTGAACATGAATTAAAAGATTCCATGCTATCTCTTGTTAATCAGTCAGATTCTCTAATAGATTTTAGTATCCCAAATCTACACTTTGAAGATTGCAAATACATTAATAAGATTAAGGATAGAGACTTTAGACTGACAGTAGAGCTTACAAAAAAAGGTGATTATTTTTGCTTTCTTAGGTATAACAAAGATATATTTAGGCATGATACTATGGAAAATTTTGTAGCTGAATTTATGATGCTAATTGACATAGCATTAAAGAATCCTAATATCAAAATCGAAGATATAACAATAAAGTAGAGCTGGAGGGTATATGTCTAAGCAAATTTGTTTAATAGATAATGGCATTGAACTAGATACATCAGGTTTAGAGTTGTTGAAATCATTTTTTACAATTAAAAGTGTAGATCTATGTAAACTTGACCTATCTATAATTAAAGAATGTATTGCAATATTAACTCATAGAGAAATACCAGAACATATTTTAGTACAATTAGAAAAATGTAGATATATTGGAGTTAGGGCACATAATGTAGACTACATAAATAGTGAAATTACAAATCACAAAGGTATAAAAGTTGTTGGTATACCACAAGTTGCTCAAAATGCTGTTGCTGAACATACTATGAGTTTGATTTTCGCGGTATCAAAGCAAATAATTATAAGTCATCAAAATGTCATATCTAATAAATGGAGAGAGTCAATCCCTCCTAATTATGAACTAAGGCATAAAACATTAGGTATTATTGGATATGGTACTATTGGAAAAAAGGTTGCGAGTCTTGCAAAAGCTTTTAATATGAACGTTTTGATCTATGACAAAGAACATGAACAATACTCTAAATGCTTATGTGAGGTACTTGAGTATTCAGATATTATAACGTTGCATCTATCTTCCCATAAGCAAAATTTTAATTTTATAGATACAAAAAAGATAGAAATGATGAAGAATGGTGCAATACTAATTAATACTTCAAGAGGCAGATTACTTGATATTAATGCAGTAGAACAAGCATTAATATCAAAGAAAATAAGAGGAGTTGGATTAGATGTGTTTGATAATGAACCTTATCTTAATGGAAATCTATTTCAATTAGATAATGTTGTAATGACACCTCATATTGCTTTTTATACAGAAGAAGCAATCAACAAAATGAATGATTGTTTAATTGATAATCTACTAAACTTTTTCAATGAATCTTAGGGGGAATATAGTGTTAAAAAGAATACGTACTAGTGATTTTCTAAAAAAAACTTTAAAAATCTCAATACCAGTCATGTTGCAAACTTTTTTAATGTCATCACTAAATCTAATTGATATGTTAATGGTTGGTCAACTAGGAGCTACTAGTGTGGCTGCTATTGGATTAGCAAATCAAATGTATTTTATACTATCATATATTTTAATTGGTCTTAGCGGTGGTGCTGCAATCTTTACATCTCAATATTGGGGCAAAAAAGAACTTAGTAACATTAATATAATTCTTAATGTTTCAACAAAACTCTCATTGATTATTTGTCTTATTTTTACAGTAATTGCAGTATTTTTACCAAAGACAGTTATGGGTATTTATTCAAAAGATATTTTAGTAATTAAAGAAGGCGCTATGTATCTTGCAATAGTTGGATTAAGCTATCTCTTTACAGCGTTAACTTTTAATTATTCTGCAATATTAAGATGTATAGGTAAAGTAAAAATACCTATGTATGTAAGCTTCTTTGCGCTAACATTAAATTCTTTTTTAAATTATGTTTTTATATTTGGAAAATTTAACTTCCCTGTGTTAGGATTTAAGGGAATTGCTATTGCAACAACGGTTTCAAGAGTAATTGAATGCGTACTATTAATTTTAGTCATCAATTTTTCTAAATTACCTGTAAGCTTTCGATTTACTAAAATTAAAGATATAAAAATTAGAAAAAAATACATAAAAACAACAATACCTTTAATACTAAATGTTGTTTCATGGACAATAGGTATTTCTATTTATAATATGGTATATGCACGTATTGGTACTGAATCAGTTGCAGCTGTCAATATTGCAGGAACAATTGAAAGAATGGCTTTTGTTATATTTGCAGGTCTTGCATCAGCATGTAATATTTTAATTGGACATAATATTGGAGCTAATAATGATTCTTTAGCATATACTTATGCAAAACGTTTCATCATACTTGGATTTTTTACCGCAATAATTATTGGAGCATTTATTTTTGGTATATCGTATAACATTACACCATTATTTAATGTATCGGGTATAACATTAGCTTATTCACAAATAATACTAAAAGTAATGGCATTTGTCCTGTGGATAAAAGTTGTTAATATGATAATTATTCAAGGTATTCTTCGTGGTGGCGGTGATACAAAGTATTCATTTGTTCAAAATGCAACTGCAATCTGGATATTTGGAATACCTACAGCCCTTATTGCAAGTTTTATTTTTAAATTACCAATTTATTGGATAATTATTTTAATAACTATTGAAGAAGTTGTAAAGTTAATCAGTGGACTAAGTAGAGTTATTTCTAGAAAATGGATTAATAATGTAACCTAAGACTTGTATTTGAAAAATCACATAGACCAATACCTATGTTTTCGTAGATGTATAGCTAATGTTTACTATCTATACGGTTGTTGTATGTTATAGGAATAAAAATCTCCAATCAAGTTATGTTAATGTTAACTAGATTGGAGATTTGCTCATATTTAATGTATGGGCTAAAAGCTACTTTTTATTATACCACTCAATATACTCTAACACGTTATTATCTATATCAGAAAAATAAACCCAAGTCTCCTCATCTTTTATTTCAAGAGGACCTTTTATAATATTAATATCATTATCTTTTAATTGCTGTAGAGCTTCTGTCATACTTGAAATTTCTATACAAAAATGTGGACAATAAGGTTTCTTTATTTCTGGAAGTTCATAATCATAAATTAAATCCTGTATCAACTCTATTCTTGCATCTCCAAATTCCAAAAATGCATATGCCTCTTGTTCTTCCTCATTAATACCTTTAAACATAAGTTTAAAACCCAATTTCTCCGTATAAAATGCTATTGACTTATCCATATCCCTGACTTGAAATGCACCATGATCAAATTTCATCTCTGTCCTCCTAGATTTCTTTAACTTATATTGATAATTTAAATATAGTCTATTATTGATTCGATGTCAATGATATGAACTTAACTAATCAATACGGTGACATTTTTCAGGTTACTAATAATTGGACAAATATTTTAAGGTGATGTAATATTAAGATGACATAGAATGTATTAAATAGCAAGAAAATCAACAGTTACTTATGGAGAATGATATATTTCATCACTTAGGGAGCAGTGCAATTCTAATTGGACAATTTTTGGGAGACTGGATACAATACAAAAATATTCAAATGACCACTCCAGATATGACAGCAGAACAACAAGCTAGATTACACTTACATCATGAATTTACAATTTGGTTTGCTACTGTTTTGTTATTAATTATAATTAGCCTCTTAGTGCATAAGCATATCAAAAACAATAAAAATACATAAAATTATGTTTTAAGTTTTTCAATGACATATTTCCTCGTATAATTTAGTTTAAAGGTTAACAAATAAATTTATGAGCAAAAAAATAAATTTGGAGGGAACAAGCAATGAAAGTAGAAACTCTAAAATTTTGGAATGTGAATGCATATTTAATTGAAGGTGATAGTGGTTCAATCCTAGTCGATACAGCCAATTATAATGACAGATATAAATTGTATGAAAAAATAAAAGATAAACATGTAGGGCTGATTATTTTGACACACGGTCATATAGACCATATTGGTGGAGCTAAGTATATATCAGATAAATTAAATATACCAGTAGCTATGAGTTTTTTAGATTTAAAGTTAGTAAAAAATAATTCTTGTAGACAATTATATGCAAGTTCGTTAGTTGGACATATAATTAAATTTATATCTGAGAAAAGTTTTAAACATGCTAACTATGAAGACTTAAATATTAGTATGGACTTAAGAGATGGTATGATAATTGAAAAGTATGGATTGAAATGTAAAATAATAGAGTTATCAGGTCATACCAAAGGATCTATTGGGGTTATGGTAGATGATAAAGTGCTATTTGCTGGGGATGCTATGATGAATATTATTAGACCTACTAAAGCAAGATTTTATGAAGACATGGCTACTCTTAATAAATCAATGGATATTATTAATAAGATAAACCCCAAAAAAATATACCCCGGGCATGGTCCTGTAATAACATTCTAATAGCTCTTAACTCATGATTTTTATTTATCTTTATGTTATAATAATTAAAAGTAATCCATTAAAAATACAATGATTTAATATCCTTTTATAGCCATTAAAATCTGCTTTAAGAAAGAGGTGGTGATTTGAATTTTGAAGTAACAAAAGAAAGAGATATTGGTCGTGTAGTAAAATTGTTGATATTATTAACTGTTCCCCTATTGTTCTTAGTAACGGGTGTTGGTGTCGCCATCAGTACTCAAAGTGTACAAGCAGATGTCGGTGGATTGTGGGAAATCATATTGTCACCTACAATTTTATTGACCGATTTTCTGGTTGTTGGAGGCATACCGGCAACTTTTTTTAATGTATCTATCATAGGCTTACTAAATGTATATTTGATGCATAAATATAAATTAAAAATTAACGGTGTACTTATTGCAGCATTTTTTACTGTTATTGGTTTTTCATTCTTTGGGAAGAATATATATAATATTTTACCAATCTATCTGGGTGGTTACTTATACACGAAGTATCAGAAGATAAGCTTTAAGGAAATTATTGTAGTGATTATGTTTGGAACTGCTTTAGCTCCAATGATTAGTGAGATTAGTTTTTCAGGAATTATGAATCCTTTATCAGGTATTATAACTGCTATATTAGTAGGGATTTTCATTGGGTTTGTTATAGTTCCGCTATCCTCACATATGTTAAAATTCCATGATGGCTACAATCTATATAATATCGGATTCACATCCGGAATCATTGGGACAGTATTAACCAGTGTACTGAGAAGCTACGGAGTAATCGTTCAGCCGGTAAACATCATTTCAGAAAGCAACCACCAAATCATTATCACTGTCGTTATCATCATTTTAGCAACACTGTTTGTCTTTGGTATTTATATTAACCGAAGAGCAATCATTGAATTTCCTAGGATTTTAAAATATAAAGGAAGGTTGATTACTGATTTCACTCACTTAATAGGCTATGGAGTAACATTAATTAATATGTCCTTTCTTGGAATTCTATCTTTGGCATATGTGCTGATTGTAGGTGGAAAGGTGAATGGACCCGTATTAGCAGGGTTATTTACCGTTATCGGTTTTGGTGCATTTGGTAAACATATTAAGAATTCACTGCCCGTTGTTATTGGAGTCATAGTAACTGCTCTGTATTTTGGATATGATTTAAATGCAACAGGCATAATAATAACAGTATTGTTTTCAACGACCTTAGCTCCTATGACAGGTGCGTATGGACCAATTCTTGGATTTGTAGCAGGGGTTCTTCATATGATTTTAGTAACCAATGTTGGGGTTATACATGGTGGTATAAATCTTTATAATAATGGGTTTTCAGGAGGTCTAGTTGCTGGAGTTTTAGTACCTATTATAGATGCCTTCAGAAAGGGAGAGCTAGATGAAACATGAGATAAAGAAAGTAACACATATTATCAATGAACTATTGACAATGCTATTACTTAGAGGAGCAGAAAACATTGATGTAAGTATTAAACATGTTGAAGATTACACAGAGATAGAATTGATACATCATCAATGTAAATGTGATGACCAATTCATAGAAACATTAAGATACAACTTGAATACACAAAGGCAATTTGAAGTTGAAGGATACTACTGGCAGCTTGTTGGCGAAGACGAAAGTGGTGATGAGTTGCACTTAGTCGGTGCAATGATTGATGAAGCTCATGTTGAACTTAAAGGTAATGATTTGCATATTCATCTAAAAAGACAGAAATAAACAATGATAAGTATAGGATGACTATAGCATATTATTGTAAATGTTTAACAACATAGGAGAGAATTAAGTATGAGTGGATGGATTAAAAAGAATAAAAACAAACTATTTTTTAGCATCATTCAGTTACTACCTTTTATTATACTGTATATCCTTTCAAATACGGTTTTAAAAGACTTATACTTATTTGAATGGATGGCAAGAAATTCTTATGCTTATATTTGGCTTATAATAATAGGGTTCACCTTTACTAATAGAATGGTATATTCTGTTTCATTAGTCATATCCAATGTATTTGGAATTCTAATCGGACAGTTTTTGGGAGATTGGATGCAAAATAAAAATATACAAACGATCACATCAGATATGACAGCAGAACAACAGGCTAGATTACACTTGCATCATGGATTTGAAATTTGGATTGTTGCGGTTTTACTATTTTTTTCACTAAGCCTCTTAATACATAAGTATATGAAACGGCAAAAGTGCTAACTTAGATAATACTATACTATTTGACAACCTATATTATTTATGTTATTATTTTCTATGCATTACTCTGGAGGATTAGCTCAGTAGGCTAGAGTGCTTGCTTGACGTGCAAGAGGTCACTGGTTCGAGCCCAGTATTCTCCATTAATCAGGTGACTATATAGTCATCTTTTTTATTGCAAAATTGTGGTGTCATTCCTAAGCTCTACAAAAAAATAATACAAGTGATTCCAATAAATGATAACATATGCTATAATACTTTCATACTTTAATGAGGAAGAATCTTTAAATTTCCTAATAAACTCTAAAAATGATCAAAACAAGCCGGAGGGATATCTAGATGAATTCAATTGATTTAATTCGAGAAGCTGATCCATTAGTAGCTGAATCCATGAATAAGGAAGTCAACAGACAAAGGCAGAATATTGAGCTCATCGCTTCAGAAAACTTTGTATCAGAAGCGGTTATGGCAGCTATGGGAACGCCATTAACTAACAAATATGCAGAAGGCTATCCAAGTAAAAGGTACTATGGAGGCTGTGTTTTTGTAGATGAAGTGGAGAATATTGCAAGAGACAGAGCCAAAGAAATATTTGGTGCGGAGCATGCTAACGTACAGCCTCACTCAGGGTCACAAGCCAATATGGCTGTATACTTTGCTATGCTTAAGCCAGGAGATACCATTTTAGGTATGAACCTATCACATGGAGGGCATTTAACCCATGGAAGCCCTGTTAATATTTCTGGAAAATATTTTAACGTTATACCTTATGGTGTCAATGAAGAAGGATTTATAGATTACGAAGAAATCTTAAAAATTGCAAAAGAAAATCAACCTAAAATGATTGTAGCTGGAGCAAGTGCTTACGCAAGATTCATTGATTTTAAAAAATTTAGGGAGATAGCGGATGAAGTTGGTGCTTATCTTATGGTAGATATGGCACATATTGCAGGACTGATTGCTGCTGGATTACACCCAGACCCAGTTCCTCATGCGCATTTTGTGACTTCAACTACTCATAAAACATTAAGAGGACCTAGAGGTGGACTGATCCTATGCAAAAAAGAATATGCTAAAGCCATTGATAAGGCTATATTTCCAGGTATACAAGGCGGACCTTTAATGCATATTATTGCGGCTAAGGCTGTTAATTTTGGAGAAGTTTTGCAAGATGAATTCAAAGAGTATCAAGAACAGATTATAAGAAATGCTAAAGCTCTTGCTGGGTCACTAAAGGAGAAAGGATTTAATCTAGTATCAGGTGGTACAGACAATCATTTAGTTCTAGTTGACCTAAGAAATATGTCGTTGACAGGTAAAGAAGCAGAACATCGATTAGATGCCATTGGTATTACATGTAATAAAAATACCATACCATTTGATCCACAGAGTCCTTTTGTAACCAGCGGTATAAGACTTGGTACACCAGCAGTCACATCAAGAGGAATGAATGAAAAGGATATGGAAACCATAACAGAAATCATATTTCTATGTCTGAGCGATGAATCTAATAGTGAAAAAGCAAAAACAATGGTAAAAGAATTAGTTGAAAAATATCCTTTGTATGTATAGAATTAATTATGACATATAATTCAAGAAAAAGTTAAGCATCCCATGATGTGAATTCTGAAAGGGTGAATAGTTTAGGGATTATGAAACTAATACTATTCACCCTTGACTGTTATAGATATATTAAAATTTACTAGTTTTTTTAATCTATGATTAAATAAAAACTCAAATAATAGCATTTATTGATTATTCCATGGATATGATTTATAATAACTAAGGATATTTCTTGCTCCAAGGGGCAGGGTATAGTGCGTATAATGTATAAGAAAACAGGTTAAGCTAGAATTGAAACCAAAGGAAAGTATGATAAATTATAAAGGAAGTTGACATCAATATGAGCTATGAGAAATATAAAACATTAAGTGAATCATATCCTACATTCATTTATGAATCTTATGAGATAGAAGATACAAAAGCTTATTTAAATATTGTATATGCATATAAACTTTTAGGTACAGAAGAAACTTTCCATCATCGTATACGAGTACATAAGAATTTTAAACTGGATATAAAAAAATACCAATCTGAACTGTTTGAGAATATAGTCTTTAACTTAGGTATGGTTGAAGCGATCAGCTATTGGAAGGCGACATGTTCTCAAAATCTTATAGTTAGACCTGCCAGTTTGAATCAACAGCAGATCAATTGGTGGCAGAAATTAATCTATAATGGATTAGGGGAATTTATGTATATCAATGGTCTGTATGACCATATTAATAAAGATGCTTTTGTTCATATAATCAATGAGGGACAAAAAACCTTTAACAAGGAAAGTATATCAGTATCAGGAAATCTCATACCTGTGGGTGGAGGCAAGGATTCTTGTGTTAGTTTAGAACTTCTTAATGATACAAGAAAGCAAAATAAGTGTTTCGTCATTAATCCTATAGAGGCTTCTAACCTCTGTATACAAGCAGCAGGCTACTTACCTGAGGATGTTCTAACAATAGAGAGGCAATTTGATACGAAACTATTTGAGTTAAATAAAAGAAATTTCTTAAATGGTCATATACCCTATTCAGCAGTTGTTGCTTTTAGTGCTTTGTTATGTGCTTTTTTAGACAATAAGAAGTACATCATTTTATCCAACGAAAATAGTTCTAACGAGCCTAGTGTATTAGGTACGATGATCAATCATCAATACTCTAAATCCATAGAATTCGAAAATGATTTTAGAGCCTATGTCGCTCACTATATAACATCATCCATAGAGTATTTCAGCTTGCTACGACCTTGGAGTGAACTGAAAATAGCACAGGTTTTTGCAGAACATAAAAAGTATCATAAAGTGTTTATAAGCTGTAATAGAGGAGGGAAAGCTAATAAGTGGTGCTGCCAGTGTCCTAAATGTCTTTTTGTTTATCTTATACTCTTTAGCTACTTAGATATTGATGCTATGGATGCTATATTTGGCAACCGATTATTAGAGAATTCTGATTTGCTTGAAACCTTTCAGCAATTAATTGGATTAAAGGATGTCAAGCCTTTTGAATGTGTGGGTACAATCAATGAAGTAAAGCAGGCTGTTCAAACAATTATTAAGAAGAAATATGATAATCAAGATAAAACATTACCTATTCTACTGCAATATTATTGTGAACACTGTGATATTAATGAGAATACCCCTGTAGTGATGGTAGATAGAGAGCATCATCATGTGCCTTCTGAGTTTTTAACGATACTTTTTGAGGATGATTCCAATGCGTATAGAAGAAAGAATAGTTCAAACTTACAAGGATAAAAAAATATTAATATTAGGATTTGGTAGAGAAGGTCAATCTACCTATAGTCTGTTTAGAAAGATTTTTCCAAATAAGCAGTTAGGTATTTCGGATTGTAATCAAGATAAAGTTCTGGAGTATTTTAAAACTTATCAAGATAACAATGTCGTATTACATTTAGGTAATCGCTATATAGAAAGTGCCGTGAACTATGATTTGGTGATTAAGAGCCCGGGACTTCCACTAAAAAATATTCTTAAGACTATTGAACCATCTAAAATAACAAGCCAGACAGAGATTTTTCTAAAACTTCACAAGCAAAAGACGATTGGTATCACTGGAACCAAAGGGAAAAGTACCACAAGCAGCTTGCTATATGCCATACTAAAACAGTATATACCCAATATAGAGCTGATTGGTAATATGGGTAAGCCTCCATTTGATTATCTAATAAACGAAGACAAAGACTTCTACATTTTTGAAATGTCCTCACACCAATTAGAAAATTGTCATTTTTCTCCTCATATTGCAATAATGACCAATATTTATCAGGAGCATTTAGATCATTATATCTCTTATCAACATTATGTAGAAGCGAAGAAAAATATCTATAAGCATCAAAATCAAAAAGATATTTATATTTATAATTGTGATGACTTAGTTCTACAGAAGACATCCTCTCAGTCAAGAATTTATGGTTATGGTAGGTATCATGATAAGGTCAATAACAAAGGTATGTTTCTAAAAGAAAATAGTATTATCTATAAAGATGGTAAGTATGAGGAAGAAATCCATTCTATTCCAATCTCAAGAAAACTATTGGGTCTTCATAATCTATATAATATATTAGCCTGTTTAACGGTTTGCAGGGCTTTAAATATTAGAGACTTTGATGGCGCTTTTGAAAGTATAAAAGAATTTAAAGGTTTGCCGCATCGGTTAGAGTATATAGGAAGGTATCATGACATTACATTCTACAATGATTCTATTTCTACTATACCACAAACAACTATTAGTGCCTGTAATACTATACAAAATGTGGACACATTAATTCTTGGTGGGCTCAATAGGGGCATTGATTATAATAAGCTCATAGACTACTTATTGACAGGTATTGTTGCTAATGTTATTTTTCTCCCAGACGTAGGGCATATTCTGTATGAGCAATTAAAAAATAGTAATTATGCTCATATTAAATTGTTTTGTGTTAACGAATTAGAAGAAGCTGTGGAACTAGCCTATGACATTACTCATCCTAATAGAACCTGCTTGTTTTCTCCAGCAGCAGCTAGCTATGGTTTTTTTAAAAATTTTGAGGAACGTGGAAATAAGTTTAAAGAATATATTTTGAAGTATGCTAAGTGATAAGGAGTATTATTTATGAAAAAGCCTTTATTAATGACACCTGGTCCAACCTATGTCAGTGAAGAAGTTCGTATGGCTATGGCAGGAACCATAACCAATCCAGATTTGGATCTTTCCTTCTATGATTTTTATAGAACGATTTGTCAGGATATACAACAGCTATTGGATACCAAGGATGATACGCTTATTCTTTCAGGGGAAGGTATTTTAGGCTTAGAGGCTGCCTGTGCTTCGCTCATTGAGCCGGGAGATAAGGTTTTATGCCTCGACAATGGTATTTTTGGAAAGGGCTTTGGTGATTTTGCAAAAATCTATGGCGGTAAGATTACTTACTTCAAGGGAGATTATAAAAGAGGCATTGATAGTCAACAGTTAAAGGATTTTTTAGAAAAGAATCATGATTTTAAAATTGCCACATTAGTGCATTGCGAAACACCCTCAGGCATTACTAATCCAATAGATCAAATATGTCCTCTGCTGGATACCTATGGTATTATTTCTGTGGTAGATGCTGTATCTTCGGTTGGAGGCGAAGAAGTTCATGTGGATGATGCTAAAATTGACATTCTTTTAGGTGGCTCTCAAAAATGTCTATCAGCACCACCAGGGTTAACTTTTTTAAGTATCAGTCCAAGGGCATGGAATAAAATTCTGAATAGAACTATGAAAATAAAAAGCTTCTATTGTAACCTTGCTGTTTGGAAAAGCTGGTATGAAGATAAATGGTTTCCCTATACTCAACCAGTCAGCGACTTGTATGGATTTGCAACTGCGGTTAAAAGATGTCTTAAGGATGAAGATAAGCTGAAACGTCATGCTAGAATCGCTCATGCTGTAAGGAAGGCAATACAAGCTTCAGGATTAGAGCTTTATCCGTATTCAGGGTTTTCCAATACGGTAACAACCATTCAAATACCTAAAGGAATAAATTTTAAGACTCTTTTTAATGAGATGTTGCATGATAAAAATATTATGATCGGTGGAGCCTTTGATTTCTTAGAAAATAGAGTTTTTAGAATTGGTCATATGGGTGAAAACTGTTATGAGGATAAAGTACTTGTTACATTGAAAGCCTTAGAAGATATACTACGTAAGCATGATGTCCCTTTGAAAGAGAGTCTATATGAGGTTTTTCTTGATAACTAGCACTTAGTGTGCTTTGATTCGGTACTTTCCTTCTGTCTGATGGACTTACAAGTACAGTCACATTACCCATTTGGTTTTTTTTACCTGTGACTGTATCAAGACCATCATTTGTCTATAATATCCAATGAACCAGAAAAATGATAATCTCAATGTCTATCCAGTCTATGAATTCATCCTAAGTAAATTAGGTATTGCTCAAAATATAAGAATTTCATAATCATCGCTGTTTCTACCATTTCTTGTAATCATCATAAGTAATATTTTCTTAATTATTCCACACTAATTGATAAAAAGTAAAAACATTTCATTATAAATTAATTGTATATCATGATCTACAACCTCGTCTAATTCTATTAGATTTTACTTGAAAAAATAAAAGAAAAAGGTTATAATAAATACCGTCGGTATTTATTGTTTGGTTTGGGGAGGACAATATGCAAGTAAAAAAAGATGATATTAAGGAAAAAATATTAAATTCTGCGCGAAGAGAATTTTTAAAACATGGTTACGATGGTGCATCTCTACGTGTCATTGCAGAAAAAGAAGAGTTAACAAAAGGCGCCATTTACTCATATTTCAAAAATAAAGATTCTCTGTTTTGCGAGCTTGCAGCTGAAGCTATAAATTATATTACAGCTTCTTTTGAAGAAGATGATTTCTATGATAATTTGCTTGATGACTCCTTTACCCCATTGGAACAAACCATTCAATACTTTAGAAGTTGTACACAAGCAGTTCTTGATAATTATTCAAGCTTTAAATTACTTTTATTTTGTGCCGCAGGATCAAGTCTACAGAATTATAAAGAAGAAATAGTTGAGATTTATACTAAAAATTTTTATAAATTGTGTTCATTGATAAATCATTCAGAATTATTATATGAAGGTTTTTTTAGCGCGATGACAATTCATTCACTTGCTTCTGTTTATGTAAGTCTTTTAGAAGAAATTGTATTGAATGGACCTAATCGGAAAGAAGTGAATGTTTATGTTGAACAATTAGCAACCTTTATGAATGCTGGTTATAAAAGTCTCTTTTTACATCAACAAGTAAAACTAGATACTTTAGATGATACAAATGATAGTCAATACAAAAAAGGAGAGATTTCATGAGTTTACACAATGAAGGAAAAATTAATTTGAAAAATATACTTGATATTTCCTATGGACCCATAAGGGAAAAGGTACTTATGGCTGGAATCAAGCTAAAGATTTTTGATTACTTAACTGAACCGAAGACAGCAAAAGAAATTTGCAATGATCTTAGTTCACATGAAATTAATACGGAGTTATATCTTAATGCTTTGACAGCTCTAGGGTTAATTGAAAAGAAAAATGGAGCCTATTGTAATTCTGATTTAGCTCAAGAGTTACTTGTAAGTGAACGGGATTACTATATGGGAGATTTTATTGCTTCACTTACCAGTACTTGGCATGTTATTAGTATGAAAGAACTGACATCACTTATTCTAAACGGTCCGTCAGGGCGAATGAATATCATGTCAGAGAGTTTATGGGAAAGAAATACTAGAAATGGGGTCAATTATCAGCGTATTGAGTTAGCTCAAACAGCTTCAACTATAATTTCCTCTCTACCAGAGTATTCAGGCTTACAGAAAATGCTAGATCTTGGTGGAGGTTCAGGAATGGTAGCAATGAATATAGTTAAGAAACACCCAAACATGCAAGGCGTAATTTTTGACCAACCAGCTGTAGTAAAAGTGACTAATGAGTATATTGAAAAATATCAAATGAACGATCGTGTGAAAGCAATTGGCGGTAATTATATGGTTGATGATATAGGCAGTGGTTATGATTTGATTTGGGCGAGTTTTACCTTTAATTTTCATCAAGATGAGTTAGATGCTATTATAAGCAAGCTTTATGATGCGTTAAATGAAGGTGGGGTATTTATCTATTTTGGTGATGGTGTAGAAAAGGAAGGTACTTACCCAGCGGAACCTATCATGGGTATGCTTAAGGCATGCATGATGGCAGCTAATAACTTTAATATGCCTCAAGGAAAGATAGCACAAAAAATGTTGGATTGTGGTTTTAGGTCTGTAAGAAGTACGTCTGTTATAGGTAGTTTTGGTAAATCGGATGTTGATATTGCAAGAAAATAGATATTTTTTTGCTTTTGCATTGATAATAATTATCAAAATCATAAAACGATTATAGGTTGAATTGTTAAAATTATCTAAGTATGGAGGGATTTATACTAAACATGAAAGAAAATAATAGTAGTATTTCAGTACAAGAGTATAAAAGAAAAAGCATCACATCAAGAATTTTAATGGCAGTAAGTGTCATTTCTGGCATTGTACCGATATTTATTGTCATAAATATGGTACGCTTACTTACCAATAAGGAAATAACAAAGGAAAGCATATTGATGTATGGCGGCATTATCTTCTTATGTCAGATATTAAAGGCTGTATTTTATGGACTTTCATTATGGAAAGCCCATGAGTATGCATACAATGCATTATCTGAAATAAGACTAAAGATTATTTCGCATCTAAAAAAATTACCTTTTTCATTTTTTCAGAAAAGAAAAATTGGAGATCTTACCAATATTATTAATCACGATGTCGATAGAGTTGAATTATATTTAGCTCATGGACTACCAGATATTACCATAGCTACGTTTATTCCCATTTTTATAGCTGTTGGACTATTAATTTATGATTGGCGTCTTGGATTAGCATTAGTATCGACCGTGCCTTTAATGCTTATCTATCAAGTTTTTCTCACTAAACTAATAGCTTCTGATATTAATAAATATCATAAAAGCACCTCAGAAATGTCAGAAAATTTACTTGAGTATATTGGAACCATTCCAGTAGTTAAAGCTTTTAGCAAGGATGAAAACAGAACAAAAACTCTTTTACAGCACATGCATGATTACATTACATGGGTAGGTCAAATGACTAAGAATATATCGGGTCCGATGACGGTTCCAATTATCCTAATAGAATGTGGACTTATCGTTATGACTATTATAGGTTCTAGACTATTAATTAGCCAAAAGGTGGAATTAAATGTTTTCATATTAGCTATCATTTTAGGAGGTATTTTCATTAATACTATTGGCAAGTATGCAACCTATCATCATTTTGTTATCATCTTTCAAAAGTCTGTTAACAGTATTAATACAATACTAGGTGTCGAAACGATAGACAAAAAGGAGACCAATGAGATCTTACAATCTGGTGATATTGAGTTTAAAGATATTAAATTTAGTTATGAAAAAGATAAGACGGTTTTAGAAGATGTAAATTTAACCATTAAAAAGAATACAATGAATGCGGTGGTTGGGATATCGGGTTCTGGAAAAACTACAATTGCCAATTTACTTATGGGTTTTTGGAAGCCAGATAGTGGTGTTATATCTATAAATGGTAAGAATATTAACGATTTGAGTGAAAAAGATTTATCAAAACTGGTATCCATTGTTCAGCAAGAAGCCTTTTTATTTAACATGAGCATTGAGGACAATATAAGAATTGGTAATAATGATGCAACAAAAGACCAAATTATAGAAGCAGCTAAAAAAGCTCAAATTCATGATATGATAATGAGTTTGCCAAAAGGTTATGAAACCAAAGTAGGGGAAGCAGGAGCCAAATTGTCAGGCGGTGAAAAGCAAAGGCTATCAATTGCTCGTATGATATTAAAAAATGCACCTATTATAATTTTGGATGAAGCAACCTCTGCTATCGATACCTATAATGAATTTTTAATTCAAAAAGCCATAGACAATTTAGGTAAAAACAAGACGATTATAACGATTGCTCACCACCTAAACACCATAACCAATTCAGATCAAATTGTTGTCATGGATAGCGGAAAAGTAATAGCCAAAGGAACTCATCAAGAGCTACTTGATGATTGCAAACTCTATAGAGAAATGGTTAAAGAACAATCCAATGTTGACAATTGGAAGATCAAGGAGGTAGCAAGTTAATGATAGGTACTATTTATAGTTATATGACAAAAAAAGGTAAGAAAATGCTCTTATTATCTATAATTACTTTTACCTTTAAAGCACTTTTAGGTGCTGGTATGATGCTTGTGATTCTAAATATAATCAATAAGATTGTCAATGGGCAAACCGATGGTTTCTTAAGGTATTGGTTGATACTGTTTGGTATTGTTATTCTTAAAGGTGTAAGCAATAATACAGCAGATATAGCTAAGCATTTTAGCGGATTTGAAGTAGTTAAAAAGCTAAGAGATGAAGTAACTTTAAGACTAAAAAAGTTTTCTCTAGGTTTTTATACCAATGAAAGGCTTGGTGAAATTAGTACTATCGTTCATAAAGATGTTGATAATATTGAGAGGATTGCTGCTCATGTTTGGGCGAGAATGTTTAGTGATTTTCTTATAGCTTTAATTATTGGGGGGTGTTTATTTGCAATTAATTGGAAACTTGGACTTGCTATGATATCCTTCTTGCCTATAGGACTCTTGATACTTATATTAGGTATTAAGTCCAATGGTCAATTAGAAAAAAGATCATCCGATGATTTAGCTGATATGGTTAGCTTGTTTGTCGAATATGCTAAAGGAATACCTTTATTAAAAGCTTTTAATGAGAGTCCAACCTTTAAAGAAAAAATGGATCGTAGTATTATCAGCTTTGCAGATAGCAGTAAAAAAGTATCAAAATCAATAGCAAATTATCTGGGTAGATATTTTTTCTTTCTTGAGATCTGTTTTGCAGTTTTAGTCACATATGGCGCGATTATGGTATTCAATAATGAAATATCAATCAGTAACTTTTTATTATTCATCATTTTTAGCAAAGAGTTTTATAAACCTTTTAGTAATTTAGAAAAGAATTGGACCGATTACATTGTCTTAAAAGATAGCTACAAAAGAATAATGACCGTCTTAGAAGCACCTATTATTGAATCCGTTGATAAACCACTAGCTGTTACTCAGTTTGATATAGTCTTTGAAAATGTTGGTTTCAATTATCAACAAGGAGAATTTGAGTTAAAAAATGTAAACTTAAAGATTGACCAAGGTAGTATGGTAGCTTTAGTTGGTCCATCAGGCTCAGGAAAGACAACTATAACGAATTTAATCCTAAGATTTTGGGATCCTCAAAAGGGTCATATAAAAATTGGTGGCATAGATACTAGAGAAATTAATTATGATGATCTATTATCTCATATTAGTATTGTTATGCAGAATGTCATATTATTTTCAGGTACAATTTATGAAAATATTAAACTAGGTAATAAAAATGCTACGAATCAAGAAGTTATGGAAGCTGCAAAGAAAGCTATGATTCATGATTTCATCATGAGTCTGCCAGAAGGGTATGATACACTTTTAGGGGAAAACGGCGTAGGATTATCAGGAGGACAAAAACAAAGGCTATCTATTGCGAGAGCATTTTTAAAAGATGCACCAATTGTTATACTTGATGAAATGACCAGTAATGTTGACCCTATCAATGAAAGAAAAATACAAAAAGCTATAAGTAATTTAGCTAAAAGTAGAACCGTAGTCGTTATTGCACATCATCTGAAAACCATCAGAAGTGCAGATCAAATTGTTGTATTTGATAAAGGACAAATTGTTGAAGCTGGCAAGCATGATAAGCTGCTAGAAAATGGTCATTTATATAAAGAACTCTGGAATGCTCAGAAAAAAGCAGAAAAATGGAATTTATGTACCAATTGATGGATACATATAGTTGCAAATCGTGTCTGCTCAGAAATAAAAAACTTTATTATAAAGGAGAAAATCATGAAAAAATTAAGTTTAAGGTTACTAATAATTTCTTTTATGCTATCAGTAGCGTTATTAGCAGGGTGTTCTCAACAAGCATCTGAAGTAGATAATAATAATGATATTGATAAAGCTCAGAATGGACAAGAAGCATCAAACGAGAAAGAAAACAATGAGTCTGAACAGAATGCAAATGATAAAGAAACTGAACAAGTCAGTGAGAATCAAGATGAAAGAACCATTGTTATAGGCAATGGAGACGAAGTAATACTACCACCTGCAAGTGAAATAAACAAGTTTATCACAACATCTGTACCTATTCCAAGTTCTTATTTATTAATGGGAGGAGATGTAGATAAATTAGTTGGTATTAATCCAGGAAGTAAAGCAGAAAGTAAATACTCTATTTTATTTAAAATATCACCTGAACTACATAACGTAGCAGATTCATTTATGGAAGGTCAAGATGTTAATGTTGAAGAGATGCTTAAACTAAATCCAGATCTTGTTTTATATTATGGTGGATTTACAAAACAAGGCGATCTATTTAAGAGTATTGGTATTCCTACTATAGATACCAAAGCAAAAGAAGGATCCGATTCAATAGAACTTATGATGCATAGGATTAAATTACTTGGGGAAGTGTTTGATTTAGAAGGTTTTGAAGAAATTAATGATTATGCTCATGCTGTGAAAGATGAAATACATCAAAGAACTTCTAACATTGAAGAGGATAAAAAAGTAAAATCATTGGTACTGTTTAGAATCAGTGAAAAAGGCATTATGGTAGATGGGAAAGGTATGCAAGGAGACGATTGGATATTATCTTCAGGTGCTGTTAACGCAGCTGCTGATGTTAATGGGATAACTAATGCAAACATGGAGCAAATCTATAAATGGAATCCTGATATTATCTATATATTTAATAATGGTATGCCAGAAGATTTAATTAATAATACAATAGAAGGACAAGATTGGAGTCAAATTAAAGCAGTACAAAATGGTAGAGTTTATAAAATACCAACAGGTACATCTAGATGGTTTCCAGCAAATACAGACACACCACTAATGATGAAATGGATGGCAAAATTAAACTACCCAGATTTATTTAGCGATTTTGATATGGAACAAGAACTTAGAGACTATTACAAAAAATTCTTTAACTATGATATTTCAGATGAAGATATTATAAAAACTCTTAATCCAATCAGAGAAGAAATTTTTGTTGGTGGTTCAGGAAAACAAATGTAAGCACATTCATAGAAAGGATCAATGAAAATAAATGGAAAAGACAAGACAAAGAAACAACAAAATGTGGATACTCATTCTATTACCAATTATTCTATTAATTGTCTCATTGTGCTTAGGTAGATATTCAGTAAGTCCTAGTGTCGCATTTTCAATAGTATTATCCAGAATATTCCCGATCAAAGCGACATGGGAATCAATACAAGAATTGATAATTTTAAAGGTGCGTTTGCCTAGAATTATTATTGCTTCAATTGTTGGTGCAGGGTTATCGGTTTCAGGGACTGCCTATCAAGCTATCTTCGGAAATCCCCTTGTAAGTCCGCATGTATTAGGAGTTTCAGCTGGAGCAGGATTTGGAGCTGCACTAGGTATATTATTATCGGCTAATATGTTTGTTGTTCAAATGATGGCATTGGCTTTTGGAATATTAGCTGTTATTATTACCTATGCTATCAGCAAACAAAAAAAAGGTTCAGCACTCTTTATGCTAGTTCTTTCTGGAGTCATTACAGGTGCATTCTTTACAGCACTGATATCATTAATAAAATATGTAGCTGACCCAGATGATAAATTACCAGAAATAGTCTATTGGCTGATGGGAAGTTTGAATGGAGTGTCTACTAAAGATTTGATATTTGGAATTCCATTAATTATCATTGGTATTGTAATCATTGTAGTTTTAAGATGGAAAATTAATATTCTATCTTTATCAGAAGAAGAAGCTAAGTCTTTAGGGATAGATGTTAATAAGTACAGGTTGATAATAATTATTGTGACTACAATTATAACTGCGACATCGGTATCCCTTTGTGGAATAGTAGGCTGGATAGGCCTTATTATTCCACATGTAGGAAGGATGATTGTAGGAAATGACCATAAGATATTAATCCCTGCTACTATATTTCTAGGAGCGTTTTATATGTTGCTAATAGATAACGTTGCTCGTATAGCAACTGCTGCTGAAATTCCGCTATCAATATTAACGGCT
This sequence comes from Vallitaleaceae bacterium, assembly GCA_028277605.1. Taxonomy (GTDB): domain Bacteria; phylum Bacillota; class Clostridia; order Lachnospirales; family Vallitaleaceae; genus JANQFZ01. The sequence goes on along the minus strand of JANQFZ010000058.1, from coordinate 40,344 downwards.
GTTATTGGAGCACCATTTTTCGCATACTTATTACGAAAAACAGGAGGTCGGTGGTCTTGAAATTTAGAGTTTCAAACGGAACATTTGGTTATAGGAAAGATTCTCTTTTATTTGAAGATATCAATTTAACGATTGAAGATGGAGAAATTTTAACCATACTAGGAGCTAATGGTGTTGGGAAAACAACTCTATTAAAGTGTATGATGGGCTTCTTAAAATGGCATAAAGGAGAAACATTAATTAATGAAAAAAGCTTCAATTCATTTAAGAGTGTTGATGTTTGGAAAAGAATCAGTTATGTTCCACAAGCTAAAATAACAGTATTCCCATATAGTGTTATAGAAATGGTTTTGATGGGTAGAAATCCCCATATGAGCTTTTTCTCAATGCCAAAACAAGAGGATATTGAAAAGTCAAAAAGTGTTATGGAAGAATTAAATATTTTAAAACTAGAAAACAAAGTTGTTTCTGAATTGAGTGGTGGAGAGTTACAAATGGTTCTTATGGCAAGAGCATTAGTGTCTGAGCCAGAAGTATTAATTCTTGATGAACCAGAATCCAATCTGGACATAAAGAATCAACTGATTGTACTTGATGTTATACAAAAAATGTCAAAACAAAAAAATATCACTTGTATCATCAATACGCATTATCCTGAGCACGCACTAAGGATTTCAGATAAAACGCTCATATTTTCATATGGTAATAATTATATCTATGGTAAAACATCAGAAATAGTTAATGAAAGTAATATTAAACGTTTTTACGAAGTTGAGTCTAAAATACTTGAATACACACAGAATAAAACTAATTTTAAAACTATATTACCATTAAGAATTACAGACAAAGTTGTATAAGATGATAAATGAAAATCAGCTCAGAAGAGCTGGTTTTTTTATGGTTAGCTCTATAAATGGGTTTATGGATAGAGTTTGTAATATTTCTATAAGATTTAGTTATAGGTTTGTAAAAACATGTAACACTATTTTAAACACAATTTATTAGTTATTTAAAGGCGTGTTTATTAACAAATGAATCAAATAAATGTAGAATATATACAGTACATAATAAGCTGTTATTCTACTATAATTAAAACATAGGAGACCACAATGAAGAGAATCATAATAATCATCCTTCTTTTGCAGTTCTTTATGACTAACCAAAATCATAAAATGCACAATAAAATCTATAACTTGCAAGTGGAAGGAAATGAATACTTATGCACTTATAGTGGTAGTGAGCTCATTATATATGACTCCAACTCTAATGAGTATAATCCTATTTTGCTCTTGCAAGAAGATATTATTTTAGATATGAGTGTTAGTGATTTGAATTCAGATGACACTGATGAGCTATTAATTATTAGTGCTGAGGAAGGAGAGAACTATGGTAAGGATATCTGCTTTTTTACGCCTTCATTAAAATCAGGAACTCTTGTTATAGAACAAAAGTATAGCAATGATTTTACATCAGTCAAGCCATGGGATATACAAGTGTGTGATATAGACGGCGATAATATCAAGGATATTTATATTGGTGTCTATAAATCAACCCCAATGTACTCAGCCGTTGAAAACAGACCATTTTTCTTTAACTGGGATGGAGAAAAATTCTCTAAAAAATGGACGGGATCGAAGTTGGAATATCCATTTGAAACAGTTATTTTTGATAATGTGATTGGCGATACCGCAGATGAGTTTATTGTGGTTGAATACAAAGAAAATAAAATGTGTGTGTCTATTTACTATTGGCTTGATTTTGGATTTGTTAAGTTTTCAGAGAGTAGTACCTATCCGAACATAACAACCGTTAAACCCTTACATGTAGAAGACAGAGTTTATCTTGAAGTAACTACAAGTGCCTTTAAAAAACCTGTTTTACTTAAGTTAAAGGGTGAGCAGCTTATTGAAGTAAATAATACTAAAATTTGAGGAGGAAGTAATTTGAAAAAATGTAGATGCTTTTATCTATTAAGTTTACTTAGTATACTTGTTTTACTAATATCAGGGTGTAATGATGCTAATCAATATACAAATTCTTATGATAAAGATGATTCAGAGTTAGAGAGTGATGCAGAACTATCCCAAGATTCACAGGGTGAGGATGTAGATGAAGAAATGCCATATAAGCTAGTTTGGCAAAAGGAGAAAGACCTACAGCCTATCAAGGTTCCTTATACAGTGCCATCCATAAATTATAATGTTCCTAATTATACCATTCAGACTGATCTATCTAATATTGAAAATATCAAACGCTTTGAAGGATTTACTAAGCGACAGAAGGAACAACTTGCGAAGAATGGATTTATTGTCCTGCCACCTAAAATGGACTGGGGTAATCTGCAGATGTATGGTATCTATGATACCAATATGTATAGCAATATTGATAGTTTTGTAACTGTAGATGCTGTTATGCATTTGTATCATGTTTATTATGATGGCACATTAAAGATAATTGAAAAAGAATACTTGATGGAAGAATTGACCCGATTAACGGATAGCATGCTTCATAAATCTCTAATGCTTTATCAAGATTCTGCCTATGAAAGTGTCAAAAAGGATCTCAAGTTTAATGCTGTTTTCTTTGCTGTTGCTAAGAAACTACTGACTCAAGCCTATGGGGATATTCCAGAAGACATTAAAACTATAGCTGATGAAGAAGTTAAGAGAATTTCGACAGCTAATGAGTATCAATTCTCTACTTTACTAGAGCGTGAAGTGGATTACAGTCAATTTAAAGTAAGAGGTCATTATACAGAAGATGAAAATTATGAAAACTATTTTAGAGCCATGATGTGGTATGGAATGATTGGCTTGCCGCTTACTCAAGGGCAGGATGACTATGTTGAAATCTGTGTAGATGAAACGGTTAAGGCTCTACTTATGACTTATACAGCTTTCATACAAAATGAAGGAAGAAATGATATTGAAGCATGGGATAAAATATATTGGCCAACCAATTTTTATATTGGACAATCTGACGACTTAGATTTATATGATTATAAGACGCTTATAGTCAATGTATTTGGTACAGAAGTTAATCCTAATGACTTTAGAAATGAAAGTTATTATAAGAAGCTTTTAGAAGAAGCAAAAAAACTACCAAAGCCTGGCATTGTACATAAAACAACGCATGATATTCCTAATGATAGGCAATTTAGATTTATGGGACAGAGATATACATTTGATGGAGAAATTCTACAGGAACTTATGCACCCCTATTACAGACCAGTACCATCTGCTTTGGATGTTGCAGGAGTCTTGGGTAGTCAGCGAGCAAAAGAATTATTAGATGAGTATGAAGAGCCGCAAAAGCACTGGGTTGATTATGAGGATACTTTTATAGAGCTGAAGGATAAAATTGAACAAATCAGCGAAGAGACTTGGCAAGCTAATATCTATAATGGATGGCTTTGGACATTAAGCTCTATTCAAGACTCCTTTGAGGGTATTGAGGGCATTCCTCTTTTTATGAATAATAAGGCATGGACGGATAAATCTATCAGTTCTGCTCTAGGAAGCTATGCTGAGTTAAAGCATGATACGATTCTGTATGTCAAGCAACCTGTAGCACAATGTGGTAATGAAGATTTATACGAACACCACCATTATGTCGAACCTAATGTTAACGTATACTCAAAATTGATTTGGTTAACAGAGTACTCTATCACTAATTTAGAAGCAAAGGGCTTGATTCCTGAACAGTTTGAAAGAGTTCATGACAAAGTCATCAATTTATTGACATTACTTCAAACCTGTTCGATTAAGGAGCTAAATAATGAGAGGCTATCTAAGGAGGAGCAGAGTAAGCTAAGTTTTTTTGGAGGAGAAATGGATAGCATCATTTATGATATCATTACTCAATGCGGCAGTAGCAAATTGAAATGTTCTGGTGTTATTGCGGATATAGCCACCTGTGGAGGAGGCTGCTTAGAAATTGGAACTGGATTACCTCATGAGATTTATGTGGTGACACAAGAAGATAGTAAGCTGTATTTAACTAAAGGAGCCGTTTATGGATACTATGAGTTTTATAATGATACACGTCTAAATGATGATGAATGGCATGAAATGCTAGGTGTTAGAAAAGAAAGCTTTTCAGATCATCCTGATGAAGACTATTTTATGATTAAAATTGGAGAACCTTCACCAGATCTTCCAAAACAACCAGAATGGCTTAATAGCTTTTTATCACAAGAAGAGAATCACATTACGATAAAAGTACCCGAAGTACAATTTGAATAAGTAATAAATAGCAGATAACTATAAGTATACAGAAATGAGAGAACAGCTTATGTCAAGAAAACTATTTTGTGAATGGCATCCAATAACCTATCGACTATCTGTTATCAAAGGCATCTTGTTAAGAAGATTGCAATGGGTTTTGAATAGAAAAACCTATGCTAAAACTTATTCAGATCAAAACCTATGCGTACAGATTTATAAGCATAAATCCTTAATTAGAAGACGATTAGGGGATGTCGATATGCAACTTCAAGATAATAAGGCTATCAATTTATCCCTAGCGGCGCCTAAAGTCAATGGTATTGTCATTCAACCTAATGAAGTTTTCTCGTTCTGGAGGCTGGTAGGCAAAGCTACTCAATCAAAAGGATACAAGGAAGGGCTTACCATACGATCTGGAAAGGTAAGCCGAGGAATAGGAGGGGGAATGTGTCAGTTTACCAACCTTATTCATTGGATGATATTACATAGCCCTCTAACTATTCTAGAACATCACCACCATAATGAACTTGACCTATTTCCAGATTACGGTAGACAGGTTCCTTTTGGAACAGGTACGTCCATTATGTATAATTATTTGGATTATCAGTTTGTGAATCATACCAATCAAACCTTTCAACTCATTACTTATACAACGGATGATTATTTATGTGGAGAGTTAAGAAGTGATAGGGTTTTAAATCATAAGTATCATATTATTGAAGAAAATAATTATTTTATTAAAGAAAATGGTGCTTATTATAGAAACAATGAGATATTCCAAACAAAAATTGATAAGAAAACAGGTAACGCAATTGATAAAAAATTAGTGATTTGTAATCACGCTAAAGTCATGTATGATGAAGGATTTATAGATCCAAATAAAATACGGTTGAGTTCATAGATGCTATAGTTAAAAAAAGTTCTTAGTCAAAGCCTCAACACCGACCTAAATTAGTATCCCAGAGATTCGCCAACTAGAATTACCTTAATACGATGTTGTTTCCTAGACATTCTTGTGATAACCGTTTGACAGCATATGCAGTCATCTGATAAGCAATTTTGACAATAACCTGATTTGGCACAGGGAGTATTTATATTTAGTCTAACGCTATTCGGAGGACATGCCTCAGTTTTAATACGATGGATGGCCATTTCTTCATTAGAGACAACCTTGTTCATTCCTGCTATGATAATAACATTCTTAGGACCATAAATAAGACAAGCGACCCTATTTCCGTTTCCATCAATATTGACAAGTTTTCCATCTAAGGTGATAGCATTTGAGCTCATTAAGTAATAATCAGAAGCAAAAGCATGATAATAAATCTGTTCTACTTCTTCAGGTGTACTTGCCGTGCTTCTATCTAAAGTTTTATAATTGCTCTTTTTAATTTTATCTAATAAACCAATATCTCTTATCGTCATTGAACCGCCCCATGTAACGACAGAGCCTTCGTTCATCAGTTCTAATGCTTGATTCACCGCTTCTTCTGAAGTCGGACAATAGTAGCCATCCATTTTTCTTTTATTGAGTGCTTTGATTACAGTTGATGCCAAGTGCTCATAGTTAATTTTTTTTGGATCCATGTTTATCCCCCAATTTTAATTTATCCATGTTATTGAATAATCTAATGATTGATTAACTCATACTAATCATTATACAACTTTTATACTTGATTACAATAACTTATTTGTTTTACTAAATACTAACTCTCGTTGTTTACCAATAGCTAACGGAGTAAAGTTTTGCTTTCTATTTCTAGTGTAATTTGGTATAGTTTATATGGTATGTTAAGCAATGATACTTTGGCGATTAAGGAGGCATTGAGTTGAATCAATTTCATACTAAGACCCCTCAGGAATCAAGCGATATATTACAGGTCAATGTACAATCTGGTCTAACCCATGAAGAAGTACAAGAACGATTATTAAAATATGGCTATAATAAACTCCAAGAAAAAAAATCAAGAACTTTGGTTCATATGATTGTGGATCAATTCAAAGATTTTTTAATTATTATTCTAATTGTAGCTAGTATCCTTTCTATAGGAGTAGGAGAGGTGCTGGATGGTTTTGTGATTTTAGGGATTGTTATCCTTAATGCCGTACTAGGAGTGATTCAAGAAAACAAGGCTAGTAACGCACTAAAAGCTTTAAAAGAAATGGCAGCACCTAAGGCTAAGGTCTTAAGAGGCGGCACAATAGAACATATAGAATCTGGAGAGATTGTACCAGGTGATATTGTTATCTTAGATGCTGGTGATTATGTACCAGCGGATGTGCGATTGATAGAAAGTGTTAATCTTAAGATAGAAGAAGCAGCTCTCACAGGAGAATCCGTAGCAGTTGAAAAGAAGGCTACCACAGTCATTGAGGAAAAGGCACCTCTAGCAGATCGTGTAAACTGTGGTTATATGAGCACAATTGTTACATACGGACGTGGTAAAGGAATTGCTTTTGCAACCGGTATGGAGACAGAAATCGGCAAAATAGCCACTATGCTGAATGAAGCGGCTGAAAAAGAAACACCACTGCAAAAGAAACTTGGTCAGTTTGGTAAGTTCTTAGGCATTGCCTGCTTAGCTATTTGTATTGTTATATTTGGATTGGGCTGGTATCATGGGAAGGATCTCATGGAGGTCTTTATGACTGCTATCAGCTTAGCAGTAGCTGCTATTCCAGAAGGGCTTCCTGCAGTTGTAACAGTTGTCTTAGCTATGGGTATGCAACGTATGATTAAGCGCCATGCTATTCTAAAAAAACTAAGTGCTGTTGAGACTTTAGGAAGTACAACCGTTATTTGTACAGATAAAACAGGAACATTAACTCAAAACAAAATGACAGTAGTTAAGGTTTTTGATGGCAGAACAAGTATGACTGTATCAGGAACGGGTTATTCTACTGAGGGTCAAATAGAGACAGATAAAGATAAGAGTAACTTAGACACTTTATTGAAGGTTTGTGTTCTATGCAATGATGCTGAGCTTAAAGAACAAGATATCATTGGAGATCCAACAGAAGGTGCTCTAATTGTTTTAGGGCATAAAGAAGGGTATGATAAAAGAAAATTAAATGAACGCTACCCTAGATTAAAGGAATATCCTTTTGACTCTGAACGAAAGCTCATGTCAACCTTACATGAAATTGATGGAGAAATCTATCTATTAACTAAAGGGGCTCCAGATGTTATCCTTTCTCGGTGCTCACATATTCAGCGTGAGGGGGAAGCTCATGAGATAACAGAATCAGAAAAGAAAGATATTCAAGCTGTGAACCAGCAGTTTGCGAAAGATGCTTTAAGGGTTCTTGGATTTGCCTATAAAATAGTTGACAAAGACACGGATCTTAAAAAGGAAGAAGAAAACTTAGTTTTTCTTGGCTTAACAGGTATGATAGATCCACCAAGAGAAGAAGTTAAAGAAGCAGTTACTCTATGCAAAGAGGCTGGTATTCGGGCAGTTATGATTACTGGCGATCATATCATCACAGCAACTGCCATTGGAAAAGCATTAGGTATTATAGAAGATACAAGTCAAGCGATGGAAGGAATACAGATCAATACTTACTCAGATGAAGCATTTAAGGAAAAAGTGAATGACGTTAGTGTTTTTGCCAGAGTCTCTCCGCAACATAAGGTTAGGATAGTAGAAGCAATACAAGCAAATGGAGAAGTTGCTGCTATGACTGGAGATGGTGTTAATGATGCACCAGCCTTAAAAAAAGCTGATATAGGGATTGCTATGGGCATCACTGGAACCGATGTTACCAAAGAAGCAGGAGATATGATTTTAACCGATGATAATTTTGCCAGTATTGTAGATGCTGTTAAAGAAGGGCGTATTATCTATAGTAATATAAGAAAATTTGTAGGTTTCTTATTATCTTGTAATATTGGAGAAATCCTTATTATATTTTTTGCTATGCTGTTTGGATGGCATGTACCTTTAGTACCCATTCAACTTCTCTGGATTAATCTAATTACGGATTCCTTTCCTGCCTTTGCACTTGGGTTAGAAAAAGGTGAAGAAGGAATTATGAAAGTAAACCCAAGAGACCCTCATGAACCTATTGTAGATAAAAATATGATGATTGCTATTATGTTTCAAAGCATTGGATTAGGATTAGCAGCTTTGATTGCATTTAGATTGGGCTTCAATATAGGTTCTGTTACTAATGAAACCTATGCATTAACTTTAGGCAGAACGTTCTGCTTCTCAACACTTATACTAGGAGAAATGTTAAGAGCTTATTCTGCACGGTCTGAAACTAAAGCTGTATTCAAGCTGAAGCTGTTTGATAATAAATTTTTAAATGGTTCTGTTCTTATTGCTATTGTTTTACTTTTACTTGTTGTCTATATACCATTTTTACAACCAGTATTTAGTACAACAGCCTTAAGTACTGCACAATTATTTATGACCTTAGGATTAGCATTTATTCCAATAGTAGCAGGGGAGTTATCTAAAGTAATGAGAGCTAAATGACAGGTAAGTCTAAACTGAGAGCAACAATAAATGATATGTTAATCAGGGTATCTTACTTAGATACTCTGTTTTTTTGAATAGATTTCAAAACTATGTTATAATGGAGTTAGTACTAACTAACTAAAGAGGTGATGAGGTGTTAAATAGAAAAGAAAAAATTTTAATTAGTGCCATTGATCTATTGTATAAAAACGGTATCAATGGTGTGACCACTAAGAATCTTGCAACTGTTCAAGGTGTATCTGAACCAGCCCTTTATAGGCAGTATAAGAGTAAGCTAGATATTATACAGCATATAATTGAAGCTTTTTCTAGCTATGATGAGAAAATAATGAATACTATTATGGAAAGTGAAATCAAGGGTAAAACAGCCATTTTATTCTATGTCAAGAGATTTGCTGAACTCTATCAAAACTATAAAGAGCTTACTACAGTAATGTATTCCATGGATATGTATCAGTATAATGATAACACAAAAAAAACAATGCAGGATATCACGATAAAAAAACTTAATTTTTTAGAGAAGATTATTAGAGAAGATAAAGACTTATCCAATCATGCGTATGAAGCAGTAGAATTAGCAAGTGTTATTAATGGGCTTATTTTTTCAGTGGTCTATGAATGGAGAATTATTCCAGATAAGTTCTCATTAGAGGAAAGATTGATGACGATTATTGAAAAAGTTTTATAATACGTTTTGATATACAGGTATATAATACTAATAAGCTATAAAGGAGAGTATGTGGTATGAAAATGTCAGAGGAGGCTTGCCAATGAAAATTCTAATTGCTGAGGATGATTTAGCAAGTAGTCTATTTATGAAAAAATATTTGTCTATATATGGTAACTGTGATGTTGTGAGAAATGGCATTGATGCCATTGAAAGTGTTATGCATGCAGTCAAGATAGAAGACCCCTATGACTTAATATGTATTGATATTATGATGCCCAAGGTAGATGGTTTAAAAGTACTAAAATCAGTTCGTGAAATAGAAAGAATATCATATAAAAAACAGCATACAGGTGCAAAAATCATTATGACAACCGCTCTTAATGATAAAGAAACGGTTGAACAAGCGAATGCTTATGGATGTGATGCATATGTATGGAAACCTATTGAGGTAGATAATTTCGATGAAGTATTAAAAAAGTTAGGCTTAATAGAATAACACCTAAGTTCAGATAGAATGTTATAAATTATTACTTGATGGAGCATAAAATTCCTAATAAAGTGACAAAAAATGAATTGGATATTCACAGTTCATTTTTTTTATGGTAAAATTAGGTTAGTTAACGCTAGCTAATCAAGATTTTAGTAGGAGGAATATAATGACTAAATTACTAGTAGTAGATGATGCGTCGTTTATGAGATTATCTATAAAAACAATGGTAGAAAAATATGATTTTACAGTTGTCGCAGAAGCCGGTAATGGTGTCGAAGCTCTTGAGAAATATAAGATATATGACCCTGATATAATTACCATGGATATCACAATGCCAGTTATGACAGGCATAGAAGCCTTAAAGGAAATAAAGAAGATAAATCCAAAAGCTATTATCATCATGGTCTCAGCAATGGGACAAGAAGGACTGGTTAAAGAAGCCGTTATACATGGTGCCTCCTCTTTTATAGTAAAACCTTTTAAAGAACAGACACTCATTGAGGTATTAAATAAAATGAAAGGCAGGCTGGGAAAGGAGGCATAAAAATTGGATAAATCATTGATTGATGACCCGATGCTTGAAGCTTTTATTTTTGAAACAAGTCAAATTCTAGAGACTTTGGAACAAGCCGTTATGCAGAGTGAACAAAATCAACAGTTTACTCAGGAATCTATCAACGAGATTTTTCGCTTGATGCATACCATCAAAGGATCAGCAGCTATGATGATGTTTAATAATATGAGTTCTCTAGCACATAAAGTAGAAGATGTTTTTTATATTATTCGAGAAAATCATCATTTACACTATGATTTTTCTAAACTTATTGATTTAATTTTTGAAAGTATTGATTTTATTAAAATAGAGTTAATGAAAATAAAGAACTGTGAAGCAGCTGATGGTGATGCAGAAATACTAATGAATCAATGTGAAGCCTATCTAGATACGGTTAAGAAAGAAAATGACTTAGTAGAAGGAAAAAAAGAGGAAAAAAAGCCCTCTAAACAAAAGTACTATATTCGATCCAGCTGTAATAAAAAACCATCAGAAAAATATCAAGCAACCCTGTACTTCCAAGAGAATTGTGAAATGGAGAATATAAGAGCTTATACAGTTATTCATGATCTCATAGATTTGGTCAAAGAGGTTCATTATACACCAGCAGATGTGATAGATAACGATCAAACCATGGATATTATTCGTAAAGAAGGTTTTGCACTAGTTTTTGAAAGCAGTCAAGAAGAAGAGAAAATCAAACAGCATTTTAAACAAACGGTTTTTCTTGAGCATTTAGATTTTAAGCGTATTACTAATGACGAGTATAAGACTTTGGTACACCAGTATACTCAAAAAGAAATTAAGGAAGACATAAAGATTCCAAAAACATCCCAGAAATACAAGGAGCAAGTATCTAAGCAAGAGGATCTAGGACAGAAAACAAAACAGAGTATGATAAGTGTTCATGTAGATAAATTAGATAAGCTAATGGATATGGTTGGGGAAATGGTCATAGCAGAAGCTATGGTAACGCAAAACCCAGAAATCCATGCTTTAGAAATAGAGAGCTTTGAAAAAGCTTCCAGACAGCTAAGAAAAATAACCAGTGAAATGCAGGATATGGTGATGTCTATACGTATGGTTCCTTTATCTACAACATTTATGAAGCTACACCGCATAGTCAGAGATATGACTAAAAAACTAAATAAAAATGTGATGCTTCATGTTAGTGGAGAAGAAACAGAGGTTGATAAAAATATTATTGAAAAGATTTCGGATCCATTGATGCATATTGTTAGGAATGCTATTGATCATGGAATAGAAGAGGAAAAGGATAGGATAAGTAAAGGCAAAGAAGTTCAAGGAACTATTGAGTTAGAGGCAAAAAATGTGGGAAGTGATGTTCTTGTTATCATCAAAGATGATGGTAAAGGATTGAATAAAGAAGTTATTTATGACAAAGCAAGAGAGCATGGTCTAATTAAACGAAAGATTCACGACCTGTCTGACCGAGAAATATACCACTTAATTCTAACACCTGGTTTTTCAACCAATGATACAGTTACTGAATATTCTGGGCGAGGTGTCGGTATGGATGTAGTTGCTAAGAATATTGAAAGTATTGGTGGTTCTGTACTCGTTGATAGTGAGGAACATATTGGGACAACCATCATCCTAAAAATACCGTTAACTTTAGCTATTATAGAAGGTATGACCATTAGAGTCGGTGACTCTAGATTTACCATTCCTATTATTGCTATACAGGAATCATTTAGACCAGAGTTAAAAGACATTATAAGAGATACGGAAGGTAATGAAATGATTATGGTTCGAGGTAAATGCTACCCAATATTTAAGCTCCATGAGTTTTATCACCTTCCAACATCCATTACAGCCTTTAATAAAGGAATCTTAATCATGGTTGAAGAGGATGGAAGAACAGGCTGTCTATTTGCTGATGAATTACTAGGGCAGCATCAGGTTGTTGTAAAAGCGCTTCCTGAATATATAAAAAAACATAAGAAGATAAAGGGACTAGGAGGATGTACTATATTGGGAGATGGAAATATCAGCTTGATTCTTGATGTTGGAGAATTTAATTTATCTGCTCAAGAAGTAACCAGACATTCTAGTTAAGAAATATTGCTAAGCTTAATCCGCTTATTGGTTAGATGAATATAAAAAGTTGTATTTAAGTGAACGATAACAAGTAGAGTTTTATATGAGAAAAGTGGGTGATGAATATGGAAGAAAATATGAATAAATTCTTAACTTTTTCTCTTGGTAGTGAATTTTATGGGATTAATATAAATTATGTTACTGAAATTGTCGGTATACAGCCAATTACAGTTGTTCCAGAGCTGCCTGATTTCGTTAAGGGAATTATTAATTTGAGAGGTAAAATTATTCCTGTCATGGATGCTCGGCTTAAGTTTAAAAAAGAAGCTAAAGCATACAATGATAGAACCTGTATTATTGTGGTTGATGTCCATGATTTATCCATTGGTATTATTGTAGATGCTGTATCAGAGGTTTTAACGATTGAAGATAAAGACATTGTACCACCGCCCAATATTAAGTCCTCTGGCAGAAAGTATATTAAAAGCGTAGGAAAAAATGGTGATAAAGTAATACTTATACTAGATTGTGATCAGTTGCTAAATGATGAAGAAGTCGATGATTTAGTTCATACAAATGATTAGGAGGTAGATACCATGAATTGGTTTAGAAATTTAAGAATCTCAGTTAAGCTTTTGACCTCATTTATTATATTAGCTATCATTGCAGGTATTGTTGGAGTAGTAGGTCATTACTATATTACAGATATTGGACATAATATCTTACCCAGTGTTAAGTACTTATTGGAAATTGAAGAGGATTTTGCAGAAGTTTCAGCACGTGATAATCTGATGTTGTCACCAGATGTTCCTTATGATTTGAGGTTATCAAATTATGATGGTCTTGACGAAGTGATGAAGAAAATAAAAGCAAATGGAGCAAGTTTCCAATCTTTAACTCAGTCTGCTAAAGTTAAAGCTTTATGGGAAGAAGCTGATGGAGCTTTACAGCAGTGGATTGGTGGACATGAACAATTTATTGAGCTTTCCAAACAGTATGATAGTATTGGGATAGATAATCCTTCGGCTTTAAAATATGAACTAACGCTTAGAGAAAAAGATCATATAGAATGGATTTGGCTGCTACTAGAAGATATTAATAATGAAAGGGTGTTCTCTGGGGAACTCAATCCAAAACAATGTAATCTAGGAAAATGGTTAGAAACTTATGATACAAGAAGTGAAGAGATTAAGACCTTAATGGCTGAGTTAGTGGAGCCTCACGATGCGGTTCACGAAAGTGGTCATCAGATCAATACCATTCTCCAAAGTGACGCTAAAAATAAAAGAGAAGCTGCTTTAGAAGCTTATTACTCAGTTACCATCCCTCAAATGAATAAAGTCCTTGATATTATGGGACAGATGGAGACAGTTGCCGATCAATCAGATGGCGTTTTGAAACAGATGACGAGTCAAATGATTAATGATAATACAGCCTATTACTTTGATGCAATGGAGAAAATTGAAAAATTAATGGAGCAGGTTAATGATGAGACAAATAAAGCTATTGCTAATGCAGTTTTTATGATTATTATTTTGACATTAGCGGCTATTATACTTTCTGTAGTCTTTGGATTGTTTATCAGCTCAATGATAAAAAAACCTATATCAAAATTAGTGAAAGCAGCAGATATTATTGCTGAAGGTAATTTAGATGTTACGATTGATATTCATTCTAAGGATGAAATTGGAATTTTAGCAGATGCTTTTGCTAAAATGAAGAATAATGTTAATCGTACCTTAATGAATATTAACTCAGCTTCAGAGCAGGTTGCTTCTGGTTCGGCTCAAGTATCTGATTCAAGTATGTCCTTATCACAAGGTGCAACTGAACAAGCCAGCTCCATTGAAGAAGTAACGACATCCATAGAGGAAATTGCAACCCAAACCAAACAGAATGCGCAAAACGCAGATAAAGCAAAAGCCATTGCTTTAAATACTCAAAGTTATGCACAACAAGGCAATGAACAGATGGAACAGATGCTTCAAGCTATGGTAGAAATTAACAATGCTTCCAAAAATATATCAAAAATTATTAAGGTAATTGATGATATTGCTTTTCAAACTAATATTTTAGCTCTCAATGCTGCTGTAGAAGCAGCTAGAGCTGGTCAGCATGGTAAAGGCTTTGCGGTTGTTGCAGAAGAGGTTAGAAATTTAGCAGCACGCTCTGCAAATGCAGCAAAGGAAACAACAACCATGATTGAAGGTTCTATTAGTAAGGTTGACGTTGGTACTAAGATTGCGAATGAGACATCTCAGGCATTAAGAAAGATTGTAGAGGGTGTATCTCAGGCAGCAGAACTGGTTGGCGAAATAGCACTTGCTTCAAATGAACAAGCCATCGGTGTTGAGCAAATCAATCAAGCGGTAACACAGATTTCGGATGTTGTTCAAACAACTAGTGCTACAGCAGAAGAAACAGCAGCTGCTAGTGAGCAATTATCCAGTCAAGCAGGTCTTCTTAAATCTCAAGTGGCTGCTTTTGAATTAAAACAAGGAGAGCACTATGTAGATAACAATCAAGAAAGAATCAATCCACAAGTCTTAAAGATGCTTGAGGAAATGCAAAATAATAAAGAAAACAAAGACATGGATAGTCAAGAGCCAAATGAAATATCCTTAAGTGATTCAGAATTTGAAAAGTACTAAAGAGAGAGGAATAATTGAGTGGGGGTTTTATGTTAAAGATAACTGACCAAGAGTTTAATCTGTTAGCTGCTTTTATAAAAAAACAGTGTGGCATACATTTAAGCTCAGGAAAAAAAGCTCTATTAACGGGAAGGCTTAATGCTATACTCGTAAGTATGGGTATGTCCTCTTATATGGATTACTATAAATATTTAATACAATCAGAGGATACAACTGCTTTGAGTCAACTTATTGATAGAATAACAACTAACCATACTTATTTTATGAGAGAGTCTGACCACTTTCATTATTTTCATAATACGGTATTATCGTACCTTAAAAAAATTGCAATCGATAGGGACTTAAGAATATGGTGTGCCGCTAGTTCTACTGGTGAAGAACCTTATACGCTTGCTATCATCATTAATGAGTTTCTTAAAGATGAATGGCTCCAATGGGATAAAAAAATACTAGCTACAGATATATCTTTAAACGTTTTAAGAGCAGCAGAAATTGGTATTTATGAATCCTATAAAGTAGAGAAACTGCCAAAGCTATGGTTATTGAATTATTTTGAGCAAGTGGCTCATGACCAGTATAAGATAAAGCAGAAGTTAAAAGAGCAAGTCATCTTTAGAAGGTTCAATCTACAGGAATCGGTATATCCATTTAAAAAGAAACTACACACCATATTTTGTAGAAATGTCATGATATACTTTGACAAAGAGACAAAAGAGAGATTGATTCATAAGTTTTATGATTGCTTAGAATATGGGGGCTATTTATTTATTGGACACTCTGAATCTATTGAAAAAGATACAAGTCCATTTGTATACATTCAGCCTGCCGTTTATCGAAAGCTTTAGGAGGAGGTTATGAGAAAAACTAAAGTTCTTATTATTGATGATAGTAGAGTATTTCGAGAGATTATATCCAGAGGTATCCGTATGGATACATCAATAGAAGTTGTTGCAACAGCAGTTGATCCCTTTGATGCAAGAGACAAAATTCTCAAATTTCGTCCAGATGTTTTAACCTGTGATATAGAAATGCCAAAGATGGATGGTATTGAATTTGTTCGAAGACTGATACCCCAGTATCCACTACCTGTTATTGTGATTAGTTCAATCAGCCATAAAGTACTAGATGCTATGCAGGCAGGAGCGGTTGAATTTATTACAAAGCCTGATAGTGAATCACCTATAAGTGTTCAAGATTTCATACGGTTGTTAATAAAAAAGATTAAAGGCGTTACCCATGCTAAAGTTGCTAAAACTCAAAAAAGAGTTGACGTACGGTCACATAAAGAGCAAAAGCAAATAGAGAAGCATAAAGTTATTGCAATTGGAGCATCTACAGGAGGAACTGAAGCCATTTACAATCTATTGAAGCAGTTGCCGAAGGAAATTCCTGGTATCATTATAGTTCAACATATTCCACCCGTTTTTTCTAGAATGTTTGCAGAAAGACTGAATCAACAAACCCATTTTAATGTCAAAGAGGCAGAGAATGGAGACGTGGTCCATAAGGGATGTGTTTATTTAGCACCAGGGGATAAGCATATGCAAATCACCTATTTGGATGGTCTTTTATCTCTAAAGGTGTACGAAGATGATAAAGTCAATGGACATTGTCCTTCAGTGGATGTTTTGTTTTTCTCTGCTGCACAATACTTGGGTGCAAAGGCTATGGGGATTATACTCACGGGTATGGGGTATGATGGTGCAAGAGGTATTGCTATGATGAAAAGAAGAGGTGCTATAACACTGGGGCAGGATGAAGCATCTAGTGTGGTTTACGGTATGCCAAGGGCTGCTTATGAATTAAAGGGTATTACCCAGCAAAGTTCTTTGCATTTGATGGGCTATTACATCATGAAATATCTAGAATAGTTTAAGAGCCAAAAATTCTAAATCAGTTAATATATCATGTTTCTAGATAAAAGAACAAGCAGATCAGGATAGAGCGGTGAGATAATTGATAAATGATGTGAGTTATAAGGAAGCCTTAGATGCTTTAGGTGATGGTGTCATTATTGTAGATCATAAAAAAAGGGTTAGCTATATGAATACTAAAGCTAAGCAGATCCTAAATGTTTATGATTTTAATGAACAATATATTCACCAAGTGTTCAATGTTTCGACTGACAAAGATACCGTTTATATTAATAGAGTGATTGATGAAGTAGTTATGAGTCGTAAAGAGAGTGGTTTAAAACACAACTCATATATCCTTGGAGATAAAGAAGAGAAAAAATATATGTCAGCATCAATAAAACCTTTGATTATGAAGAATGAATGCAAGGGTGTTATTATTAGCTTTAGAGATATTAGTATACTTAAGAGATATGAATTTAGTTATGTTGAAGAAAAAAATAAGCTGAGTATGTTGTTTGATTCGATTCCTATGGGTATTATGGTTGTAGATAAAGACAGATACGTGATATATAAGAATCCCTTTATGATAGACTATTTTCCTGTTGAAAGAATTCATGCTTCTCCAATGTTATTTGGTAATTTTGTTAAGTGTTCACAATGCCTTAATTGTCTATGCGGTGAAGGATGCCGTTGTAAGCACTGCATCATAAAAAAACTATTGTCAGAACAATATAATGAGAAGAAAAGCGTTAAGTGTGAATTTAAGCATTACATCAACCATCAATTAAGTAAAAGATATTATCAAATTGAGTTTGTTCCTATTTATGAAAATAATGAACGCATGATGATGCTTCTAGTACAAGATATTACGGAACAAGTTCATTACCAGATGACACTTGAAAAAGCAAAAACAAAAGCAGAAGAAGCCAATAAGTTAAAAAGTATGTTCCTTGCTAATATGAGCCATGAGATTAGAACACCGCTTAATGGTATAATCGGCATGATTCAATTAACCAAGAGAAAGCTTGAGGATCAAGATCTCATTGAAAACATGGATATTGCAAAAACAGCCAGCGAGGGATTACTTAGAATTATTAATGAAGTATTGGATTATTCTAAATTAGAAGCCAATAAGCTAACCATTATGAAGAGACCTTTCAGTGTGAGAGAATTGTTACTGGAGCTTAATAATGAATTTCAGTTTAGAGCTAAGGAAAAGGGGCTTTCATTACTGATGCTTGATGATGATGCCAAGAATTATCAGTTGATAGGGGATAAATACAGAATTAAACAGGTACTAGTTAATCTAATAGGCAATGCAATCAAATTTACTGAAAAAGGGCAAATTCAAGTGAATTTAAAAATAACACATGAGAACGAAACCTCTGTTCATACTTGCTTTGAAGTTAAGGACACAGGTATTGGAATAAAAGAAGAAGATCAAGATAAAATTTTTATGAGTTTTTCTCAAGTGGACGGGTCGTATACAAGACAGAGAGGGGGAACAGGATTAGGCTTATCCATATGTAAAGAAATTGTAGCTTTAATGAATGGAGAAATTACGATACATTCTGAAGTTGGGAAGGGAAGCACTTTTTATGTTAAGCTGGAGTTGGAGAAAGTTTATTCTTTATAGAATTCAAAATAAGTAGGGAGGCTTATATATGATTAGTATTCTCATTGCTGAGGATGATGTGATAAGCAGAAAATTGCTTTGTAAAGTATTATCGGAGCATGGTGAATGCGACCATGCTGCCAATGGTATTGAAGCTATTGACAGTTTTATTCTGGCTTTAAAAAGAAAGAAGCCTTATGATTTGATATGTTTAGACATTATGATGCCAAAGTTAGATGGTATAACTGTGCTTAAGGCTATGAGAGATTTAGAAGTTCAATATAAGCTGGAGAAAAGGGCGAAGATTATTATGACTACAGCTTTGAGTGAAACAGAGTTGGTTGAGGAAGCGTTTAATAAGGGCTCTGATGCCTATGCTACCAAGCCTATTGATATTGATAAATTATTAGAAGTAATTAAGAATTTTGGATTTGCAGAATAAAAAAGCCTCCATTTTTATCAATGGAGGTGATGGATTTATACAAACATAAAAAAGAGATAAAGGCTGTAGGCAGCAAGTATAAGAATGCCATTCCACCGCCTAAATCTTTTTTTATTTAAGAAGGAGAACAAGACAACCAAACCTACTATAAGAAATATAAATGGTAGATGATAATGAATATAATTCTGGTCTATATGTATAGGTAGTATACTTGAAGAAAGACCCAACACAAGGATAATATTAAGAATATTAGCCCCTAGAACATTACCAATAGATATATCATGGGCTTTTTTTAATATAGCAGTAATAGCTGTGACTAACTCAGGCAGTGAAGTGCCAAATGCAGTTAAAGTGACGCCGATAATAATATCTGGAACACCTAGTAACCGAGCCATAATTTCACCATTTATTACAAGTAGATTAGCCCCTGTAATAGTTAAAGTAATACCAATTACAAACCAAATGATATTCTTAATGACTGTCGGTTTACTCTTATCAATA
This sequence comes from Vallitaleaceae bacterium, assembly GCA_028277605.1. GTDB lineage: Bacteria > Bacillota > Clostridia > Lachnospirales > Vallitaleaceae > JANQFZ01. The sequence continues at coordinate 20,792 of JANQFZ010000058.1, read as the reverse complement.
GCTTTATCTCTTTTTATCTCTGTAGCACTCATAGTAGCGGTTCTAACATTGTAAATTAAATAGAGCAAAAGAATAGTTAGCAAGATAAAGCCCCATTGTCTGGGAATCTGTTCAAGTACAGTGGCAACGGTTGTCACTAATCCTAACAGAATAAGTAAAAAGAGCCCTTTTTTATGAAGTTTCTTTTTATCTGTTATTTTTGGCTGAGATAATATGAGGGTTAATGCTAAAATAAATCCTGTATTGCAGGCAATGGAGCCAATAGCATTACCAAAAGCTATTTCAGTATTACCTCTAAGTGCTGAGCTACTTGATACCATAGCTTCTGGAAGCGTTGTACATAGACTAACTAAGGTCGCTCCAATAATAATATTAGGGATCTTTAGAATTTTTGCTATCCAGATCGTTGCATCGATAAACCAGTCACTACCTTTAATAATCATAATTAGTCCTAAGAGAAAAAGTAAAAATGGGATGTACTGCTGCATGTATTAAACCTCCTGATTTTATGTACTATAATAAATTAATCCAATACATAGGCATATAAAAAAGACTTATACCTATAGAAGGTAAAAGTCTCGCTATCATATTTATATGATGAACAGCCGGGCAGAAACCGTATTGACGACTGTACAACAGTAGAACTACTGTAAGCTACTCCCTTAAACCTATAATAAAATTTTCCATTTATACTGTTATTTTATCATATTTTTTTAAAAATGCAACACCTACTGGATCTGGACCTGAATAACTTCCTATAGTAACACCCAATGGAAAGCAGGGGTATTCAATTGAAATGTTGAGTTTGTCTTCAATTCCTTCTTTTAATATCCTTGCATCATCTATACAGTCTCCTCTTTCAACGCAAAATGCATAATCTTTAATATTTTCTTTTATGGTTTTGAAGTGCTCTTTGACCATGTCTATTATTTTTCTTAGTGCCTTTTTTCTTCCTCTTACGGTTCCATACGGAAAGACTTCGCCATCCTTAAGAACAATCAGTGGTTTAAGATTTAGTATGCTTCCAGCGAGGGCTGTAACCTTGCCAATTCTTCCGCCTTTTTGCAGATGATCCAGTTTACCAATTGTAAACATCATGCGACCAGTTGGTATAATTTGTTGGAGTCTCTCCGCTGTCTTTTCAAGCGTAAAGCCTGCATCACGCATCCTAACTGCCTCTAACACCAATAGTCCTTGTGAAGCAGAACATAGCTGTGAATCTATAACAGTAATGGAAGCAGAAGGATATTTTTCTAATATCTCTTTTTTTGCAGTTAATGCAGCTTGATGAGAACCGCTGAATTTTGAGGTTATGTTAATACATAATAGATGTTCGCCCTTCTCTGCGTAGGGTTGGAATTTATTGATGTAATCATGAACAGAGGGAAGCGAGGTTTTTGGATAAGTATGGTATAGCTTAGAATAAAAAGTGGGTCTATCAATTTCTTCTTTTTCTTTTATGTAGTGGTCATTTTCAAATGAAATGTAAAATGGAATGATATCAATCTGATGTTTCTTAATCAAATCATCTGGTAAGTCACATGCGCTGTCAGACAATATTTTGAAGTACACTATAGTTGGCCTCCCATGGATAGTATTTAATTTTGCTATCTATATAATTAATGTTTGAATCAACCTGTATAGTATAGCATGGGCTTAGTGAATATTCAATTGTGTGTATGTATTAGCTTTATGATTTAACGTATCTAGCACTACATTTTTTCAGATAAATCAGTATCATCTCTATTCATAAATAGAGTAAATAATTATTTCTATACGTTGGATTAGATGACTTCTTCACAATAATTACAATAGTATTAACTATATCAAATGATTTATTAAGAAAATATGTATAAAATATTTCATTCTAATATGAGATAAGACTATTAATTTTTATATAATTTTACAATATAATACTATTTCTCACATGCATTTGCTTGTTTCAGCGCAAATAACATATTAATTTTTTGTATATATAGTATTTATTAATTCAATAAACATTTAAAAACAGAATAATTTATGTTATTATGTACAGGGGAATAATATAAACTAACTAAAAGTTATGTATTGGAAATCTTCCCAATGTATAAAAAGTATAAAGTGACAGAAGTTAGAACACCGATAGATCCACATTTTGGAGAGATAGAAACTTATATAGGTTACATATATCAGTTGAAAGGTATGAATTATAGAACCAAAAAGCTTTAAAAGTTATTGTTTCTATAATTTATGGTAAGTAGAGATGAAAATTGTAAAAAAAAATATATTTTTAATCTATAGTGTTTTGATTAGTATTGTAGGATTGTTTGTGGTTCCGCTTAGATCAATATACGACGGAAAGGTTGTGTATTACAAGTATGGACCAATTTGGACATTAATGAATAATAAAATGTCAATAAATAGACAGACACTTTATTATGTTCTAGATGTTCCAAGATTAGTTATAACCCTTATTGTAATAACTATATGTGCATTTAGTTTGTATTTATATATGAATGACAAAGAGAGAATCATGTGATAAAATATATCATATGTATTATATGATTGATTATCTGTGAATTAATTGTATCTTTAAGAGGCTGTCTCAGAATAAAAGCTGAGATAGTCTCGGTTTTTATGTAAATCAATTTGTGTTCCTAGTCACCCTAGTTGACATAGTTAAAACGAACATATAGCAATCACACCACGATTATGCTATAATGCATTAAAGAATAATAGTGGTCACAAAGGAGTTCAACATGGGTAAAATACTTGTATTAGCTGAAAAACCATCTGTTGCTAGAGATATTGCTAAGGTTCTAGGCTGTAGAGTGCGTCGGGATGGTTATATTGAGGGAGAACGCTATATTATCACATGGGCAGTTGGACATCTCGTAACCTTATTTGAACCAGAGGATTATGATTATGCATATAAGCGGTGGAAATATCAGGATTTACCTATTCTTCCTGAGAGAATGCAGATTAAACCCTATAACAAAACTAAGAAGCAATTGACTTTGTTAAAAAAATTCTTAACCAGTCAATCCATTGATTCCATTATATGTGCTACGGATAGCGGACGGGAAGGCGAGTTAATCTTCAGATATATCTATACTTATGCTGGGTGTCGTAAGCCGTTTCAACGACTATGGATTTCAAGCATGACGGATGCTGCTATCCATGAGGGATTTAACACATTAAAAGATGGAAGTGACTATAATCATCTCTATTATTCAGCTAAATGCCGTTCTGAAGCGGATTGGCTTGTAGGAATTAATGCAACGAGAGCCTATACAACCAAGAATCATGTTCTATTGAGTATTGGTAGAGTACAGACGCCAACGCTTGCTTTAATTGTTGATAGGCAGAAGCAGATAGATGATTTTAAGCCCAAGGATTATTGGGAGGTACACGCGAAGTTTGAAGGCTTTAAAGCTATATGGTTTAATAAAAAACCTTCCGATACAAAAATACTAGATTTAAATCAAGCTGTTGAAATTGAACAAAAAACAAATAAAAAGACAGCTCTTATAGAGAAAATCACAAAAAATGAAAAAAAGCAGCCGCCACCTTTGCTTTATGACTTAACAGAACTTCAAAGAGACGGCAATAAGAAATATGGTTATACAGCAAAGAAGGTATTACAGATTGCTCAGGATCTATATGAAAAGAAAAAATTGATTACCTATCCACGTACCGATAGTCGATATCTGAGTCAAGACATGGTATCTAAGGTGGAAAAAACTTTACATAAAATTAATGTAACACCCTATTCTGCTGCTATTTACCCTTTATTACAGGAAAAGCTTAATTTTAATTCAAGAATTATTAATGATAAAAAGGTAACCGATCATCATGCGATTATACCAACAGATTCTGTACCCAATATAAGTCGTATGACCAAAGAGGAATTAAATATATATAATCTTATTGTCAAGAGATTTATAGCTGTTTTTTACCCGTATTATATCTATGAAACAACGGAAATTAGAATGAAAATAGAAGGCGAAAAGTTCTGTGCAACAGGGAAAACCATTAAACAGCTAGGCTGGAAAAAGCTCTATAAAGAAAAATCGGATAAAAAAGAACCGATACTACCTGTTTTACAAGAAGGAGAGAGCTTAATCAATCAAGGGTGTGAAACGATAAAAAAACAGACCAAACCTCCTAAACCATATACTGAAGCAACCCTATTAGGAGCTATGGAGAATGCTGGTCGATTTGTAGAGGACGAAGAACTTAAGGAGCAGTTAAAGGCATCAGGATTTGGTACACCAGCAACACGAGCAGGAATTATTGAGCGTTTAATTCAAGTGGGGTATATCATTAGGAAAGGAAAAACCTTATTGCCCACGGATAAAGGAAGTAAGCTGATAGCTATAGTCCCCAAAGAATTAAAATCCCCTGAAACCACTGGAAAATGGGAAAAAGGACTCAATAAAATAAAAGAAGGCGGAATGGCTCCAGATCATTTTATGTCAAGTATTCAACGATTTGTTCAATATCTGGTTAATGAAGCAGCCAAAAGCCAAGGAACACTTAAATTTGACAGTGAAAAATTAGAAAATCAAGGTGTATCCTCTAATAGTAAGAAGATAAAAGGAAGCATCGGTGTCTGCCCATTATGTGGAAAGGGAAAAATCCTAGAAAACAGTAAGTCCTTCTATTGTAGTGAATGGAAAAATCAATGTAGCTTTACCATATGGAAGGATAGCTTAACCAGATATGGTCAAAAGGTTAATAAAACCTTGGTTAAGCAATTGTTAAAGGAAGGTAAAATTGATGGATTTGAAATAACATTACCTCAAACGCATGAGAAATGTACAAGTACTCTATGGATTAATGATAAAGGAAATTTAGAACTTAAGAATGTTAAAAGAGTCGACCAAGGGTAGGTGAACAATATGACATTAAAAGACTATTTAGCAGAAAATATTATTATAATGGATGGTGCAACAGGGACTTATTATGCTCAACTGATGGATTCTAAATCGACGATTTCAGAAAAAGGGAATATGAGTCATCCATCCATTATTGAAACGATACATAACCAATATATTCAAGCAGGTGCCAAACTCATTCGTACCAATACATTTGCAGCCAATACAGTTAGCCTTAGGAGTTCTATCCATCATGTAAAAGAAGTTATTAAGAGAGCTTACAGTATTGCTTGGGGCTGTACAATCAATAAAAAGATATGGGTAGCAGCCAATATGGGTCCTATTCCAGAGGAGAGAGATTCAGAGGAGGAACAACGCTTTGAGGAGTATTTTTCTCTTATTGATACCTTTTTAGAGTCAGGTGTTAAACTATTTAATTTTGAATCCTTTTCAGATCTGCATTATCTAAAGCAAATAATCCCTTATATTAAAAATAAAGATCAGACCGTGGACATTATAACCTCTTTTTCTTTGAATAGCTATGGTTATACTAAAAAGGGAATTAGTGTCAATCGCTTGCTGAATACTTTAAAACAGATGAAAGATCTAACAGCGTTTGGTTTTAATTGCGGTGTTGGTATAGGACATCTGTATAACATTATCAAAAAAATTGATATTGAAGATTGTTCCATTCTTGTATCTCCTAATGCAGGGTATCCTGATACGATATATGAAAGAACTGTCTATCAAAGCAATGCCAGTTATTTTGCAGATATGATGATGCAGATAAAAGATTTAGGGGTCAGTATCATGGGGGGCTGCTGTGGAACAACCCCCAAGCATATAGAAAATATTTGCCATCGACTTCAAGGAGATTATCGTGTTGTACATAGAGTAAAAAAAGAAAATCATATAAGTGAGAAAGCAAAACCAGCGATTCCCAATCAGTTCATGGAGAAGTTAAAGCAAAACCATTTTGTTTTAGCTGTGGAATTAGACCCACCACATAGTAGCAATGCAGACAAGCTTATGGAGGGAGCTCATCGTTTAAAAGCAGAAGGAATTGATGTGATAACGATAGCTGATTCACCTCTAGGCAGGGCACGTGCAGATGCCATGTTAATGGCGGCTAAGATTAACAAAGAAGTTGGTATAGAGGTTATGCCACATATATGCTGTAGAGACAAAAATATCATATCCATTAAGTCCACGATTTTCGGTGCTTATATCGAAGGCATACGTAATATACTTTTGGTAACGGGAGATCCCATACCTAGTGAAGAACGTTTAGAAGTTAAAAGTGTATTTAATATGAATTCTATTGGTCTAATGAGTCTAATGAAGGAATTAAACTGTGATTTTAATGAAGATGACAAAATAAGCTATGGTGGAGCACTGAATCCGAATCTCAAGCATGGTGATAAAATTATAAAAAGAGTAAAAGCTAAGAAGGAAGCAGGCGCTAAGTTTTTATTAACTCAACCAATATTTGATAAGTCAGCTATACAGATTATTCAAGAAATAAAGAATCAAGTAGATATAAAGATTTTAGGTGGTATTATGCCTCTGGTTAGTTATAAGAATGCTGCATTTATAAAAAATGAAATTGCAGGAATGGATATACCAGATACTATTATGAATCGATTTGATAAGACCATGACAAGAGAAGAAGCTGAAAAAGAAGGTATTGCTATTGCGGTTGATATAGGATGCCAATTAAAGCCTTATGTAGATGGTCTCTATATGATGACACCATTTAACCGAGTTCATATGATATTAAAAATATTGAAGCAGATAGATGTTGTAAAGGGTGTGTAAAATGAACGGGCAGACATTTAAATCGTATTTAAAAGAACACTTGCTGTTACTTGACGGTGCAATGGGGACAGAGTTAAGTAAGAGGGGGATGCCTACAGGCGTATGTCCTGAACAATGGGTTCTAGATCACCCCCATATATTAATTGATATACAAAAGGCTTATCTTGAAGCAGGTTCTCAAGTTGTTTATGCGCCTACTTTTGGTGCTAACCGTTTAAAATTAGAAGACTATGGGTTAGAACAGTGTGTCGAGCAGATGAATAGAGATCTGGTTAAGCTATCTAGAGAAGCTGTGGGCGACAAGGCTTGGATTGCTGGTGATATATCCCCTACAGGTGCTCAGATTTATCCCATAGGTGATAGAAGCTTTGAGGAGATTGTTGATGTCTATAAAGAACAAGCACGAGCCTTAGTTAATGCAGGTGTCGACTTACTAGTTATTGAAACGATGATGAGCCTGCAAGAGACACGTGCTGCTTTGATTGCAGTAAAGGAAATCTGTGATTTACCTGTTATGGTGGCTATGACCTATGAAGCGAATGGTTTCACGTTAAATGGTACAGATTGTGTAACCGCTTTGATAACTCTTCAAAATCTAGGAGCAGATGCTGTAGGGTGTAATTGCTCCACAGGTCCTGATAAGATGATTCCTCTGGTTACAAAGATGAAACCCTATGCTAAGGTACCTTTAATTGTTAAGCCCAATGCAGGGCTTCCTCATATAGTACAGGGTAAAACGGTTTTTGATATGGGTAAATTAGAATTCACGGACTATATAGAAGAACTTGTTGAAGCAGGTGCTAACATCATTGGGGGTTGCTGTGGTTCTGATGCTTCCTTTATTCAATGTATTTCAGAACGCATGAAGAAATGGAAGCCAAAGCATTGGAAGGCTAGTCAAGGAAGCATTATTACATCAAGTAGACGCTATGTTTCACTTGAAGGAAAACAGCCAACTCTTATTGTAGGAGAGAGAATAAATCCCACTGGCAAAAAAAAGCTTAAAGAACAGCTTAGACAAAAAAAACTGTCATATATCATTGAGCTGGCAAGAGAGCAGATAGAAAAAGGTGCTAAGATACTGGATGTTAACGTAGGTATGAATGGCATTGATGAAAAGGAAATGATGGTTAAAGTCATTGAACAGTTAAGTATGCAGATTCATGTGCCGCTTTGCATAGATTCTTCTAACACAGATGTCATAGAAGCAGCTCTAAGAGTATATCCTGGTCGAGCACTGGTGAATTCTATTTCCTTAGAGAAAAAGAAAATAGAAAAGCTTTTACCCATAGCTGCAAAATACGGTGCTATGTTTATTCTACTGCCTCTAAATGATAAAGGTCTCCCAAAATCAATGGATGAAAAGCATGCAATGATAAAAGCGGTTTATGAAGAGGCAGTACCTTACGGATTTTTAAAGGAAGATATCGTTGTAGATGGGTTGGTCACAACAGTAGCATCCAATCCCCAAGCAGCTAAAGATACCCTATCGACGATTGAATGGTGTACAGAATCGTTTAAAATAAAGACTATCATGGGCTTGTCAAATATATCATTCGGTTTACCTAACCGTCCGTTAATTAATGCTGCCTTTTTAGCAATGGCAGTCAGTAAAGGTTTGACAATGGCTATTGCTAATCCCTCTAATGAGTTGTTCATGACTATAAAAATGGCAAGTGATGTTTTGGCTGATAGAGATCAGGACAGCTTGAGCTATATAAAATCTTTTAATCAAAAAGAAAACACTACGCCCCCTAAAAAGGAAAAACATATCTCCTCTAATCCAATTTATGAAGGGATTGTTAAAGGTGAAAAGGAAGATATCACCCAATATATTCGAGAGGCATTGAACTCTATGAAGGCGAAAGATATCGTTGAAGATAAATTGATACCGGGAATAACAAAGGTTGGCGACCTCTTTGATAAGGGAACTTATTTTCTGCCTCAACTCATACTCAGTGCAGAAACTATGAAAAAGGGACTGGACTTTTTAGAGCCCTATCTTAAAGAGGATGGAGAAGAACAAGCCAGTAAGCCTAAGCTAATTATTGCAACAGTTAAAGGAGATATACATGATATTGGGAAAAATCTGGTTGCCTTAATGTTTAAAAATCACAATTTTGATGTGATTGATTTAGGAAAGGATGTCGAAAGTGAAGTTATTATTAAGACAGCCAAGAAGGAACAAGCGGATATCATTTGCTTGTCAGCTCTGATGACAACCACCATGGTGGAAATGAAAAGAATTATTCTCTTAGCCAAGGAGCATGACATTAAATCTAAAATAATGGTTGGTGGAGCGGTTGTTACTGAACAGTATGCCAATGAAATAGGGGCTGATGGTTATTCAGATGATGCCAATCAAGCCGTTCAGGTTGGAAAAAAGCTTTTAGGATTATTGTAAACATAGCACATTAACTTAACTAACTTTTGACTATCCAGTGAAGTTAACAAAAAAATAATAATAAAAAGCTTGACATCGTTCAACAGTCTTGATACAATAATATCAATTACCATTAAATTGTCTGATAAATGCGATGATGGAGACGTGTATTATGCATGTAACAGCTTCAGAGAGCTGATGTTAGGTGGGAATCAGTGCTGTGGCGTATGACACTATCACTCCTGAGTAGTATCACTGAAAAATAAGTAGGTGATAACGGAAAGCTCCGTTATAAGCTAAGGTTTGATAGAACCTTGAAGAGTGGTCTTGATAATAAAGGCTATTAGGGTGGTACCGCGTGGCACATAACCTCGTCCCTACAGATTTCTGTAGGGGCGTTTTTTAATAGTGTCATGTTATATTTACCTATTTCTAATTAGCTGTTCCATAAGTTATTATGTTTTTTTAATGTAACAATTTATTCTAGTACAAAATTAATGTTCTAATAATTGGAAGGAGGCATAAGTTAATGAATAAGCATACTTTATCTGTATTAGTTGCTAATCATTCAGGTGTGTTAAGCCGAGTAGCAGGTCTATTTAGCCGAAGAGGGTATAACATTGACAGTTTAACAGTAGGTGAAACTCATGATCCCAAGGTGTCAAGAATGACTATAGTTGCTAGAGGTGATGACCGAACCATTGAACAGATTATTAAACAGTTGAATAAACTGGTTGACGTTATCCATACCTTTGAACTTGAAAAAGAAAAATCCGTGTTAAGAGAATTGGCTTTAATAAAAGTGAATACGATGAATCAAAATCGTGCATCGATTGTTGAGATAACGGGTATTTTTAGAGCTAATATTGTAGATGTAGCGAATGAATCTTTAACAGTAGAATTAACAGGCGCTCAAAACAAAATTACAGCATTTATTAATCTTATGAAGCCATTTGGTATTAAAGAATTAGTTAGAACAGGTCTCACAGCAGTGGAACGTGGCAATCATGAAATCAACGAAAGAATTAATCAATGGGAGGAAGAATAGTATGGCAAAAATGTATTATGAACAAGATTGTAATTTATCTTTATTAACAGGAAAAACAGTAGCAGTAATCGGGTATGGTAGTCAGGGTCATGCGCATGCCTTAAATTTACATGAGTCAGGTGTAGATGTCATTGTAGGCTTATATGAAGGAAGTTCATCATGGAAGTTAGCTGAAGATGCAGGATTAAAGGTAGCAGTAGCAGCAGATGCTGCTAAAGAAGCAGATATAATCATGATGCTAGTAAATGATGAGAAACAGGCATCTATCTATCAAGAGAGTATTAAGCCTAACCTTAAAGCAGGTGATTCCTTAGTATTTGCTCATGGTTTTAACATTCATTATGGTCAAATCGTACCACCAGAAGATGTGAATGTATTTATGGTAGCACCTAAAGGACCGGGTCATACCGTAAGAAGCCAATACGAAGAAGGCAAGGGTGTTCCATGTTTAATTGCTGTTTACCAAGATCCATCTGGTCAAACCAAAGAATTTGGTTTAGCTTATGCAGCTGGTATTGGTGGAGCAAGAGCTGGTGTTCTAGAAACAACCTTCAAAGAGGAGACTGAGACCGATTTATTTGGTGAGCAGGCAGTTCTTTGCGGTGGGGTATCTGCTTTAATAAAAGCTGGATTTGAAACCTTAGTAGAAGCTGGTTATCAACCAGAAAGCGCCTACTTTGAATGCTGCCATGAAATGAAATTAATTGTTGACCTAATCAATGAAGGTGGTTTAGGTTATATGAGATATTCTATTAGCGATACAGCCGAATATGGTGATTACGTCAGTGGTCAAAGAATTATAACAGAAGATACTAAGAAAGAAATGAAGAGAGTACTAGCTGAGATACAAGATGGTACATTTGCTAAGAACTGGATATTAGAGAATAAGGCCAACCGACCTGCTTTTAATGCCAGAAGAAGAATGGAAAAAGATCATGAGCTTGAAAAAGTAGGTAAAGAGCTTAGAAAAATGATGAGCTGGATGAAATAAGATTTTTTGCAAAGACCGGTATTACCCTAGGGAGCGATGCCGGTCAACTTATAAATAAAAGGTGTTTTTTTGATTTAAGTGCTCCATGTCATTACTATAGAAGGAGGCTATGACAAGTGAGTAAAAGAATTTCTATATATGATTCAACATTAAGAGATGGTGCTCAAGCAGAAGGTATTTCATTTTCAGTTGAAGATAAATTAAAAATCGTTAAAGAGTTAGATAATCTGGGTGTCAGCTATATTGAAGCTGGTAATCCAGGCTCTAACCCAAAGGATTTGGATTTTTTTACTAGAGTCAAGCAGATTAACTTAGAAAATGCCAAGCTGGTTGCTTTTGGTAGCACGCGAAGAAAAGGGATTAAGGTTGAACAGGATGCCAACATACAATCTCTTCTATCGGCTGGGACAGAAGCAGTTGCTATATTTGGAAAAAGCTGGGACTTTCATGTAACGGATATTATACATACATCATTAGAAGAAAACCTATCTATGATTAGGGATACTATTCGTTATTTTAAAGAGATTAATAAAGAAGTTGTCTATGATGCAGAACACTTTTTTGATGGTTATAAGGCTAATAAAGATTATGCACTTAAATCTCTAGAAGCAGCTGCAGAGGGCGGTGCTGATAGTTTAGTCTTATGTGATACCAATGGCGGTTGCTTACCCCATGAGATTTATGAAATAACTAAAAGTGTTGCAGAGCATTTTGATGTTGATATTGGCATCCACTGCCATAATGATACTGGTGTAGCAGTTGCCAACAGCATGATGGCTGTTGAGGCAGGTGCAGTTCAAGTTCAAGGAACCTATATTGGTTTTGGAGAACGATGTGGAAATGCTAATTTATGTACATTGATAGGGAACTTTCAACTTAAACAGGGTTATGAGTGTATTCCTAAGGATAATTTAGATCAACTCACACCTTTAGCCCGTTTGGTTGCCGAGATTGCCAATATTTCATTATGGGATAAGGAACCTTATGTTGGTCGAGCAGCTTTTGCACATAAAGGTGGTATGCATATTGATGGTGTGAATAAGAATTCAAAGTCCTTTGAGCATATCAAGCCTGAAGATGTTGGTAATTCAAGACGATTTCTTATGTCTGAGGTGGCTGGTAGAAGTACCATATTAAAGAAAATACAACATGTCGTACCAGATATTAAAAAGGATTCGCCAGAAACTGCTTTGATTATTCAAAGGTTAAAAGAATTAGAGCATGAAGGCTACCAATTTGAAGGTGCGGAGCAGACCTTTGAGTTAATTATTAGAAAGCACTTAGGAAAATATAAGCCGTTCTTTGAATTGGAAAACTTTAAAATTATGGGTGAACAACCATCGAAAGAGAGTGCTTTTAGTGCTTATGCTATGGTAAAGGTTAATGTCGATGGCAAGCATAAAATGAATGCTGCTGAAGGAGATGGTCCTGTAAATGCACTAGATAAGGCATTGAGGCAGTCTCTTGAAGAGTTTTATCCAGAGTTAAACAATGTTCACTTAATGGATTACAAAGTGCGTGTCTTAGACTCTAAAAATGCTACAGCTGCTAAGATTAGAGTATTGATTACTTCATCAGATGGAAAAGATATATGGACAACGGTTGGTGTTTCAACTGATATTATCGAAGCTAGCTTAATTGCTCTTGTTGATTCTATAGAAATCAAGTTATTAAGAAATTTAGAGAAAAAAATGGAAGCTTACTTATAATCATAGCTTTATATGACAATCAATGGTATTACTTTAATGCAATAGTGTTTAAAGGTTTACAGTTAAAAATCACTATTATACTACTAAATATTTATATAAGCATATATAAACAATAAAGACTTAGATATCGTTGACGATAAAAAGGAGGATTTTATCATGGGTATGACGATGACTCAGAAAATATTAGCAGCACATGCTGGTTTAGATGAAGTAAAGGTAGGGCAGCTCATTCAAGCTGAGCTTGATCTTGTTTTAGGTAATGATGTTACAACGCCAGTTGCCATTACTGAATTCAAAAAAATGGACATTGATGAAGTGTTTGATAAAAGCAAGGTTGCCATTGTTCCCGATCATTTTACACCAAATAAGGATATAAAAGCTGCTGAACAATGTCAGTGCATAAGAAACTTTGCTCATCAAATGGATGTTGAAAATTACTTTGAAATAGGGCAAATGGGTATTGAACATTGCTTACTACCAGAGAAAGGGTTGGTTGTTCCTGGCAATGTGGTTATAGGAGCAGATTCACATACCTGTACGTATGGCGCATTAGGTTTATTCTCAACAGGTATAGGGTCAACCGATATGGCAGCAGGTATGGCTACAGGTCAATGCTGGTTCAAGGTACCATCAGCTATTAAATTTGAATTGACAGGTAAACCAACCAAATGGGTGAGTGGTAAGGATGTTATTCTCCATATTATTGGTATGATAGGTGTTGATGGTGCTCTATACAAATCCATGGAATTTGTTGGAGACGGTTTAAAGCATCTGCCTATTGATGACCGTTTTACTATGGCAAATATGGCAATAGAAGCAGGGGCTAAGAATGGTATCTTCCTTGTCGATGATCAAACTTTAGCCTATGTTAATGAACATTCTACTAAGCCATATACCGTTTATGAACCAGATGAAGATGCAGAGTATGAACAAGTATTTAAAATTGATTTATCTACCATAAGACCAACGGTTGCTTTTCCACATCTCCCAGATAATACTAGAACCATTGATGAGGTTGGAGATGTCGCTATCGATCAAGTGGTTATTGGCTCTTGTACTAATGGTAGAATGAGTGACTTAAGAATAGCGGCTGATTTATTAAAAGGTAAAAAGATTGCTAAAGGTATTAGAACGATAGTTTTCCCTGGCACACAGAAGATTTATCTTCAAGCAATTGAAGAAGGATTAATGAAAATCTTTATTGAAGCTGGAGCAGTTGTAAGTACGCCAACTTGCGGACCATGTCTAGGTGGACACATGGGTGTCCTTGCAAAAGGTGAAAGAGCGGTAGCGACAACAAACAGAAATTTTGTTGGGCGTATGGGACATGTAGAATCAGAAGTATACTTAGCGAGTCCAGCAGTAGCTGCAGCATCTGCTTTAGTGGGCAAAATAGTTGGACCAGAAGATTTAGATAAAGAGTAAATCCTAAATTAAACTATCATAGAGGTGAAAGAGATGAAAGTAAAAGGCAATGTTTTTAAATATGGTAATAATGTCGATACGGATGTTATCATTCCTGCAAGATACTTAAATACGTCAGATCCGAAAGAATTAGCACTGCATTGTATGGAAGATATTGATAAGGACTTTGTAAAGAATGTCAATCAAGGAGATCTTATTGTTGCTAATAAGAATTTTGGCTGTGGTTCATCTAGAGAGCATGCACCTATGTCCATAAAGGCAGCTGGAGTATCCTGTGTAATAGCTAGTACCTTTGCAAGAATTTTCTTTAGAAATGCTATTAATATAGGATTACCTATTCTAGAATGTGAGGAAGCTGTAAAAGGTATAGATGCAGGTGATGAAGTTGAGGTAGATTTTGATACAGGTGTTATCATCAATGTTACAAAAAATCAAACCTATCAAGCTGAAGCTTTCCCAGAATTTATGCAAAAGATTATAAAAGCAGATGGTTTGATTAACTATATAAAGAGTACAAGATAGATAAAATCTATAAAAGAAAATACGGACTTGTAGGATGATTCACATCCTAATTGGAGGTAGATGAATGGACTTTAAAATTGCAGTCATACCTGGTGATGGTATTGGACCTGATATTGTAGAACAAGCAAAGTTGGTTTTAGATAAAGTAGGAGAAAAATATAATCATACGTTTAAATATGAAAGCTGTTTAGCTGGAGGAGCTGCTTTAGATGCTGTAAATGAGCCACTTCCCCAAAAAACCATAGATACTTGTAAAAAGAGTGATTCTGTATTATTAGGTGCTGTAGGCGGACCACAATGGGATCATTTGTCTGGAGATATGAGACCAGAAAAGGCTTTGTTAGGTCTTAGAAGTGCCTTAGGCTTATTTGCTAATATAAGACCTGCTGTTATGTACAAACAACTTAGAGATGCCTGCCCATTAAAAGACTCCATTATAGGGGACAGCGGTTTAGATATTGTTGTTGTTCGTGAGTTAACAGGTGGCATCTACTTTGGTCAAAGAGGCAGTCAAGAAGGAGCAAATGGTAAAGAAGCGTATGATACCATGCTCTATTCAGAGGCTGAGGTTAAAAGGATTGCTGTAGCGGCTTTTGACATTGCAATGAAGAGAAATAAAAAAGTTACCAGCGTGGATAAAGCCAATGTCTTAGAGAATTCTAGATTATGGCGATCGGTTGTTTGTGAAGTAGCAAAAGATTATCCTGAAGTAGAGCTGAATCACCTATATGTGGATAATGCGGCTATGCAACTGGTCATCAACCCAAAACAATTTGATGTTATCCTCACAACCAATATGTTTGGAGATATTCTTTCAGATGAAGCTAGTATGATTACAGGATCGATCGGTATGCTACCATCTGCAAGTCTTGGCAGCTCTAAATTAGGTATGTATGAGCCTATACATGGTTCTGCACCAGATATCGCTGGTCAGGATAAAGCTAATCCGATTGCTACGATTCTCTCTGTCGCTATGATGCTAAGATATTCTTTTAACTTAGAAAAAGAAGCTAAGGCGATTGAAACGGCGGTTGAGGCTGTTCTTGAAAAAGGATATCGTACTGGCGATATTGCAAGAGGAGAGGAAAAGGCAGTAGGAACCAAAGCCATGGGTAAAATGATCGCTGAACTGTTATAGGGTTTAAATAAATTAATATTAGTGTTATTATTTAATAGAAGTGTCAAATATAATTGTTTTTAGATAGAAAGGATATTGCTGATATGATAAGTGATGATGTAAAAAAAGGAGTCGAAAAAACACCGCATCGTTCTTTATTTAAAGCTATGGGTTATACAGATACTGAAATTCAAAGACCACTCGTTGGTGTGGTAAATTCACAGAATGATATTGTACCAGGGCATGTGCATTTAGATACGGTTGTAGAAGCTGTTAAGACAGGGGTTTTGATTGGTGGTGGAACACCAATAGGATTTCCTACGATTGCTGTTTGTGATGGTATTGCAATGGGTCATGAAGGTATGCATTATTCGCTGGTTTCAAGAGAGCTTATAGCAGATTCTATTGAAACTATGACAAAGGCGCATCGTTTTGATGCTTTAGTTATGGTAACAAATTGTGATAAAGTTGTGCCAGGTATGTTAATGGCTGCTGCAAGAATTAATATACCCACAGTCATTGTAAGTGGGGGTCCAATGCTTTCAGTGAATGTTGATGGTAAAGATCTTGACCTGAGTAGTGCTTTTGAAGCAGTAGGTGCTTATAAAGCAGGTCGTTTGTCAAGAGAAAAACTAAAAGAATGTGAGAACTGGGCATGCCCTGGGTGTGGTTCCTGCTCAGGTATGTTTACTGCCAATAGTATGAACTGTTTAACAGAGGTATTAGGTATGGGGCTTCCTGGTAACGGAACAATACCTGCAGTATTTTCAGAAAGACTTCGTTTAGCTAAAGATGCTGGGATTAAAGTTATGGAGCTTTTTAATAAAGGGATTAAACCTGAGCATATTTTAACAAGAGAGGCTTTTTTAAATGCTCTTACGGTGGATATGGCATTAGGCTGTAGTACCAATAGTATGCTTCATTTACCAGCAATTGCTTATGAAGCTAACGTTGATCTTAATCTTGATCTTGCCAATGAGGTAAGCTCAAGAACACCAAATCTTTGCAAATTGAGTCCAGCAGGACCTTACCATATTCAAGATCTCTATTATGCGGGTGGTATTCAAGCAGTTATGAAAGAGTTAGATAAGAAAAATCTATTGAATACAGACCTATTAACCGTCACAGGTTCTAGTATAAAAGAATCTATTGAAAAAGCAGTGAATAAGAATCCACAAGTGATACGCCCAATAGAGGAGCCATATAGCCCAACTGGAGGTATTGCCGTACTAAAAGGCAAGCTGGCACCCAATGGCTGTGTCGTTAAGAAATCTGCTGTGGCAGATGAAATGCTCGTTCACAGTGGTCCTGCAAAGGTCTATGATTCTGAAAATGATGCCATAAAAGCTATTTATGGTGGAAGTATCAAAGCTGGGGATGTTGTTATTATACGTTACGAAGGACCAAAAGGTGGACCTGGAATGAGAGAAATGCTTTCACCAACTTCTGCATTGGCTGGTATGGGTCTAGATAAACAAGTTGCTTTAATTACAGATGGTCGTTTTAGTGGTGCAACAAGAGGGGCTGCTATAGGACATGTTTCTCCAGAAGCAGCAGAAGGTGGTAATATTGGTTTAGTTAAGAATGGCGATAGGATAGATATTGATATTACCAAAGGAATTATAGAATGGGATATATCTGAAGAAGAGTATGAAGAAAGAAGAAAGGCTTTTAAGCCAAAAGAAGCCAAGATTAAAAAAGGTTACTTATCCAGATATGCTAAGCTTGTGTCTTCTGCTAGCACTGGAGCTGTATTAAAAGGCTAATACTGAAAGGGGATGGAATATATGGAACTAACAGGTGCACAGATTATAATTGAATGTCTTAAGGAACAGGGTATTGATACTGTTTTTGGCTACCCTGGCGGAGCGGTTCTCAACATATATGATGAGCTTTATAAGAATCAAGATACCATCAAGCATATACTAACCAGTCACGAGCAAGGTGCTTGTCACGCAGCTGATGGCTATGCGCGTTCAACTGGAAAAGTGGGTGTTGTATTTGCTACTTCAGGACCTGGTGCTACTAATCTGGTTACAGGTATTGCAACTGCCTATATGGATTCAGTACCTTTGGTTGCGATTACAGGAAATGTACCTGTGGCACTGCTTGGCAAGGACAGCTTTCAAGAGGTTGATATAGCAGGTATTACACTGCCTATAACCAAGCATAATTACATTGTCAAGGATGTTAGCGATTTAGCAGAGACTATAAGAGCTGCCTTTTATATTGCTCAGGAGGGCAGACCTGGACCTGTATTAATCGATATCCCCAAGGATGTAACGGCAAATAAACATGTATTTAAAAATGCTCCAGTAAAGCAAATTAAGAGAAAGAAGAAAGCAATAACCGAAGCATGTGTAGCGGAGGCACTTAAATTAATTGATGAATCTAAGAAGCCCTACATTTATGCAGGTGGTGGAGTTATTAAATCCGATGCAGCAAAAGAATTAACAACTTTTGCTGAAAAAATACAAGCACCAGTTACCTGCAGTTTAATGGGAATGGGTGGTTTTCCTGGAAATCATGAACTCTATACAGGCATGATAGGAATGCATGGAACTAAAACATCCAATTTAGGGGTGACTCAGTGTGATTTACTCATTGTTGTAGGAGCACGTTTTAGTGATAGAGTCGTCGGTAAGGTCGATTGTTTTGCCCCTGATGCTCAAGTGTTGCATATTGATGTCGATCCAGCTGAGGTTAACAAAAATATTCTTACTCAACATTGTATGATAGGTGATATTAAAAAGGTGCTCAGTCAACTGAATAAAGAATTACCGACCTATCAAAGAAATGATTGGGTGAAGACTATTAAAGAACTTACTCATGAATATCCGCTTCAATACAATCAAGAGGGATTAAAAGCTCAGTATGTGATAGAAAAGTTATATGAAGTAACAAGAGGAGATGCTATAATTACCACAGAAGTGGGTCAACACCAAATTTGGGCAGCTCAATACTATAAATATAAGAAGCCAAAGACTTTTCTTTCTTCCGGTGGCTTAGGAACAATGGGCTATGGTCTTGGTGCCTGTATAGGTGCTCAGGTAGGAAACCCAGAGTCTAAAGTAATCAATATTGCTGGTGATGGTAGCTTTAGGATGAATTTAAATGAAATTATCACAGCAGTTAGATACAACTTACCTATCGTTATAGTGGTCATTAATAACCATGTATTAGGAATGGTTAGACAATGGCAGAATTTATTCTATGACAAAAGATATGCTTACACTACGTTAGATCCAGATATTGATTATATTAAGTTAGCAGAATCCTTTGGTGCCATAGGCTATAATATAACGACGAAAGAGGAAGTAGTACCTACCTTAACTAAAGCGTTAAATCAGAGTAAACCTGTTTTAGTTAACTGTCTAATAGATAAGGACGATAAAGTTTTTCCAATGGTGGCACCAGGTGCATCTATAGAAGATGTGATGATAGAAGAACTATAAAAAAGAATTAGAATCAGCTATGGAGAAATCTATAGCTGATTTTTTTAATTAAATCTATTCAATAGCATTATATCTGATTAATGCTTTTTAGATTAAGACTATAGTTTATGGATAAAGCCATGATAATATTGTATAATAGCATTATGATATTTATAAAGGTAATTTTATGAAACTTAATAAGACAGTCTTGATTATGCCAGTGACTAGTACATGCAAAATTATGGAAATGATAAAAAAGAAACTGCAATTTATCTAAACAGTAGGATTATAGGAGAGATAAAAATGGAATTATCACAAGTGATGAAAGAGAGACGATCGGTAAGGAGTTTTAAAGACACTCCAGTTAGCTCTGAAATAATTGATAATATATTGGAAAAAGCTAGTTTAGCACCTGAAACAGATAACTGTAACTATTATTTTGGTGTAATTAAAGACACTGATGTTAAAAATCAATTGGCAAAAGCAACTTTATGGGCAGATTGGATTGCAAAAGCACCTGTACTATTCGTATGTTGTGGTGATATTAGTTCAGATTTAAAGAATCTTAACGATAATGATTATAGTGTCGTTGGCACAAAATATAGATATGGTGAAGAAGTCGTAAATTTTCTTAGAGAACATAAAGACCGAAAGGCATGTAAAAAATTACTTCTAGCTTCTCCAGTTTATATTGCTGCACAGCATATAATACTAACAGCAGTATCGCATGGTTTAAGAGGATGCATAGTAGATTTTATGGATTTAGAAAAAATAAATCATATCTTAGGATTGCCTGAACATATTACCTGTCAAGTGGTAGTTCCTGTAGGATATTCCAATGAAATCCCTAAACAAAAAGACAAATTTAGTATTGATGATAGAGTGTTTTACAATCATTGGGATAAGTAACAAAAGCTAATTAAGAAGAATTCTAAAATACTGTGCGAAGAGAAGGGATAAAATGATAGGAAATATATTTCAAAGGAGAAAAAGAATTGTAGTGGATGAAATGAAACCTATGTTACTTGCTTATAATGGAGCTGATATATTATGTTTGTTATTGGATAATCTTGAGAGTAATACAGATTTAATCAAGCATAAAGTGCTAACTAATCTAGACTATTGCAACAATAAATTTAATTTGAATTGTTCTTCATACCTATTGTATGATTTAACAGAAACAGAAATAACACATGAGCTTGCTATACTTTTGGTTAAAAGTATTAAAGAATTGAGACAAAATACTACAAAAATAGCATTTATTGGCGTAAGTTCAAGAGGAAAGAAAAATATACAAAGATGCTTAGAAGACAATGAAAATAGTTTAAACAGTCAATATAGATTTGTTACAGGGATGGAACCAGCGAAGCAATGGCTAACAGGTGAAATAACCTAACACTATAGATTTTGCTAGTAGAATATAAATAAAGGATGAAAACCTAGGAGGAAATAATTTGCTAATTAAAAAATCGCCAAGCGGTTCATC
>JANQFZ010000021.1 GCA_028277605.1 Vallitaleaceae bacterium | reverse complement strand
AAGCTCCTTTCCCTTACTTAAAGCAAGATTTTATAAAATCTATAATCAAACCGACAACCCAAGAACTAAAATAGATTATCAGTCCAACAGCGATACTTTTGGATACTGTGTCTATCAATAATTCAAAACTAATCATGGTGTTTCAACCCCATAATAATCACTATTGTTATCAGCAACCCAATAACGATACCAAACATAACATCTAGCCTGTATTGAAATGTTTGCAATTGCTCTAATTGTTGACTTGTATTGTCGGATATCTCTGCAAGCTTATCAAGTTCAGTTACTTCCATTTTGTCACCCTCAATCTTAAGAGTTCAATCATTTTCATTTGCACGTCTAACAAAATAGTCAACTAGATGTACTGCAAGGCAACAACAATTAATCAGAAAAAAACATTTTAAAACAAAAGCCATTTTTGACCATCCTTCACTAATGGAGTCGCTTTTAGCTTGTAAATGCTACGCATGCTACTCTTCGTTTCGCCCCTACGGGTGACAACCTAAATTTCCCATGCCCACGAAACTACGCCGAAGGGAAATAGACAGTATATATAATATGCTTCCCTTCGACAAAAAATTGTAGCATGGGAAAACTCTCGGCTAGATTTATGCCTACGGCGTGCCTCTGCTAAAACAGACAGTATGCTAATGTCACTTAGCCTGTCTAATCTCTAGCTTATGCATTGGCGAAAGGTCACTAAATGCAATTTTGTCTTTGTTTATGGTCAACACAGCTTCACATTCGCACGGGAACTCTTGACCTACAAACTTTTCGTACACAGCCATGCTTGTGATTTTGAAAGTCGTAACAGGGAAGCCTAATCGTGTTTCCTCTTGTGGATAAGGCTGCTTATCATAAATGTCTACTTTTAAGCTCTCAATCCTTTTACCGTCTATTTCTCCAATCCATTTCTTAACGCCAAGTGCAGTAACTTGTTGTTTCATACCTGTCATAAAATCATTTCCTCTCTTATTTATTATTTATTGAATAAAAAGGGGAGACCCTTATTATTTCCTTACAGACATTGCAATTTCATCTATTTTACAAGTAGTTTCATCAAAGGATAGTAAAATCTCTTCTCCAGTATCTCTATGTGTCATTATCAATTGATTCCATTGATTCCTAGACAAATCATATTGATTTAAGTCATATTTACACCTAGCATATTTTATCAACAAGGGTATTTTATAACTCATTTTCTTACGCATCATTAAACACCTCTTATACAAAGAGAGTAGGGGAGTATACCCTCTATTTAACCGTCTTCATTACAGCCAGCATAATATTTCTTGTACACATCATCATAGTCCTTTGGGTGTCCACAGTTAGGACAAAAGAGTAGATAGTTTTCATACTTATATTCTTCAATCTCATAAGTTTCTCCACAATGTTCACAAGTACCGATATCATTAGATAAATCCTCGGATTGTTCAGGTTCATTTTTTTCAGGCTCTATAAGTGTAAATATTATACGTGCAATAGTATAATCACATGCCTTATCTTTAATAGATACAATTAAATCACCCCTAGAGGAACTAAAACACTTAAATATTAGCCTCTCTAAATATAAGTCTAAGTCCTTAGCAAGTCTTAAGATATTTGAACTAAAATATATTACACATTGAGGTTCAACTTTAAGCTCTAAACTACTAAAACGTACATTATAATCTGCTTTATACTTAGAATCTAATAGCATTCTACATAATTCAACGCCTGTTATATCAACTATCATATGTTTATCTGCTTCACTTTTTATAATATCAACTATACTTCTCATTTCCTTCATCCTCTCAATAGTAGTAATTTCAACTATCCTAGTAATACTTTATATAGACTAAATTAGACGGTTTTGTTTATGCCTTAGATGTGTTAAAATTAAATATTAAGACGTTGCTTTTGTAATGAAAAAGTATCACTATGTACATTATAGTCCATATAGACTTAAATGTCAATAGTTTTTAGTCCAAAAAGAATAAAAAAGAGGTGTTTTTTTGAATGCTATAGGGGAAAGAATTAAGTGCTACAGAAAAAAAATAGGATTAACACAGGGTGAATTAGCCCGAAATATAGGCATTACGCAAAGTAAAATAAGCGCAATAGAAAAAGAAAGAAACTATCCCTCACTAGAAACAATAAAATCCCTTAAGGACTATTTTGGAGTGTCTTATGAATGGTTAATAGAAGGCGAAGATAATATTATTCTATCACAAAAAGAAAAGGAACTTCTGGAGTACTATAACAAGCTGAATGAAGACCACAAGCTTGAGCTAATCGTAAGAGGCAAGCTGATGTATGAATCACAACAGCTAAAAAAGCTAAGAGATTAATGTCTCTTAGCTTTTTTAATGCAGCTTACCAGTAAGTCATCAATTATGTCTATTATAATGTCCTGTTCATAGCCCAATAAAACCAATTTGCGTAATAGCCTAACTTTAACTATTACTTTCATCATTTGCATGTACCATTCCCCCTTAGATACATTTTAACACTTACAGTGTTCATTGCACTGAACACTTACCTAATTTTTCAATAATTCATTATTTATATCCACTTTTAATGCTTTTGCCAATTTGCAATACGTGGATAACTTCATGTCAATATTGTAATTTTCAATATCTGAGATAGCACCCACACTAACCCTAGACCGTCTTGATAATTCCCTTATCGACAAACCCTGTTTGATTCTAACTTCTCTAAAGTATAATTTCATGATGTCACCTAGCAGTTTTTACTTTAAGTTTCCCAAGTTGATTATTTTTCATACAATGTATTATACACGAGGAATAGTATCAACATATGTAAATAACAAATTTTACTAACTACGGATCAGAAGGCCGGGAGTTCGAATCTTCTTGCGCACGTTATAAAAAGCCCTGTGTTTGCGATTGTCGCTTGCATAGGGCTTTTTCCTGTAGAATCAAGTAATTATAAGGCGTAGAGCTATAAAAACCCGATATAAGCATTTACAACGGAAACCTAAAAATCACCTGTTAAAAGTATCAGAATATCTCTTGAAATATATCTTATCAAGCCTATAAATATTATCGTAGCCAGTACTTATCATAACGGTATTTGACATATGTAAATAGACCTCCGTAACTTTAATATCACTATGACCCAATAATAATCGTAATGAGGATATATCCCCACCACCAAGAATATAACTAGTGGCGAAAGTATGCCTTAACAGATGAGGTTTTAAGCGTTTTATACCAGTACGCCTTTTAATGCGACTAAATAATTGTTTAATGACGTTCTGGTTGATGGGTTTAACATCTTTCACTTGCAATAAGAATATATCATCCTTATAAGCTCTCAAGTTGGACAACTGACTTTCAGTTATTTCTCTATAAAGGATTAAATACTTATAAAGATACCTTTTAACACGAGGAGCTAGTGTTATTAGCCGTTCTTTATGCCCCTTAGATGCCCTGATAAATATCAAGTTTTTATCAAAGTAAACATCATTGATACACAGCCTAGCAACTTCGCCGGAACGCAGACCACAATCAAGCATCAGATGCACAATACACAAGTTTCTAAGTCCAAGCCTGCACTTATCATTAAACAATTTATCTATCCTCTCAACCTCATCAGCAAAAAGTGGGACGATCGCCTTTTGCTCCTTTTTTACAAATTTGAATTTCTTCATAATATTTTTTTGCATATATTCTTCGTTATATAAGAAATTGAAAAATACCTTGATATGCCTTGTATATGTCCTAATAGTTGTATTTGTCACTGGCTTATTAACGGTAGGCTTAAATTGATGGTTTTGCAATTTAGGGCGTTTTCTAAGCATGACAACATATCTCTTGATATCATTAAGAGTTACAGAATCTAAACTAATCTGTTCTATACCTTGCTGTCTATCATCTTTAATAAAGTCTAAGAAGTAGCCAACATCATTTTTATAATTCAAGACAGACTTAGGACTGCAAGTACTTTCTTTTTCCAATATAAATAATTCATACGCTTGTTTTAAATTTATACACATTTGAAATCATCCTTTGTTAGTGATATAATTAATCAATAATCTCACCTGTACTTTTATCCAAAAGTGCAAAATGAGTATCATAGTTTCTAGAAAGTCCGTCAAGTTGGTCGCTATTCAATTGACGGATTTTTTTTAGTTTATATTTTCTCATTTTATACATGTCATTGTCGTTCAAGCTCAATATAAAGTCTATTGCATCATTAGCTATCGTTTCATCATTAACCCCTTTATCATAAAGTTGATAGGTGACAACGCTAGTTAATGCACGTTCCTTGACCTTTTCCTTGTTAAGCCTATTAGCGTATTCACGAGTTAGCTTTATGTTCTGTTTGACTTTAAGGGTATCTATTAATTTTGTCCGTCTCAACGCCTTCCAAAAAGGGCAATAGTCGCGCCTTGACTTATTCCTATCTAGCTGTCTTATATCCGTCAATCTAAGTACATTATGTGTAAGATAGTCTAGTATAAGCTGTCGATTGTCAAGATAGTCATATATGTACTTACTAACACCTTTAGATGTATTGTCCTTAAATGGTATGAGCTGTATTGATTTGCTAAATTTTCGCATTGTTTGATACTCTGTATTAATAATAAGAGTGACCCTCGGTGTCAATAAATCAGCAAAGGCAACTAAGTCATCATAATCCAATTCAAGGACTTCATCTAGGATAGCAGCACACTTATGTTTCAATCCTTTATCACTACCATATTCAAGATAAAACTTTAAACGTGCTTTATGTAGATACTCCCATGACTGCCTTTTATAACATTCTTCATAGACGTACAAGTCATATCTATTAATGAGTCCATGGACAAGCCATATCTTAAAGAAAAATCCCTTATATCCCTGTTCGACAACTTCTTTACTCTTAAGATAGAATCTTGTTAAAACTTTATTACTCCTAAGATTGCCTAACCGAACATAGTCTATCTCATGTTCTTCATTACCCCTAAATCGTACATGATAGGTTGCTTCATGAAGCCGTGAAACCCTCATTTTTGCAAAATTATCAATCAAAAAGAACCTATCAGGTGATTGGACATAATTTGTATGCCAACAGTAATCCACACGATTTTCCTGTACATGCTTTATCTCAAGACCAAAGTAATCCAATATTAGTTTCAAATCTTCCAATGACTTATCATAAGCTTTATGTACCCCATGCAACCATAAATAATACGATCGTATTTGTACAATCACTTGAGCTGTATCTATATTAGGCACTTGTCTAGCTATAAAAAAGTCATAGCACTCTGGACGTTGAATATTAACATTGTAAAACTTAGCAAAAGTAAAAGGCTTTAGTATAAAGTAGGTAGGTAAGCCCTTAGGGGAATAACCTTTTCTACCGTCTATGTCAAGATTTTTCAGTGTCAGTTCAGGCACTTCAAAGTTATCCATCTTTAAGAACTCTTGTTCAAAGTAATTCCTCATCCTAAAAACCTTCTCATTCTGACTATCTTTCGTGAAATTGCCCTTAAGGAATACGGAATAGTAGAAGGTGTCAATATTATGTAAAAACTTAGTCCTCTTAAGGTCAAACCAATTCACATTTTGTTCACTTGTAAATTCACTATAAATTTTTGTTGCATCTGCATTTATTGGTATCATAAATTCACCACATCTTTATTCAGATTTTAGTCAACTAAAGTTTTTGAATAACCCCCCCCTTTATTCAAACGAAAAAAATCGGAGTTTTTCCCAATCTGTCAATAGTTTAGACAGATTCAGGTGTGTATTTTCAGACCACGTATTACAAGGGTGTGGTTCTACATGTTTTCGATGTATAAAAATACATTAAGCATGTATATGTTGTATATTCTTGTTATTTAGAGCCTTAAAACCAAGGCATGGATGACAAGATTCCTTACCTATACAAGTACCACCGTTCAAACAAAATCGCTGACACTCATAACATTGCCTAGCTATATGCTTCAATTTGCTATGATTTGTTTGTTTTTTCCTCACGACTACCACCCTTTCTTTTTTCTACAGAATGAAAAAACTCTAAAACTAACATTATGCTCCCTAATATAATGACAAGGATTAAAATAGGCTGACACGAATCAATATTAATCATAATGTTCCATGCTCTCCGTAATTCTTCCATGAAATCACTCCAACCATTTATTATTTACGTGTTACATTTTAAAGTACCGAAAATTCTGCAGGATAATACTTATGTAACACACTAGCCCCATAAAATGCCTTCTAGACACTTCTCAAACTTCTGTTTAGCCTTACTCATTCTTAATTGAAGACCTTTCCAATCCTTTTCAGCTAACTTAATTTGCTTTTGGACAAGCTTCAAATCTGACTTTCTTTTACTCATGGTGTTAAAATAATCATCCAATATGTATTCCATCTTTGATGTGAAGGTGTCACCTTTTCCATACTTTTCTACTTGCTTTATCAGGTTCTCATCAAGTCTCATAGGCTTTCGTACTTTCAATATGTTACCCCCTTTCGTGTTACTTAAAAAAGCTACCTCAGGAATGCAAGAGCTATGCTGTAACACATCCCACTAGTACTTAGCCCCTTGAAAAATACTTAAGCTTCGCGATTTTTCAAGGTGCTAAGACTAGTCCATGGTTACTTTTTTTTGGAACTCATAGCTATCATAGATGCGTGAATACTTTTTTCTGTAGGTAAAGAATTCACTACCCATTTTTTGTTTGATACCGTACCAGTACTGGATTGAAATAAATAAAGATACCTTGAATATACCCAGTAACCACCCAAGCTTAAAGTTATTCACTTTTCGGTGGATGTGGTTGTATTCAAATAAGCATCTAACTTGAGCATCTATAAGACGGTCAAACTGGCTAATCAGAATGATGTTATAGCCTAAACGCCTGTGTTGAGTAAAAAATTCTAGCCAGTCAACACGGTAATTGACATCTTCCATCCTCTTTAGCTTGATAACCGATGGACTAAATAACATTTGAGCTTCATCAATGACTATTAAGGTTTGACCCTCAACTCCACGCTTATGATGAGCCATTGCGTAATCGTAGAAGTACTTAACATTAAAGTTTTTGTTATTGAGATAGAAGTACTTACCACAACCTTTGACCCTTGTATCCTTGAACATTGCCCTAGGCTTTACCTCTAATTGCTTACGTTTTAATAATCCAAGTACTTTATTGACTGACCTAAATAGATGTTTACATGTAAACGAATATAGCCTGTTTAACCTCGTTTTGAACTTACTCTGTATTATGTAGTTATAATCTATATTCATGTTGGTAATGACGTTTTGACGTTTGATTCTAAGCTTAGCAACAATATCCTTTGCTACCCTTAAACTTTTACCTGAACCGGGGGTTCCTGAATAGAAATAAATCATGTCATTTCTCCTTTCGTGTTACGTGGTAGTTCCTGCAGCTGCTTGCAGCATACTTTTTATATAACACATTCAATCAATTACTTTTATCCATCTAAGAACTACCTGATATGCATAATAGATAGCTATAGATGTAACCCACGCGCTTAAAACGGCTGTTATCTGCTGTATAGGGATAATCCATGCTAAGCCACCAAGCAGTTCATTATCTATAACTAATTGTTCTACTGCCTCGAATGGAGAGCTAGGGAATAAGCCTAATACAGTTGTCCCTGTATCTCCTAGACCTTCGAATATTTTATTTATCATACCGATAATGAAATTTCCCATAATTTAGCTCCTTATAAGGTTTCTAGTGACATTTATTAGACCGATACTAAACATGATCATAATTGCCCATCGAACAATCTTTGCTAGAGTTTCAAACTGGGCAAAGTCTATATCAATCTTTCCACCACCTACAAAGTATTCTTTATCAAAGTTAATTTCAAAGTGTGGGGGAGTAGGGGGGACGTTAAGAGTGTCTATTATGCGTTTTAAGTCCCAAGGCAAGCAGAAGGGAAATTTCGTGCTTAGTAAGTTACCGACAGATGT
>JANQFZ010000032.1 GCA_028277605.1 Vallitaleaceae bacterium | reverse complement strand
AGGATGGTGATTCCTTATATTTTGAGCGTTTTTAAAAATCTGTTGATAATCTATTTCTTATATTTAGTTCCATGTGGATAAAAAACACGAAAACTCAAGAAACACCAACATTGCTTTATCACCTGAACTTCTATATAATGGATCTAATAACTCTAGCTCAATATAAGTAAAACACATAAAATACAATGATTATAGGAGGCACTATATGGCTGGCTCAAACTATGGTAAAGTTTTTACTGTTTCTACATGGGGTGAATCTCATGGTAGTGGATTGGGAGTTGTTGTGGATGGGTGCCCTGCTGGATTAGATCTTTGTGAAGAAGATATACAATGTGACTTAGATAAAAGAAAGCCAGGACAATCCCCTTTTTCAACCCCAAGAAAAGAAAAGGATAGGATTGAAATTCTATCGGGTGTTTTTAACGGAAAAACAACAGGAACCCCTATCTCATTAATGGTATGGAATAAAGATCAGCGTTCTAAAGACTATTCTAAGATCGCTGACTGTTATAGACCAGGTCATGCTGATTTAACCTACGATTTAAAGTATGGCTTTAGAGATTATAGAGGGGGTGGTAGATCCTCTGGTAGAGAAACCATAGGGCGAGTCGCTGCTGGCGCCATTGCAAAAAGAATATTAAGTACTATGGGTGTCGATATACTGACCTATACGAAATCAATTGGTACTGTTACGATAGACAATAAAAATTTTGATAGAAATGCAATTCATAAGAATTATTTGTGTATGCCAGATAAGGAAGCTGTTTCAGAGGCAGAGAAATATCTTAATGACTTAATCCAACAGCATAACTCAGCAGGTGGTATTATAGAATGTCAGATCAATCATTTGCCTTCTGGCGTTGGAGAACCCGTTTTTGATAAACTGGATGCAAGACTAGCTTATGCTATTATGTCCATCGGTAGCGTTAAAGGCATAGAGTTTGGGACTGGGTTTAACGCAGCTTCTTCTACAGGACTTGATAATAATGACAGCTACTACTATGATGAAGAACATCATATACAGAAGAAAAGCAATCATGCTGGCGGTATGTTAGGCGGTATCAGTGATGGTACAGAGATTATTCTAAGAGCTGCTATTAAGCCTACACCTTCTATACGATCGGAACAAGCTTCTGTTAATAAACAAGGCGAAGACATAGACCTAGTCATTGAAGGACGACACGATCCAATCATTGTTCCAAGAGCAGTCATTGTTGTAGAAGCCATGGTTGCTATCACTCTAGTAGATATGTTATTTATCAATATGTGTTCAACAATGGATACTATTAAAAAAATCTATCATTAAGAATATCAACACAGTTGATGCTTGTGAATATCGTGATTGAAAAGTGTAGATACTAAATGTAATGTAATTCACCCTTCACTATTCATTTATAATAAATTATCAGCTGTAACAAACCTAATATTGACAATAGAGCATAATTAACTTAATATTATAGACAAATAGGGTTATGAAAGGGGCGTTTCAAATGATAGACAATCATTATTCGACACAGCAGAGCATAGATGCAAGAGATCAATTTAATAGTTTTGTATCAAAGGTTTTTTCATGGATGTTTATTGGCTTATTACTCACAACAGGGACATCTTACTTGGTTTCCCAATCTCAGTCTATACTCTTATACTTATACAATAATAGCTTTGTCTTTTTTGGACTAATTATTGCAGAATTGATTATGGTTATTTATTTTACAAGGCGTATATTAAAAATGTCTTATAGTCAGTCTAGGATTTTGTTTGTGAGCTATTCTATTATTAATGGTATTGTTTTATCCTTTATTTTTATTTTATATACTAGCACTTCTATTGCTTCAACCTTTGGTGTTACATGTGTTTCCTTTGGTATTATGGCTCTCTATGGTCATTTTACTAAAACAGATTTAAGTAGTGTCCGTAATATTTTGTACGGTGGTTTAATAGGCATTATCCTTTTATCCATTGTTAATATTTTTATGAACAGTAGCCCTCTTTATTGGCTGATATCCATTGTGGGTTTATTGGTCTTCTGGGGATTAACTGCTTATGATGTACAGAAGCTCAAACAGTATTTTGCCTATGGTCAGAAGAATACGGGTGTTCAAAATAACTTAGCTGTCATGGGTGCTTTACAGCTTTACTTAGATTTTGTAAATCTGTTCCTGCTTCTGTTAAGATTCTTTGGGAGAAGAAGATAGGAAGCAGGTAATCTGCGATTGAAATAGAATTTATTTATTAACTAATGATGCTGATATATTATCAGCATTTTTTATAGTTAGAAATGATGCCAAACTAAACTTTAAGTACATTCTGTTAGTTAAACTAATAGCCCTAATTTACTTACTTCTTAATTTATTAATGATAATATATACGAACATAATTAAAGTAATACCAATACAAGTAAACTCAAAAATGTTAGCCACATGAGGATATAAAGTAAGTCTATGATTAATTGGTATAAATGCTACCATCGATCTATCTTTAGATAAAAAGTAATTATTTGTAGATAAAACTTTCCCTTTATTATCTGACGTTATTGAAATTCCCATATTCGTTTGCCTGCTAAGCGAACAACCGTTTTCCACTGCTCTTACTATAGCAGTTTTAGTAGCTATCTGTGACATATACTTCCAATCTGAAGAAGGAACAATTAATAAATCTACTTGATTTTTACCAACTTGTCTAATCATATCCATAAAAGCTAAATCAGAACATATATATGTAGCAATTCTTCCATATTCTGTATCGAAAGTTTGAATTTTTCCATCACCTTTAATACATAATTCACCAATGGAAACCCCAGACTTAAAATATTCGGCAACAATCTTACCCTCTCTGTTAATTGCAACCGTCTTATTTTCTTTAAGACTTTTATATGGCGTTTTTACAAGTAACGATATAATTAAATAGACATCTTTTTGTTTGGCTAAATTAGATGCTCTTTCAATTAACTGTGCTTCATCATCATTCATTACTGCACCATTTAATTCTGACCAATAAATAATTTTAGCACCTGCATCAGCTTCTTTGGCTGTTTTATCTAATAATTGATTATGTATTTCTTCCAGTTTTGATTTAGTATTAACTAATTGTTGCTCATCAAATTCCTTACTATAAAATACTTTTGATACATCTTTGTCTCCTTCTAATAGTTTTTTAACTGGTACTGTTATTGAAGCAACTCTGATTAATTCACTATCATTAGGTAATAAATAAACTATAGTAATTCCATAAATAAAAACACAGAGCATAATTGAACAATAAATGGAGACTCCTTTTTTAATTTTGCTCCATATAGACTTGTTTGCTATTATCCAGTTAACTACTGACGCTGTCCATCCCATGACAAATGTAATACTATAAATACCAAGTAATGATGTTATATTTATTAGAACTAGGTTTTCATATTGTGTGTAAGCCTCGGATAATCCAGCTAATATTGGATAAATTAAGTAAATAATATATTCTACACTAACTAATAAAACTGGAAAAACTAGTGTATATATAAATTTAGTTTGATGTCTTTGTATTTTACTATATAAGATATAGGGTAAACATTTCATAAGAGATATCGTCGCAGCTAAAGCAATAAGTATACCAATATCTATACCAAGTACTTTTATCCATTGCATTATAAAACCAATAAATAAAATCAAAAATAGAATCAATGAACCTTTAAATGGCTTCTTTGGTTTTATCAAAAACAATAATAAAATAGGATAGACCCAAGTAAGAATGGGTATGCAATTTAGTCCATTAGATAAGTAAAACATGACTAAACTACACAATATTAAAATAACTTCTCTATTCTTTAGTTTCATATTGTATCACCTTTCTTTATCCTTAGAGAAATACGAAGGTTTTCTTTGGTAAGTTCTCTTTCAATTTTATGAGTACCATAGTTATTACGACTTGCTTTGAATATCTCTTTAATACACGAAACAAGATGACTTTCATTTGGTTTTTGCTTGGCTTCATAATAATAAGTACTTCTAGGTAATTGTAGGACCCTACACATTGCTGATACCGAGTATTTGTGTCGATTATTATGAATCACATTTACTTTTGTCCTAAGATCAGCGCCGCTTGCTTTAAAATGTCATTTTCCATTAGTAACTGTTGATTTTGCTTACGTAGTTTAATAAGCTCTTGTTGTTCTGAAGTTAGGTTATCTTTCTCCTTGAATGAACCATTAGCTTCTTGCTTAATCCATTTATCAAGTGTTGAGTAGCCGATATCATATTCTTTAGTAATATCACATTTACGCTTACCGTTCTTGTAAAGCTGAACCATCTGATGTTTAAATTCAGATGTGAATGTTCGTCTTGGACGTTTAGGATTTGATTGATTCATGATAGATACTCCTTTGGTTTTGTCATCTTTATATTACATCACCTTAAAATATCTGTCCAATTTATTGTAACCTATCCAGAGTGACTCTATAGCCAAGATTGCATTATTACAGACGCCTTATTTCAATCCACACTCCTGTGTAAGGAGTGACTGCAAAATTATACAAAAAATAATGAAAATAGCTTTATATATTTGTTTAACTCTATAGTTATTTTGTAATCCAAAAACTACAGCAAAGAAAATAATGATAATTTGGTAATATTTTTATACTACTCTTGGTGCGAATACTTCTGTATATAGATGTCCGCTTACCATTCGCGCTAAATGATTAGAAAACTATCAGCGTCATAGCTTTCTTTTAAGTCAAAATGTTAAATCTTTCTCATATCAATTACTAAAACTCTGTTTATGAAAATTTTTTCTTCATCACATTACCTCTTTTATAAGCTATATATAATTACCTTAAATTATTTCTACTTATATATTACTTTTTTACTATAACATTACAATTATTTCATCTTAATTATTTGTAATTATTAATATACTACTGATTTTGAATAAATAGGTCTATAACACAAAAATTTGGTACTATGGATTTGTTTTAACAAAAAAATTCTATAGTTAAACTTACATTAGTTTGTTCTATGAACTATTAAAATGCAGTCGTATGCATTTCATCCCATGAAACATGCATTTCGTCAGAAATCATTGAAAAAACATCTAAAAACAGATACTATATAACTAGACTAGTTGATTAAATATTGATGATTTTTTCACCTATTCCATTAAATTAATTACATTAGGAGGTGGTACTATATCTCAGCTATCTGTACGCATCCATGATTTAGACCATAATGGGAAAGCGATCATCCATGTGGCTAAGCGTATAGAAATCATAAGGAATGAATTCAACAGATTAGAAAATACACTTGACTGGGATATAAAATCAAAAAATAATATAGCTCATACCTTAAGAACCATAACAAATGAGCTAATCCAGTTAAATAAGCGTACATGGAGTTTAGGTCAATTCATTCATGAAAGTAAAAACGCTTACGCTGAAGCTGAGAGACACTTAAATAGCAGATTATCTTCTTTGGATAATTTATGGAATACCTCTGTTAACACACCGTTAACTGAGCCTAATGCTAATATTTTTAGAGACACTAATGGTAGAGACACCATAATTAGTATATATAGACCCATAGTACCATCTACACTGGATCATATTTTTGACCTATTCTTAGAAATAGGTCAAAAGATAACAAATAAGTTACTACATGCAATTAACATAAAAGAAACATTAAAAACAGCTAACACATTTATTACTAAAGCCCCCTACACCAAAGCAGCCTATACCCTATCGTTTCAGGAGCATCCCGTTGTACACTCCAATCCTTTACACACTGCTACTAGGTATCATGTAAATTCTTTATCTTTAAGTAGTAAGCCTATTAAAATGTCACCATCTTGGAAAGATGTTAAAAGCTTTCTAGCTGATAGCTGGGATTACGTAACTCGGTCAGGTGAGCAAATTATTTTTGGTAATTATACTGACGAAGTTACTTTACTAGGAACTGTTGGTCAGGTTGGATTAGGCATTATTGGTGTAGATGCTCCATTGGATATTAGAGATATTTGGTATGACCTATCCCATTGGGAATGGTCTTGGAAACATGCAGGACAAACAGGTATAGATATGCTTGCATTAGTACCTATTATTGGAGCATTTAAATATTCCGATGAGGCTGGTACATTATTAAAAAGTGTGAATAAAACTGATGACTTAATACATGCGTCGGGTAAATGGGTTAAAACTAATGAAGCAATGAGTGACCTTTCTAAAACTTATCAAAAACAAATTGCTGGTACGGATATGGTATGGTTACAAAATGGTGTTAAATTTGATGGTTTTAAGACAGGTAGACTTATAGAAGCTAAAGCCAATTATAAAAATTTCATAAACAAAACAACGGGTAGATTTTATGACTGGTTTAATGGACAAGATTCATTAATTGACCAAGCCATACGACAGATAAACGCAGCTGATGGTATGCCAATTGATTGGTATTTTATGGATGAAATTAGTATGAATGCTACAAAAAAACTATTTTCTGAAGAAGGTATTTCTGGTATTAATTTTATCCTAGAAACACTAAAATAGTGCTATAGAGGTGAAAAATGGAAACTTTTACAATGATCTTGTGGGCAGAGCCAAGAGAAGAAGATTTTGATAAGACAGTGAATACAGTATATGAAATTCTTAAAGAATTAAATGAATATGGAAGTGAGATTGCCCCAAACTTTATGACAGCTAAAAGGAAACGTGATGCTGTTCCTTTTAATCTTAATAAGCAATCTATAAGTGAGATACTTAAAAAGAGAACTAATAAAGAGAGGGGAATAGAATTTCCTGATTTAGGTTGTACAATCAGCTTTTTTTCGTCCATGCATAATGATGAATCATGCAATATTAGAATGAAGATTGGAGTAAGTAATCAAAGATTTAAGAATACATTAGTTATTCATTTATCACCTTATTTTTCTGGCTACAATCATAGAATTTTAGAGTTCGAGGAATTGTTTAAGAATTGTATTAAAATATTAGATCCATTCTGGGCTTGTGTATCGAATGACCAAAATATCGAAATGTATGGAGATAACTATTGGGTTCATGACAAACCTTCAACGATTCATTGGTTAAACTATTTTAATAAAGATGTATCAGACAAACTAGAGGTAGAAAAGGTAATCGTAACAAAAGATATTTGTGCAGAGAAATTCTTAAAGGGCTATATTATTAAACTTCAAAAAGAGATAATAAGCGTTGAAAATAAAATGCATATTGAAAAACAACGTGAGGTTAATCAGTATTTTAATTTAATGTAGTGCTCTGCAATAAAAGTACAATAAGACATATATTTTTGTTCTATGATCACTCCCATATATTAGGGAGTGACTTTTATGTAACAGAAAGCTCTTTCATTATTTATATTATACATCAAACAAATATTAATTTAATAATTTATCTTGAGTATTACCCAATAAAAGTATAATATATTATATAGAAAAACGGGGAGGTATTTTATATGAATCAAAATCAGTTGACTCAATATATTGGGAGCATATCAGTTATTATATTGATGACACTATGCTTGGTTTCATGTACTACTCCAAAAAGTAGCACTACTAATCCTTCAAAAATAAAAACCATGCAAGGTAATCATGAACTAGATAAAGATAGAGATGACAATGAACCAAACCATATTCCTGAGAAAAATAATCATATACTAGAAGATAATTCAAGAATTACTAACTCCTATCAAATGGCTAATACTGCTACATTAATTCATATGGATAGTGATACTCAACTAGTCTCCTCTTATAATAAAAAAGATAATGAAATAGAGTTTATTAGTGAAATCTATGGTAGTGAAAAAAATGCAATACATAAGCTGCCAATAACTGAAAAGGAAAATGTGTTTTGTATTAATAATAAAATCATAGGTATCAATTCTAATGAGGGTGTGCGTCTAAATACATACAGAACTGACTTGGATCATTTTTATAGTTCTCAATTATTAATTAATGTTGATTTTACTAAAGCTAAAGGAAAAAACATATTTTCTTTTGATAATGATTTCTATGAGCTATCTGGAGAATTCGTACGTATTCAGTTAAACTTTATTGAATATGTTAAAGAAAACTCATCATATCTTACTTCTTTTAACAAAACCAATAACATCACACATACAATGCCTTTAGAAGGTGATATATTAGATATTAAAAAATTAGCTAATAAAGATTTCGTTGTCGTAATTAAATTAAACGATAAAATTCGATTCAAAATTATAGATAATGAATGCCATATCAAATGGACTACTGATTATAATCTGGAGGAAGGTATGGCGTACAAATAACTAACGCTCAGCATATATCACTTATTTAACGTCTTTTATACTAATAGTAATAAAAATGAAAGCGTAATAATTCAATATAATATCAATACTAAAAACATGCAGTATAGGTATAAAATGCCAATACTACTGGAATATATTAGTGACCAATATAATACGTACTTGTTAGTAGGAATTGATAGTGCTAAAACTAAAAAATTGTATATCTGT
This sequence comes from Vallitaleaceae bacterium, assembly GCA_028277605.1. Classification (GTDB taxonomy): domain Bacteria; phylum Bacillota; class Clostridia; order Lachnospirales; family Vallitaleaceae; genus JANQFZ01. The sequence goes on along the minus strand of JANQFZ010000032.1, from coordinate 39,302 downwards.
AACAGAAACTTTGCTATTCTAGATCAAGTTGATTTAGGCACAAACACTAGGGCAAAAATAAATCATTTATTATTTAAACGAGCATTTAATAAGAGTACTGTTCCAAGTGTTACAGGCATATTAAAATATGACAAAGAAACATACTTATTTGAAATTGAATTGATGATGAGTGACTCAATAAGTCATTTATTTGAGCTGAAAGAAAAAGATAAGATAAGTGTTGATACGGCTAATCATATTAATTATGTCTTTAATAATTATAGTATTGATAATAAGTGTATATCTTACAATTTTAGTAAAATAGAAAAAATTACAACTATAATAAATAAACCTTACTTTATAGTAAATAATACCCTCTATCATTATACTAATGAATTAATAACAAAGGTTAGAGATTGGACTATGGATCCATACAAAATTGAAATAATAGAACTGCCCAATGATTGCTATGCATTTTATAAAGATAATGATTATGTGTTTACACACAGTTTATTAAATAATCGCAAAGAAGAAATCTTCTATGATAAAATGTTAAAATCTGCAAAGAAACCAATAGCTGTTTACTTTGATAAAAACAGTAGTGATGTACTTATATACGATTTAACCAGTGTTTATACCTTGTGTTACACCAAAGATAAAAAAACCATCTGTCATACATTAAACCCGTTTGACTTAGAGTTAGATACAATAAATCTATATAAAAACGGTTCTGATATTTTTATTTACGATCATAATAATTTCTATTCTTATAACGAGTTAATGAAAGAGTGGATGCTATCGGAATTTAATTCTGGTGATGATATGCATATTTTTTGTATGGATAATACTATTCTTTTATACTCTGATAATCAGGCTTTTCAATATAATAAAGATACGTATGAATTAATGAAACTACCATTTCCTAAGGATATTTCTGAATATCATAAGTATAGAGTAAATCATGGGAAGCTCATGATCAATGACCATTTTTATAACACCTATAGCAAGACTTATATACCTATTCATTTAATACAACCAAAAATATTTGAAGGAGAAATTAACGGAAACTACTATCATCATGTAATCAATAATGAGATGTGTCGTGATTCTTCCAATATTGTTTTTTATATAACTCCATATATTCAATACTATTTTAATGCTCAAGAAGTCAAGCTGATTGACTATTCAATAAAAAATGGTATTCCATATATGCTTGAGTATAAAACCAATCATCTTTATAAAATTGAAGATAATAAACTTGTAAAAGTTTTTGAAAAAAGCATAAGAGCATATGATATATCCAATAACTATTTAGCATATACTTCGTATATGCCACATGAACAATTATATCTCTATGACATAGATAATGATTATGAAGAACTAGTTTATGATGCTCCTGTTGAAGATATCTACATCGATAAATACAATATATATTTTTGTGACTTAAATGATTCTAATCTGTATAGATATCATATTAAAACAAAAGAAACTATTAAACTGACTGATACTGGAGATATTCAAAGTATGTATGTTATCAAGGATAGGATTATATATCAAACTAAAGATAAAATCTATTGGATGGATAAAACCAACTTTGAGATAAAGGATGCTCTTGAAGGACATATTATTGCAGCTAATGAAAAGGATAATGAGCTTATCTATTACTGTTCTCGTATTGCATTACTATACAACTTAGATACTATGAAGAATGAGGTTATTTCTTATGATAATACCTTTTATACTATCTATGATTTACTAGATGATAAAGCAGTAGTTCTTTGTAAAGACGGACCAGGTGCTTTATTTGTAAGTGACTATAGAGTTCTAATGATTTTAAAATGAATAATATCAAAGAATATAAAATGAATGACCAATTTACCATTGTTGATGCAGGATTTATGTATGGTATGGGGTTTTATGTTTATCAAAATGAAACAAAGAAATTTTATCCACTTATTGATTCTTTGACGGCTAACAATCAAGACTTATGCGATAGTGATGAGCCAGTTATCATCTATTTCGACACTGAAAATATCTATTTTCAAAAGCCAGACATAACTACAGATAATAAGTATCAATGGATAAAATATACTCCTTTAACTGAGAAAAAAGAAACCTTGGATGATGTTAACACAAAAGGATTGACTCGTATTGTGGGGAAACCAAGAGGTGCATAGCATCAGTTGTTTTTAAGCTTAAACAAGCTCTTAATAATAATCATCAGTGTACCAAGGAATATAAACATATCAGCTAGATTAAATATTAGGTTTGGCTTAAATTTAAAAGAAAAGTAGTCGATGACTTTCTTTCTTTTGATTCTATCATAAATATTACTAAGCGCACCTCCTGTGATAAGGGCTAATGCAGCTTTAATCAGTCTCTCTCCTTTGACAAAGAAACTCATAGTTGATATCAAAATTAAGCCAATTACACAAATACTATTAAGTATCAGTAAGATACTTTGTTTGTTCTTTAATAGTCCAAGAAATGCTCCTTCATTATGATATATTTTTAAGATAATATTATGATTGAGAATACTTCTTTCCTCATTCCCCTTTAATGTCTTGCTCAGCTTTGTCTTTAAAATCTGATCCACTAAAAAACAACCTATAGTTATTAAATAATAGCTCATAGTTTCACCTCATCCTTTTATTGTAATTTCTATAAAATATATATTTCAGTTAGCAAATATAAACTTTATTGTTTGGTAACAATGATTATCTCCTCTACTTTCTTCATATTATAACAGAATCTACGAATATGGAAAAGCTTTTAAGAATATATTACTTTAACAAACCTTGTGAGCGTCAGATATGAAAAAAAACACGGTTATCAAAGGGGCTATAATTCTAACCCTTGCCGCCTTAATAACAAGGGTAATAGGCTTTGGCAATAGAATTTATTTATCCAATTTAATCGGTGCTGAAGGAATGGGATTATACCAATTGGTATTTCCAGTGAGTATGATGTGTTATACCATATGCTGCTCAGGTATATTTACTGCCGTATCGAAACTCGTAGCAGAAGAAAAAGCAAAGAAAAATACTGCTAACTTAAAAAGAATTGTTTGGGTTTCAAGTATTATCTCAGCTACTTTAGCACTTATTCTCTTAGTTGTACTTCTACTCTATGCAGATATTTTAAGCATTAATTTGATTCATGAACCACGAACAGCACTTTCATTAAAGATTTTAGCCTTTTCTCTTCCTTTCGCAGCTATAACTTCCTGCGTTAAAGGTTATTTTTACGGTCTTAAGAAAACTTCTTTACCTGCTGTTTCTCAAATATTTGAGCAAGTGATACGTATAACAATTATCTATCTATTATCCTCTACATTTATTCCTATGGGATTAACGTATGCCTGTGCTATGGCAGTCATCGCTATATGTATTGCTGATGCTTTAACAACAGTTTTAGTTGTTCTATCTTATAGATCCAGCATAAAAAAACAGTTGTGTTTTAAAAGACCATCTCCACATAGAACGATACTAAGAAAAATTTCTAGTATCGCTGTACCTTTAACCTCAAATCGTATGATTACAAGCTTATTAATAGGTATAGAAACCATACTTATTCCAACGAAACTACAACACTACGGAATGGCTCACTCAAATGCTATCAGTGTTTATGGCATATTAGCAGGTATGGCACTGCCTCTGATACTCTTTCCTACTGTATTTACTAACTCCTTATCTCTTATGCTACTACCGACTATATCTGAAGCTAAAGCTCATAAGAATCATCGTTTGATCAGTTTCACTACCTCTAAGACCATTAAATTTACTCTTTTAATTGGTATTATCAGTACTTTTTTATTCTTAGCTTTTGGTGAATCTTTAGGTATGATCATTTATCATGAGCCTTATGTTGGTACCTTGTTAAAAATTATGGCTTGGTTGTGTCCTTTTTTCTTCTTACAAAATACATTAGGCAGTATATTAAATGGATTAGATAAACAGCTTATCACTTTTAGAAATAACATTATCGGTTTGACCATACGTATAGCTTTTATCTACTTACTTATCCCTGTTTACGGTCTAAAAGGTTACTTATGGGGATTATTAGCAAGCTTTGTTGTTGTGGCATTATTGAATGTTGTACACCTTATAAGATTTACTTCTATTGATTTCGAGGTGGGTAGCTGGCTGGTTAAGCCTATATTTGTATGTGTTGCTTCTATCTCTATCATTGATATTTCAAAGCGATGGATACTACTGCCTTTTGATACCATGGTCAATACACTAGTGTACATGATGATATATGTTGTTATAACCGTTCCACTATTAATATTAACTGGTACCATTGCTATCAATGAAGTTAAGTTTTTCTTACCTGGTAAAGTAAAGACTCTTGTTAGCTCTAGCTATATAAAGAAAAGATAAATAAGCAAAAAAGGCTTGCTTAATAAAGCCGCCTTTTATCACTTATCCTTCTCACCCACTTTATGAATCACATAGGGTGTTTGCTGATAAACATAATAGTTAAGCCAGTTAGAATAAAGTAAATGTGCATGACTCCGCCATAGAGCTTGTGGATACTGGTTTTCATCATCATATGGAAAATAATTTTTGGGAAGCTCAATAGCTTTACCCTTATTTCTATCTCTTTCATATTCTTGTTTTAATGTTAATGGATCATACTCTGAATGACCTGTTACAAAAATATGTTTCTCATCCTTAGACATTACAATATAGACACCAGCTTCACTGGAATGAGATAATAATTCCAGTTCATGATGCTGTATCACTTTATCTTCACTTACTCCTGTATGTCTAGAATGAGGAGCGTAGAATGTATCATCAAATCCTCTAAGAAGCTTACATCTTGGTTTTAAAACATCATGTGTAAAAATCCCAAACATTTTTTTGGGCAGATTGAATTTATCTATACCATAATGATAATATAGACCAGCTTGTGCTCCCCAACAAATATGAAAGGTTGACGTGACATTGATTTTTGTCCATTCCATAATTTCCTTTAATTCATCCCAGTAAGTCACCTCTTCAAAATCCAAGTGCTCAATTGGTGCACCTGTAATAATCATACCATCGTATTTATTACTTTTTATTTTATCAAAAGTTGTATAAAAGCTAACTAAGTGCTCCTTAGGAGTATTCTTAGATGTATGACTTTTAGGACTCATAAGTGTAATTTCAGTTTGTAGAGGTGAATTACTTAACAATCTTAATAGCTGTGTTTCTGTTGCCTGCTTCAATGGCATAAGATTTAATATGATAATCTGTAACTCACGAATATCCTGTCTTAAGGCTCTGTCTTCGTCCATTAAAAATATATTCTCACTCGTTAATACCTGTTTTGCAGGCAATGTATTAGGAATTTTTATAGGCATATTTCATTCTTCTTTCCATCCATTAATGACTTCTTTTTTTGTCATTGTTTTACTTCCTATTACTATCCATCCATTTGGTAGCAAAATCTACAGCCTCTTTTTGATTCAATAGTTTAACGGTAGCATTACCAACTTTCCCTATAAGTATGCTATTGCTCTGTTCAAAAGCCTTTCCTATTTCTATAAAATCTTCTGTAGACATTTCTATGTCCTTAAATGTTTCCCATTTTCTTTTACCTTCTACAAATATAGGCGCTCCCACGGTTTCTTCTTTACTATTTTGTGTTCTATATTCAGATAGATGAAAGGATGTATTCGTATCGTAGTCTGTACCAATCATTAGAACAGAGCCATTTAAGTCATATATTTTCCTTAAAGGGGAAGACTCTCCTAGCGAATATTCAATAGAGTGAGAGCTAACAATTGCTTCTGCATGCTTACCCCATGCAGTAAAAGAAACCAAAGGATGATTACTTCTTAGAACTTCAGGAAATGTTCTAAATATCTCTGGAACCCTACCTAACCCTCTTGTTGGTGAATATCTTGGATGAAAAGCTGGCATATGCTCTTTTATTATATCCACCCATTCTTCAGGTACAGGAGGATTTTCCCAACTAGCGGGATCAGAATAATCACCTGAATGTGCTGGCATAACTAAGGTTCCTTCATTCGTAATAACATCCATAAGTGCTTGTATCAATGCAACTGGTCCTCCTGCTATCCAGCCTATTGAGCTTAAAGACGTATGGACAACAACCGTCATACCTTTTTTTAATCCCAGTTTTCTTAAATCTTCAGCAATTAGTTCCCTGCTATATGGTATTTTACTTCTTCTAATGAGATTCAATTCATTGATAGCTTTTATATCACTTTTGTTTTCCATGAGTTCTTTCTCCTCTTGAATCTTCCTAATCTGATTTAAATAATTTCTCTGTGTTTCAGTTAAGTAAGCATTTCTTACGTTACTCGTTACAGTAGACATAGTTGCTGTTTTCTTCTTTTCCAGCATATTTTTTAATTTCTCAAATACCTCACTATCGATTTCTTTTTGATAATTACAATTAACACAAACAATAAGCTTTCTAACTCTAATAGGTATGATTGGAATAAAAAATATGTTAAACCATACAGTTTCTTTCACCAGCATCCATTGTGAATTCTTTTGACAGTGGTTGCAAACTCCAATATTAATGATACCGTATTTTTTGTAGGTTTTAAACCCCCAGCCAAATAGCATAATAATCTTCCTTTTCTAACTAATCAACCCTAACTTTTAGTCATACTTAAATTTATAATACTAGTTTAGTTTAATTTGGCTAACTGATCTTTCAATAAATCAATAACCTTTTTAGGGTTGGCTTTGCCTTTTGTAATCTTCATCATTTGTCCCATAAGTGCTTGTATCGCTGCCTGCTTCCCACTTAAATAGTCTTGAACGGCTTTTGGATTCTTTTGAATCACCTCAACGGCAAGCTTTGAAAGCTCATCATCATCGCTTATTTGCTTCATTCCACTTTCTTCAACTATTGTAGATGGCGTTTGACCTGTTGACCACATTTTTTCAAACACCTGTTTTGCCATACGATTACTTATTGTACCGTCTTCTATTAAGTTTACCATCTCTGCTAGAAACTCTGGCTGAAAGGGTATAGATGCTTGTTCTTTTTCATCCTCATTAAGCCTGTAAAAAACTTCTGTAATAATCCAATTAGCAGCACCCTTAATGTTTTTAGTCTTGTGAGCAGCTGCTTGAAAATAATCTGCCATACTTCTAGATGCAGCTATTAGTTCAGCGTCCTTTTCTTTTAGTCCATATTCTCCTACATAACGATTAATTCTTGAATCTGGTAATTCTGGTAAAGTTTTTCTTATGGCTTCTATCTTTTCCTCAGGTGTAACTATTGGCATGAGATCTGGTTCAGGAAAATATCGATAATCATGTGCCTCTTCTTTGCTCCTCATCGATACGGTAATGCCTTTGGCTTCATCCCAACGTCTGGTTTCTTGAACAACTGTTCCTCCGCTTTCAAGAACTCTTATCTGTCTTCGTGCTTCATATTCCACAGCCTTTACAGCAAAATTGAAGGAATTCATGTTCTTCATTTCAGTTCTTGTCCCTAGCTCGGTAGCACCTTTTTTTCTAACCGACAGATTAATATCACACCGAAGAGAACCTTCATTCATTTTACAATCAGAAACATCTGTATAGAGTAAAATGGTTCTTAATTTTTCCATATAGGCTCGCACTTCTTCTGACGATCTCAGATCAGGTTCAGAAACAATTTCAATAAGAGGGATACCACAACGATTATAATCTACAAGAGAACCTTCTCCTGATTCATGTATCAGTTTACCGGCATCTTCTTCAATATGTATTCTAGTGATGCCTATTTTCTTAACCTCATCTTTGACTTTGATCTCAATCTCTCCTTCATAGCATAAAGGAAGATCGTATTGAGAAACCTGATAGGCTTTAGGTAAATCGGGATAGAAATAATTTTTTCGATCTTGTTTACTGAATTTATTTATCTTACATTGAGTTGCTAATCCTGCACGAATTGCATACTCAGCTACTTTTTCATTTAATACAGGTAGTGTTCCCGGCATACCCGTACAGATAGGACAGCAATGGGTATTGGGTTCGCCACCAAATTCTGTTGAACAGCTGCAATATATTTTACTCTTTGTTTTTAGTTCTGAATGGACTTCTAGTCCAATGACCACTTCGTAATCTGAATAACTCACATAAACACCTCTCTTCAATCTATAAGGATGGTTGATTTTTATCTAATACTCTATTTTGCTCATAAGCATAGGCTAATCTTAATAACATACTTTCATTAAAAGCTTTTCCAATCAGCTGCATACCGATAGGCAGACCTTCATTATCAAAACCACAATTAATAGATAAAGCTGGTATACCTGCAATATTAACTGGAACTGTACATATATCATTCATATACATTTCTATTGGATTATCTACCTTTTCTCCTATCTTAAACGCAGTTGTAGGACCGGTAGGTGTCAGTACACAATCATAAGTATCAAACAAAGTATCAAAATCTTTTTTGATAAGGGTTCTAACCTGTTGCGCTTTTTTATAATAAGCATCATAATAACCAGAGCTTAAGGCATAAGTACCTAGCATAATACGTCGTTTAACTTCCTTACCAAAGCCTTCATCTCTTGTTTGTTTATACATGTCTAATAAGTCATCATAGTTTTTAGCCCTGTAGCCATATTTTATTCCATCATATCTGGCTAGATTAGATGATGCTTCAGCAGAAGATATGAGATAATACGCAGGTAACGCATACTGCGTTAAATCCATACTTACCTCTTCTATTATGACACCCTGCTTTTCTAAAAGCTTGGCCGCTTGCAAAACCTTATCTTTAATCTCTTTTTGAACACCTTGCTCAAAATACTCTTTAGGAAGCGCAACTTTCAACCCTTTAACTCCCTGCTTTAATGCATCTGTATAATCAGGGTAATCTATAAGCGCTGAGCTTGAGTCCATTTTATCATGTCCAGTGATAACATTTAGCGCTAGTGCCATATCTTCAACATCTTTAGTTAAAGGACCAATCTGATCCAACGAAGAAGCAAAGGCTACTAACCCATAACGAGATACCGAACCATACGTTGGTTTCATTCCCACAACACCACAGTAATGGGCAGGCTGTCTTATGGAACCGCCTGTATCAGATCCCAATGCAAAAGCAGCCTCATGAGCTGCTACTGCTGCCGCTGAACCACCTGAACTACCACCCGGAACTCTTTCTAAATTCCAAGGATTATGCGTTGGATAATGGCTTGAGTTCTCAGTAGAGGAACCCATAGCAAACTCGTCCATATTGAGCTTACCCAAGAGGATCATATCATTCTGATATAGATTTTCTATCACAGTAGCATTATAAGGTGGTACAAAGTTATCCAGAATTTTGGACGCACACGTTGTTTTTATTCCTTTGGTACACATATTATCCTTAACAGCTATAGGTATACCTGCTAAAGGACTTAACTGTTGACCATCCACCCTTTTTTTATCAACTTCTCTGGCTTTATCTAACGCTTTATCCTTACATAAAGTTATATAAGCCTTAACTTTTGAATCTACCTGTTCTATTCTATCATAAAAGTTTTTAACAATTTCTTCACTACTAACCTGCTTACTCTTTAGTAAATCCTTCAACTCATGAGCAGTCTTTTTATACAGCATCTCATCATCCATTCCTTTCCTAACACCGACACAAAATCGTCTTCTATTATTCTATCTCGTTAAATTGTACTACCTCTGCAATGATTGTAACTCTCATTTACCACAATCATCTAAACCATTTGCTCGTATCTATACATATAACTTAGCTCTCTACACTCTAACTTACTTTTTTATCAAAATATAGTCAAACTTACGCAATAATATTATTCGTAACGAGAAATTTTAGCACCACAAAAATAAATGTGCAGAAAGGGTTAATAGTATTAGCACCACAGTGAAACAGGAGTGGAGCGTAACCCCTGCTAAACAAGGACGTTTAGGGGATTATGGAGCTAATACTATTCACCCTTGACCGTTTACCAAAGCTAAAATTTCGGCTATCTTCCATAGCCTTTAACAAAGACAAAAAACTATACCTTTTCAGTTAACAATCCGAGGAACACTAAAACACCCATTAACCTCACTCGGTGCATTTTGCAAAAGTTCATCTCTATCCATAGACGGTTTTACATCATCTTTTCTAAAAACATTTTGAATCGGTATTACATGTGCAGTTGGTGAAACACTCTCAATATCTAGAGTATTCAGTTGGTTAGCAAATGTTATGATAGCTTCCATATCCTTAGTCAGACTCATCTTCTCTTCTTCATCCAGATTTAACCTAGCAAGATGAGCAACATATTCAACTTGTTCTTTTGTTATTTTCACACCAATACCTCCTTGTATGTTCATGGCTTAAATTACCCTAAATTGTCACTTTTTTTCCTGTAACATTTAATCAATATTCTAGCATAACGGTATCTTAGTTTCAATACTTTATGACTTTAACAAAGTGATAAAATCTTCTTCTGATAAAATAGGTATGCCCAGTTCCATGGCTTTTTTATTCTTAGATGATGTGGACTGGTGATTATTATTGATCAGATAATCTGTATTGGAGCTGACACTTCCTGTTACTTTTCCACCATGGGATTCTATTTCTTCTTTCAGTGTTTTCCTATTCTCATAGTGTTCTAAATGACCAGTTATAACAAATACTTTGCCTTCTAATGCTTGAGGTACATCTTTGGATGGGTTTTTCTTAAATTTTAAGTATGAAAGCAAATCCTTTAGAACCTTTTTATTCTTATCATAATTAAAATAATCAAAGATAGCATTTGCAATGATAACACCATAGCCTTCAATTAACTGAAGGTCTTCCTTAGTGGTTTGTAAGATAGCATCAAAATCATTATGATAAAACTGACATAAAAGTCTAGCATTACTCAATCCTACATTTTGAATACCTAAAGCGTAGATAAAGTTAGCCAGTTGCACATCTTTAGATTTTTCTATTGATTGGATGAGGTTCTGATAGGATTTTTGTCCGAATCCTTCTAAAGCAATGATCTCATCTTTGTGATCAGCTAGTCTAAAAATATCTCCTAGTTCATGGATAAAGCCTTGTTGAATAAACTTTTGTAGCGTTGCTTCTGACAACCCTTCTATATTCATACCATCTCTTGAAACAAAATGCGAAAAGGCTTTAACATGCTTTGCACTGCATTCTGCATTTGTACAATAAAGCGCTTTTATACCATTGACTTCTCTTAGTTCTGTTTTTTCACCACACACAGGACATTTTTCTGGTATAATCGTATCATTACTTCTTGTTAGATTATCTGCAATTTGTGGAATAATCATATTAGCTTTATACACTAACACTGTGTCTCCAATTCCCAATTCAAGCTCTTCCAATATACTTATATTATGAACGCTTGCTCTACTAACCGTTGTACCTTCTAAATCAACAGGCTCTAAAAGTGCTATTGGATTAATAAGACCAGTTCGAGATGCGCTCCATTCAATGTCTATCAGCTTGGTTTCCTTCATTTCATCCTTCCATTTAAATGCTAATGAATCTCTGGGAAATTTAGATGTACTTCCTAATGATTGAGATAAAGATATGGAATCATAGGTGAGTACTAAACCATCCGAACCAAAATCATTACGACCTATCTTACTTTCAAAGGTATTGACCTGTTCCAGTATGGTTGATTGAGTAATGCCTACATGTTCTACTACTTCAAAACCTATCTGGTCTAACCATTCTAATTGTTTGATTTTTGAATCTTCTATTTCTAACCCTTCTGCTTGTACCAGTTGAAAAGCAAAAAAATGCACATTTCTACTTGCTGTAATCTCATTATTAAGCTGTCTTACGGTTCCACTACATAAATTTCTAGGGTTTTTATATTTTTCATCGGGTGGAAGTGCTTCATTAATTCTATTAAAATCCGAATACTTAATTACAGCTTCTCCTCTAAGAATCAGTGAACCTTTGTAAGCAATCTGAATGGGCAGGTTACTAAAAACAAAAGCATTATTAGTGATAACTTCACCTATTTCTCCATTACCTCTTGTAACAGCTTTTTCTAATTGTCCATTATTATAGGATAATACTATGGTTAAACCATCTAGCTTCCATGATAAAAGTCCTTTTTCGTTACCTAGCCATGAGAAAAGTGCTTGGACATCTTTTGTTTTATCCAAAGACAACATTTTTTGCTGATGGGATTCTTTAGGTAAATGACTTACAACTTGATACCCTACGTGTCTCGTTGGGCTATCGGATAGAATCAAACCGATTTCCTTTTCTATATCAAGAAGTTGATCATAGAGGTGATCGTATTCTTTATTACTCATGATTTCTATGCTATCTTGATAATACGCTTTATTTGCTTGATTTAAGCGTTGAACATATGCTTTCATTTTATTGATTTTATCCATTGGTCTTACGCTCCTTATGAGGTTATTAGTTAATTATTTTTAAAACAATTGAAAAGTAGAAAAAAAATAAGTCATAATGACTTATTTTTTATAATACTATTCTATCTTTCTTAACGTAGTTTAGAAATTCTAATTTTTTACTTGTTAATTCATTGTATTTGCTTTCAGTTATATCTCCGTTTTTTAATAAGGTTTCCAAGCAGCTGATAAAATCTTGAGTTAGATCAATTAAGTGTTCTAATTGTTCCTCTTTAATACTCATGTTACCACCCATCTCACATTTTTATACATATGTAACTTTTCTATATAGTTTTTGTAAATATATTATAAGCTATAAACGAAACATTTATAACATTATTTGTAAAAATAGGTCTAAATGATTATTGGCTTTTTTGGGCATTTAGACTTAGTGCTTTTTCCTTTTTCTCATATAAAAGACCAATTTATGGCTTTTGGAGCTATGTTATGCAAGTATAATTACGAATAGGATCTTTATACTAAAAGATCCTATCCAAAATTTGGGATTTTAATAAAATGATTTTTCATTTATTGCTCCCAGTTATGATAAACATTTTGAACATCTTCATCGTCTTCTAATAAATCCAACATCTTTTCCATTTTACTAACAGAAACATCATCACTAAAAGCCGTCATGGTTTGCGGCAGCATTTTTATTTCTGCTGAAATAGGCTGAATATTAGCAGCTAATACAGCATCATTTACTGCACTGAAATCTTCTGGCGCTGTTATGACTTCATAGCCTTCATCCTCCGCTGCGAAATCCTCAGCACCTGCATCTAATGCAAGCATCATTAAGGTATCCTCATCAATACTATCGTCTTTTTCTATAATAATCTCACCTTTTTTGTCAAACATGAAAGAAACACAGCCTGTTGTCCCCATGTTCCCACCACCTTTAGTAAAGGCATGACGAACATTAGCTGCCGTTCGATTCTTATTGTCTGTTAGGCATTCGACTATGATAGCAACACCCTGTGGCCCATACCCCTCATAGATGATAGCTTCATAATTGACATTACCCAGCTCACCTGCTGATTTTTTTATGCTCCTCGATATTGTATCATTAGGCATGTTATTGGATTTGCATTTAGCAATAACGTCTTTTAACTTTGAATTAATCTCTGGGTCAGATCCACCTGCTTTTACGGCTACAGCAATCTCTCTGCCTAGCTTGGTGAAGACTTTTCCCTTCTTGGCATCCTGTCTTTCTTTTCTATGTTTAATGTTGGCAAACTTTGAATGTCCTGCCATAACTATCACTCCTAGTTTTAATCTGGCATTATTTTAACACTTTTTAGAAGGCATTACAACTGAAAACATGCTATATACTATTTACTGTTAATTGTATAGTAAAAATTCGATAAATCTATGTCATCTAGGTCTCACTGACTAGATTATTGATCCATTTCTTAGATTTTACTCGATAAATGCCAAAGAACATTTTAAAGAATTCTTCTAACAGAACCATAGCATAAACATATTGTATGTCTAGATGTAAAATTAAGCCTCCTAAGGCACCTAATGGAATACCAATTAACCAGACACAACCCGTATCAAGTATCATGGTAAATTTCGTATCACCACCGCTTCTTAAAACGCCAACGACATTAATCGTGTTAAAGGTCTTAAATGGAACATATAGACTAAATACCTTTAAGCATAAGACAATATTATTCGTTACCTCTGGTGATACATCAAATATACCTGCTATATAGGGCGCTATTCCCCATACAATCACACTTATTATCAAAGATAAACCAAAAGTAATAATAAATATACTTTTCGCTTGCTTAAAAGCTTTTGATAAATGACCTGCTCCTATCACATTACCAAGAATCACTGCTGTGGCACTGGCAGCACCAAAGAACAGAACCATTGCCATTTGCTCTATCGTTTGAGTTATGGTTATTGAAGCCAATGCTTCTTTACCCATTCGTCCATAGACCATAGAATAAATCGTTACACCAAGCGCCCACATGGTTTCATTACCTATAACAGGTAACACAGTCCTAAAATATTTTAAAATAAAGGACTTAGAGATATCTACCATTTCATTGAACTTAGCTGCTACTGGCAGCCTTTTGCGATAAACAACCGTTAACAATACGGAACATTCAAAAAAACGAGCAATGACTGTTGCAATAGCAGCACCTTGTACACCCAGTTCAGGAAAACCAAGGTTACCATATATTAGCACCCAGTTCAAAGCAGTATTAATACCGATGGATATGATGGTAATAACCATGGGAATTTTTACTTCATTGACACTTCTTAGCAGAAATACATAGCTAAATGTAATTGCTGTTGCTATATAACTAATACCAATTATCCTTAAATAACGAATACCTTCACGTATAACTTCTTCATCATCAGGAATAAAAATACGCATGACAACATCAGGCAAAACTAAAGCTGCAATAGTAAAAAGTAAACTAGCAAAGGTACCAATGATTAAAGTAATTCCAAGCAAGCGCTTAATATTCTTAATATCCTTTTTACCCCAATATTGGGCTGCAAAAATTGCAGAACCACTACTTGTCCCAAATAAAACAAGATTGAGTAAGAAAAATACTTTGTTAGCTGTACCAACGCCAGAAATTGAAGCAACACTTAAAGAGCTAATCATAAAAGTATCGATCATGTTCAGTGAGGTTGTAATAAAATTTTGAAAAGCTATCGGTAGAGCAATGGCTAGAAATTTCCTATAAAATTTTTTGTCTTTAACTAGAAGTTCCATTTTGTCCTCCTTATAGTCATATGTTTAGTCTTTTTATGTATATGCTATCAATTTAAGAAAAAGAATACTAATATTGGAAGTGATAAAAGCGTTAGTAAAGTACTTATAAAGATGCCTTCTGATGCTAGTTTAGTATTACCGCCAAATTCCTTACTTAAGATAACTGCATTAGCTGCTACAGGCATACCACTGATAATAACAGGAACACCAATCAACAGATCATTAAAAGCAAAATTCCTTAGAGCCAGCCAGACAACAATAGGTATAAGGATTAATTTTAATACACTATAGATATACAGCCTAATATTAAGAAATAGACCTTTAATATTGACATCAGCTAAAGAGGCACCTATCACCAGCATAGATAAAGGGGTTGTTAAATCTCCAATCATGTTAATAGTTCCTACAACAGCCTTTGGTAAAGGCAAAGATAGGCTAAACAAAGTAATCCCTATGGCTACAGCAATGACACCAGGACTCAAAAACATCTTTTTATATGTAAAGTGGGAGTCTTTATGTTTGTCAGAGGATAGTAAATAAACGCCTAAAGTATAGATAAGAATAAAAAATGGTAAGTTAAAAATCGAAGCATAAAACACAGCCTCTTTACCAAAAATGGATTGTATAATAGGAAATCCCATAAATCCTACATTTCCAAAAATAATCATGAACCTATAGACACTCAAGTCCTCTTTCGGAACTTTAAGAAGCTTAGGTATAACCATAGCTAATCCAAATAAAAATAGATAGACTATTACAGAGATTAAGAAAATAGTACCAATTTCTGTCCATCCCAGATCAGGCTTATCCATCATAGCGCTAATAATAAGAAAAGGAGAAGTTACATAAATAATGAAACCAGATAGCTTTTTACTCGTATGATGATCAATAATATTTAATTTCTGTATAATGAACCCAATGAGTAAAACTAAGAATAAAACAATAATCTGATTAATGATTGCTATATAATCCATGATGTTACTCCTCCTATCATATGGCTGCCTGATGATCGCATCTATTTATACCATTATATACTTTTTGTATCAAAACGCAAGTAAAACTATCTTTATGTCAAACTTTTAATTTTATGTCATTTGTTTTACGACAAGGATGTTATTTTATTAATCTACACAGCAAAAAAGCCGTCATATGACAGCTTTTTACTTTCAGGAATTCAATGTTAAGCTCCCTAGGTTGTGCAAACTTATATAAACCTTAGAGATTTCAAAAAGTGAATTTCTTGATTATGTATCAACACCAAAACTAATAATTAAACTCTTATCTACTTTATCCATAATGTCATTTTCCAGATGACATACTTTTTCTTTTAATCTTTTCTTATCAATCGTCCGAATTTGTTCTAACAATACAACGGAATCTTTGATTAAATCATATCGTAATGCTTCTATTTCTACATGTGTTGGCAGCTTTGCTTTATTGATTTGGGATGTTATTGCAGCACATATGACCGTTGGACTGTATTTATTACCAATATCATTTTGTACGATTAATACGGGTCTAATGCCGCCTTGCTCCGATCCAATAACTGGTCTTAAGTCAGCATAAAAAATATCCCCACGTTTTACAATCACTCTTCTCACACTCCACCATTTCTGGTCTAATTCTAAACCTCACTTTCGGCATAATCGTATATTTTATTACAATTCTTACTCTCTGCCAATCGGTGATAGATTTTATTTATACTATAAAGTATTACCACACATCTACTCGCTTATACATCAAAATAATCAATGGAATCCGCCCAAAGATTATTCTTGAAATAGACTCTTGGTATTCGTTTACCAAGTTGACAGACAATTTCATAATTTATGGTATGAGTCAGTTTTGCTATTTCATCAGTTGTGATAGAATGACCACCCTGCTGGCCAATGATAACTACTTCATCACCATCTTTTGCATCTTGAACATGAGTGATATCCACCATCATTTGATCCATACAAATTCTTCCTATAATTGGAGCATACTTCCCTCTAATTAGAACACGTCCCTTGGATGAAAGTGTTCTGGGGTATCCGTCTCCATAACCTACGGGTATGGTTGCAATTCTGCTAGGTTTACTCGTTTCAAACGTACCTCCATAGCTTATTTTAGTACCGGATTCTACCTTCTTAATCATAACAATATGACTGACCAATGAAAGTACTGGTTTGAGTGAAACATCATGATTAACCTCTTCGGATGGGTAGAGACCATATAAAGAAATCCCAGCTCTAACAAAATCAAAATGACCATGTGGTACATCCATAAGACCTGCACTATTAGATGCATGCTTAATGGGTATATGTACTCCCCTTTTTTCTAACGCTTTTATAAAATATGTGAACTTTGATAATTGTTCTTTGGTATAGGTTTTATCGCTTTCATCAGCTTTCGCAAAATGAGTATAAATCCCCTCAACAAAAAGTTGAGGCATTGAGGCTATCTGGCATACAGTTTCAATAGATGAATCATTAGATAAAAATCCCACTCTACCCATACCCGTATCCACTTTAATATGTACTCTAGCTTTTTTATTCTGATTCAATGCTGCCTGTGAAAGTGATTCTCCCATAGATAGCTTAAAAACTGTTTGTGTTAAATCATAGGTGATTAAAGATTCATAGTTATCCACAGGGGTATAACCCATTATTAAAATAGGATAGTCAATACCACTTCTTCTTAGTGCAATGCCCTCTTCCAACGTAGAAACAGCAAAGTGATAAACACCATTGTCTATTAAGTCTCTCGCAAGAGGAATTGCTCCATGACCATAACCATCCGCTTTAATAACTGCCATAATTTTAGATTCTGGTCTTAACACTTTCCTAAGTTCATGAATGTTATGACGCATTGCATCTAAATCAACTTTTGCCACTACTCTATAGTATTTTTTCATGCTTTTTCCTCCATAGCTATCCTTAGCTAGATTTATTGTCCGATATTAAGTTGTATTTAAACTATACAGTAGTATACTATATACTTATTCAACTAGACTTGGTTTCATTACATTGGGGATTTCATCAATGATATCGCTTGCAATCAATCCATACGCTCCAAATTTATCTTTAACTAAATCTCCTGCCTTACTATGAATATATACACCTAATAAAACGGCATCCTCTAATATAATACTCTGAGCTATAAGACTACTTATGATTCCTGTTAAGACATCTCCAGAACCAGCAGTAGCCATACCACTATTACCATATGGATTAATAAACACATCTCCCTTATTATTGGTAATAATGGTTCTTGAACTTTTCACGACGCTTATACAACCGTAGGTTATACTAAATTTTTTTGATATGGATATCACATCTTTTTTTATGGATTCAATAGAGGTGTTACATAATCTTGCCATTTCTCCTAGGTGGGGAGTAATAATTGTAGGCATTTTTCTATTCTCTAATAAATGAGTATGGCTAGAAAGCAAATTTAAACCATCCGCATCTATAAGCACTGGATCATTTGAAACTTCTAATACTGTTCTTAGAAGTTCTAAAGAAACGTTGCTTTGACCTAATCCTGGTCCTATTGCAACTGCATCTGCCCATTGTAAAGCTCCAATCAGCTGATCGTAATCTTTGTCTGCTAATACTTCTTGTTCTCCTATATAGGATGCATACACCACCTCAGGAACCTTAGAAGCTATCGAAGACCTGATTCTTTCATCACAGAAAACCTTAACCAATCCAACACCAGAACGATAAGCTGCTAAAGAGGATAAAATAGCAGCCCCCGGCATATCAGCACT
Source organism: Vallitaleaceae bacterium (assembly GCA_028277605.1). GTDB lineage: Bacteria > Bacillota > Clostridia > Lachnospirales > Vallitaleaceae > JANQFZ01. The sequence goes on along the minus strand of JANQFZ010000032.1, from coordinate 20,470 downwards.
ACCTGCAATGAGTAGAAGTTTTCCAAAAGTACCCTTATGTGAATCGTTGATTCTTTTTGGAAGGCACGGTATTTTTTCCGTAATCACTTGGACTTTAGGAGCAATTCTGTTAACGGACTGCTGTGGAATACCAATATCCTTTATCTTAACATCTCCTGCATAGTCCGCACCGGGGTATAGCAATAATCCAATTTTTGGGCAGCAAAAAGTAACTGTTTTATCAGCTTTTACAGCAGTACCATAAATATTACCTGTATCAGCATCAACTCCAGAGGGAATATCCACAGAAATAATAGGAGCTTCTAATTGATTCATCATGTTAATAGCTTCTAGATAAAGACCCTCAATATCTCTTGATAATCCAGTCCCAAATAGTGCATCCACCAAACAATCTTGATTAATTGCCATTGTATATACTTCATCCAACTGTTCTATGTGTGTTATTTCTTTGATGCACAGCTTCAATTGAACTAGAATATCAAAATTAACTAAAGCATCGCCCTTTAATTGTTTTTTGCTTCCAATAAGTACAATAGTTGGTTCTATAGTTCTTTGATATAGCAGTCTTGCTATAGCGAAACCATCTCCGCCATTGTTACCCATACCACAAAAAATCGTCACATGCTTAGGACTTTCCTCTAAAATAACATCAACCACTGACCTAGCGGCGTTTTCCATGAGTATGATTTCAGGTATGCCAATTGTTTTTATAGTATAGTGATCGATTGCCTGCATTTCTTTACTGGTTACAGCTTTTATAACTATCTCATCCTTTCATCTTTGAAAATCTACAGAAAAACATATATGATTTCTTGAACAGCCCTGTAATAAAAGTAAGTAAATGTCCAAAATACTTTACGTAATTTCAGGTTTTTTTTCATTCCAGTACGAAGCATCAAATTGTTCAATGATCTCATGTCCTAATAGATTATGCATGTACGAATACATTTTTTGGTTCTTTTCTTCTATTTCATCTTTATCAACGATTTTATTCTTTAGCTTCTCTCTTGTTTCGATTATCCAATGTTCTAATTCATCTAATGACCGTTTATTATTCTGAATTCTATGGTAGCATTCCTGCATGCTCATATTAAGTAACTGCATGTTAAGCTCACTAATGATGTCTGGAATATCTTCAAGCTTTTCTTCAAATGATTCAATTCTTTCATTAATATCATTGATATATTGTTTATTGGATGAAAGCTTTTGCATCGCTGTATCATTTTCATTATCAAAAGCCTCTTCCATCTGTTCAACAATTTCGGACATCATCTTTTTCTTTAACAAAGTATATTCTCTTAGATTGGTATTAAGTTTACCCTGTTCTGCAAGCTTTTTATTCAACTTGTTTTCTAGATCTTGTATGGATTTAGGTTTATTATTTTTAGGGAAAAGCTCATGCCATCTATGATCTAAAGTTAATAGAGGTACTTTTTTATTTATAGTTGGAAATTTGTATTTTTGTTTATCTTTTTGTTTCTTTTTTCTAAAAAACATTTTGCCACATCCTTAGTTATCTATGTAGAATAAAACACCTTATCTAATTATATATCGTATTATAGGTATGATTTCAATAGCTATTCTTACCTTCTAAACATCTTCTGCTTCTACATAGCTCTATAAGTGTAGCAATAGTCGTTACTAATCTTTAGCATCAGAAATAAGTCTGACTATATATTATTTTTAGAATTTACAAACAAGGACTACCTCATAAGATAAAAAGAATATGACCACACTATAATAGTGGTATAGAAAAGATGATTTAACTGCCAACAACGCTTATAAAGGTTGAGAGCATTTTAGAAGCTTCTGCACGTGTAGCTAAATGACTGGGTCTAAAAGTATTATCAGAATAACCAGAAATAATACCGTAATTAGAAACAACACTAATTTCATCCTTATAGGTTAATTTGCTTCTATCCTTAAATAACTTATCAGAATTCTTTACTGTATCTTTTTCTAATAGATTTAACATTTTATAAATCAGTACTGCCATTTCTTCTCTTTGTATATTCTCATCAAAATAGAACTCATTATCTTCAGGTCCTTCAATCAGTCCATTAAATAAAGCAATATCATAATAACCATTCGTTACAAACCAATGATTTCTATCATCTACTTTATGAGGACTAAAGCTTTTAGAACCTCGTATTAACAGAGTTAAAAACTCTGCTCGACTGATTGTATTATCGGGCTTGAAGGATCCATCAGGATATCCAGCTATTAAGCCTTTATTATAAAGATCGTAGATATGATTTTCTGCCCAAAATCCCTCTGGAACGTCATAAAATATAACAACTGCGTTATCTTTGGGAGATATCTTAATTGTATTGGGTTCACTAGCATATATAAATCCATATTCATCGGTTACAAATAATTGGATCGCAAGTTCTCCTTCTAGATTCTGTAACAATGCTGAATTCTTCTCATAGTTTATGGCACTACCAGCTAATGCACGCATTTCTTCAGTAGTTTTTACAGTCTTAATTGGTATTGGGTAATCATTATTGGATAAATCATAATAGACTAAGGTATAATCATACTCATATCCATCATCTATTTCATCCCATTCAAAGGTGTATTGATTATATTCTTTATATATGGGTTCTACTCCCGTCAGATAGGGTGTGGGAACATCAATATCTCTAGGCTTGTTGACTATTTCTAAAGAAGCGAGATTGCTCAAATACTCCATTAAACCTTTAACATCAGCAGCTAAAGGAAGACTAAGATTTTCCTGTGGCAACAGATTAAACATATGGTAACGATAATAGTAATCCCTGATAACTCTGTCAACCCGCTCTTGAACATCAAAATAATCTTCTGTTTGTTTAGCTAGTGGTGAGCCTAATAGCTGTACATAATCTTCTGCCAGAATTTCAGCTATATCCCATTCATGTTGATAGGGCTTATCTGGGTCACCAATATAAGTAACGCCATCAAAGTCACTCAGATTCCTTAGCTCAGCATATTCTGTTAATAACCAATTGTTTTTTGCTTTATTTTCATGAGTTATGAGATAGTAGAAAGTAAAATGATGACCGTACTCATGGGCGAGTGTACGCGCTATATCACTAATTTCTGTATAAACATCAGCATTGTATAATTCAATATAGCGGTGGTCTAAATAGACAAGTTCTCCATTTTCATCCATATAATAATCCTCATAATAATAGCCTGCTACATTTTCTCTATTATCAGGATAAATATAGATATGGGATAAGTACTGCATTTCTTCTCCATAAAAATTATTAAGTAATTCTCTATAGATTTCATCTAAACGCTCTTTAGTTGACCAAGCCGTGGAATAACTAACGATAGTTAATCCATTTTCTCCTTTATAAATACACTTAGGTTGTCCATAATCTTCTCTTGGCTTACCATCAACGGATGTAACATTAATCGTTAAGAATAGGATTAAAAAGAGTAGGATGACTTCGATAGACCTTTTCATTGTTATCTCCCCTTTATGCGCTAACATTCTTACGGCTTTTTATTTTTATATATTGGCTAAACCACATAAAGTAAGAATGACTCATTTCTATACATAATATAGATATTTCATAATTATTGAAACACAATATGCTGTGCAGAAAAAGTCATGCTGATACTTTTCATAGATTAACTATGTATTAATTATATAGCATTAATATTTAAATTTTATTACAATTTGGTTAAATATTACTTACTCCAACTTTTTAAGGAAAAATAAGTGAGTCTAAAAAAATAAAAGGATAAAAATATAGTTATATCTTTATCCTTTTATTTTTTATAATTTTTGATTACAGACTACTAACAGACTACTAGCAACCTATCCATAATTACTGATTACTAATTTTATAGGATAGTGTCATTAAACTATCTAGTAAATGTACATTTTCAACTTGAACTTTTTCTTCATCAAGTTTTAAATCGATAGGTGTAAAATTCCATATACCTTTGATACCACTTTCTACTAATTCATTAGCTATTTGAGGAGCTTTTAGCCTAGGTAGTGTAAGTACCGCTATATGGATGTTGTTTTCTCTAACAAAATCATACACTTCATCAATATCTCTTATTTCTATGCCTCTTACCGTCATACCAACAAGTCTTGGATTAACATCAAACAGCCCCTCAATATCGAATCCACGCTTGTCGAACTTGGTATAGTTGGCTAATGCTTGTCCTAGATTTCCAACACCGATGATTACCAAACTATGCTTTTCTTCTAATCCAAGTATTTTACCAATTTCATAATACAGATATCCAACATTATAACCGTACCCTTGCTGACCAAAGCCTCCAAAATTATTTAGATCCTGCCTTATCTGAGAAGCAGTTACCCCCATTCTCTCACTTAACTCCTTTGAAGAAATACGCACAACATCCTTTTCAAGTAAATCCCCTAAATAGCGATAATATCTTGGAAGTCTTTTGATCACTGCTGTTGATATTTTTCGTTCTGACATTTCATTACCCCCAAATTATATATTGTCCACCATGTATCTTGTATAAACATTATAGTCCTATGTTAAATCTATGTCAATTCATCACAAAAAAAACACCTCACTTAGAGGTGTTTAGAGTTAATTTATAATTTCAAGTACTATTGGACAAGTATTTCTTTTAACTGGTCTTTTGAATAATGCTCGTACTGATCATCTTTTAAGCCTAAGTATTCATTTAATAGCGTTATTATATCAGTATCTCCTTTTTTTACAAAACTTGCTTGACCACTAATAACTCCTTCGCCTGTTTCTACGAATGATACTATACTGGAAAACTCCCCTGGATAGTCAAGTATAAGTATTGTATCTTCCAACCATCCATCAGGCTGAACATAAGATTTTCCCCAATTAATAATAGACATTCCAGCCACAACTTCAACACTATGAGCACCGTTAATCATATTTGCTAACATTAATGCATTCAACTTAGAATTAAGTTTCTCCAAAATATTGGGAGGTATTTCAGTATATCTCTGAAAATTAGGTGCGACTTTCATCAAAAGTTCATAAGAAAAGTTCATTATATACACATTTTCAGGCATACTGTAATCTTGAGATGACATTTCATTAATCACTTGTCTAATGGATTCAGAAGGACTGATAAGCTCTACATATTCTTTGCTTTCAGATAATTCATCCATACCACATGTTAATTCAACCCCTTCAGTAATAAAAAAGTGATTCACATCTACTGCTTTTTTAGTGGTGCATGCACTCAGCAGCATCATGCTTATCATTATACATGCCATTAAGACTGTTTTTTTACACATTTTAAACACTCCAATTCATTATTTATGAGTTATTATACCATCAATAGAACAATTTTGTTATAGTATCTTTGATATAGCATCTTTGTTATAGTATTTTGTTATAGTATTTTGTTATAGTATTTTGTTATAGTATCTTTGTTATAGGTATCTTACGATTGATTTTTATTATCCATATTGATATAATTCTATTCAGTACGTATAAAATAAATTACAGCTTTTCTCGTGCTTAGGAGGCTTCACATGATACTCTCAACTAAAAACCTATGTCACTCTTTTGGTGTAGACAAAGTATTAGATGGTATAACCTTCCATTTAAATAAATATGATAAAACTGCTATTGTTGGAATCAACGGTGCTGGTAAATCAACCCTGCTCAAAATCATCATTGGAGCATTAGAACAAGATTCTGGTCAAGTTATTAAGCATGAAAATCTAACGATGGGCTACTTATCTCAGGACAGCACTTTAACATCAAGCAAGACGATTTATGATGAAATGTTAGAATCTAAGAAAGAACTAATACAACTTGAAAAAGCTATCGTTGAGATAGAAGAAAAAATATCAAAGTATTATGGGTCAAGTGAGGATATGTCCCGATTAATGAAGCAATATGCCAGTCTAAGAGAAACTTTTGAAAGCTTGGATGGCTATAGTTATAAAAGTCGAATAAGAGGCGTACTTAAAGGACTGGGATTTGAGGAGAAAGACTTTGAGCAGATGATTTCCCATCTTTCTGGTGGTCAAAAAACAAGAGTAGCACTTGCGAAGCTTCTGCTCATAGAACCTGATCTTTTATTATTAGATGAACCTACTAACCATCTAGATATAAAAGCTACGCTTTGGCTAGAACAGTATTTATCTAGTTATAAAGGATCGCTCATCATTATCTCACATGATCGATACTTTTTAGACAAAATTGTTACAAGAGTAATAGAAATAGAGAACAAAAAAGCAAAGTGCTATGATGGTAATTATACTTTTTTTATTCAGCATAAAACAAAAAACAAAGCAATTGAATTGAAACATTATACACAACAGCAAAAAGAGATTAAAAGACAGCAAGATATTATTAATCAATTAGACACAGGTAACGAAAAACTTGTTAAGAGAGCAAAAAGTAAGCAGAAGGCATTAGATAAAATAGAGCGCATAGATAGACCTATAGCCCTCAATGATTCTATGCATCTTACGTTAGCTCCTAAAATAAAAAGCGGAACAGATGTTTTATCTGTTAAAGACTTATCTAAATCCTTTTCACATCAGCTTCTCTTTAAAGGTTTAAATTTAGAAATAAAAAGGGGCGAAAGAATTGCTCTGATTGGAGATAATGGAACAGGAAAAACCACACTGTTTAAAATTATACAGGGGTTAATTCCTTCTGATATCGGTCATATACAGTATGGTACCAATGTTCATATAGGCTATTACGACCAAGAACATGGATATTTAAGTCCCAATAAAACGTTAGTAGAAGAAATTTCAGATACCTATCCGAAATTATCAATTGGAGAAATTCGAAAAGCACTTGCCTCCTTTTTATTTACTGGAGATGCAGTGTTTAAAACTATTGGATCTCTAAGTGGTGGAGAAAAAGGACGGTTAACACTGTGTAAACTTATTTTATCTAAAGCAAATTTCTTGCTATTAGATGAACCAACCAATCATTTAGATATTATATCAAAAGACATTCTTGAATCTGCTCTTATTAGCTATACTGGTACTGTATTGTTTATATCTCATGATAGATATTTTATTAATAAAACAGCTAACCGAATTATTGAATTAACCTCGAATGGATTGGAAAGTTTTCTAGGTAATTATGATAATTACTTAGAAAAAAAACAACAGCAAAAGCAGCATTTAACTGCCATCACACAAGCTACTACCAATCAAGTCAAAACCGAATCAACTACTAAAGCATCTTGGCGCAAAGATAAACAGGAGCAGGCACAATTAAGAAAAAAAGAAACACAAATAAAGCATTTAGAAAAGACTATTGAACAGATAGAAAAGCAGATTAAAGAAATTGACGAATTATTATGCCTTGAAGCTTATTATACCAACTACGAAAAAGCTCAAAACCTAAATCATAATAAAAATGAGCTTGAGGCAAAATTAACCGTGTGTTATGAAGAATGGGAAGCCCTGCATTTGAAATGAGCATTCACATATAAAATAGGCATTAAAAAAAGACCATACTATATGATCTTTTTTAGATTTTATGGTCTTCTTATATATCTCTTTCATACGATCATTATTAATAAAATAGCTATATCATGTATCCATTTAGGCACTCTTATAAACTAGTTTTTCTTATCTTGTATATCAACTAAATGGTGATCAAATACATTTTTAGAGGTATTCCTAATATGCAGATTGGTTAATTTTTCTGCTTTTTCTCCATCTTTCATTTTAAGTGCCTCAACGATAGCTTTGTGTTCTTCTATAGATTTCTTAGGTCGCTCTTTAAAACCTAAAGACGCTAACCTTACCCTCTGGGCATAAATGTGAAAATCAGATAAAACATGCTTTAAGATTCTGCTCTTAGAAGCCTCATAGATAATTTGATGGAACTTATTATCTAGCTCATAGAGCTGCTCAACATGACCTTTTTCTAAATGAAATTCAGATAGTAACAGGATTTCATCTAGTATTTCAAGCTGAGATTCATTAATATGTTCTGCTGCCCATTTAGCTGCTAATCCCTCTATCAAACAACGTATGGCAAAAATATCTTGTATATCCTTTGCATTAATACCTGTAACAAAAGCACCTTTATTTGGAATAATGGTAACTAAACCTTCTAACTCCAGTTGTCTTATAGCTTCTCTTACAGGTGTCCTGCTGACCCCTAGTTCTTTTGAAATCTGTGTTTCTTTTAAAGCTTCATTTTGGTTATATTGGCCTTTCAAAATGTCTTCTCTCATTTTGTTAAAGACTCTTCCTCTTAAAGAATATTTATCTGTTACTTCGTCTTTCACATTATAACCAGTCACCAAAGTGCCTCCTTATAATTATAACATTTTTATTGTTTCCATAATATAGTTGGCAAATTCTTCGCTGGTTGCTCCCGTATCTCTACCTGTTATAATGAGCTTCTTTTCTGTCTGACCGCATTTTTCTAATGCTTCAAATAATTGATCTGCTTTATCGTCATAACCGATATGACTTAGAAGCATCGCGCCTGCTCTAATAATACTAGAAGGATCAGCATATATATCTCTTCCTTCTTGTACCATTCTTGGTGCAGAGCCATGTATGGCTTCAAACATAGCATATCTTTTACCTATATTAGCACTACCAGCAGTTCCTACACCGCCTTGAAATTCTGCCGCTTCATCTGTTAGTATATCACCATAAAGGTTAGGAAGAACAAATACTTCAAATTGAGTTCTTCTCTTTTCATCAACCAGCTTAGCTGTCATTATATCTATATACCAATCATCCATTTCAATATCTGGATAATCTTTTGAAACTTGTTTACATATATCTAAAAATTTACCATCGGTTGTTTTCACAACGTTTGCTTTTGTTACTACCGTTACACGTTTTTTATTGTTTTTCTTTGCAAAATCAAAGGCAGTCTTAGCAATTCTTTCTGCGCCCTGAGTTGTGATGACTTTGAAATCCATAGCAATGTCATCATCTATAGAACATCCTTGACTACCAAGAACATAAGCCCCTTCTGTATTCTCTCTAAAAAACGTCCAATCAATTCCTAGATCTGGCACCTTAACTGGTCTAACATTAGCAAAAAGATCCAGTTCTTTTCTCATAGCTACATTCGCACTTTCAATGTTTGGCCATGGATCTCCTTTCCTAGGTGTTGTGGTTGGACCTTTTAATATAACATGACATTTTTTCAATTCTTCTAACACATCATCTGGAATAGCTTGGTTAACCTTAGCTCTATTTTCTATGGTTAGACCATCTATTTTTCTAAATTCTACTTTTCCAGCGTTGACTTCATCTTTTAGTAAGAACTCTAAGACACGATGCGCCTGATCAGTAATGGATGGACCAATACCATCCCCTCCCACGATGCCAATAATCAACGTGTCTAATTCTGAATAATCTATAAAATCTGCTTGTTCCTTCATCTTCTCGACTCTCTGAAGCTGTTCCTTAACAAGCTGTTCAAAATGCTTTAAATAATCCACATTTTTACCCTCCATTATTATACCATTTATCTTTATTTTTACAATCTATTTTTTATCATTCAAGAAACAATTATGAATTGATTTAATTCGCTTGCTTCATGTAGTTAATCTTACCACCGGCTAGCAAAATAGCAAGTTCTTTATCGGATACATCTATAGCCATTTGGTAGTGCTTGTTTTGAGTGATATTAGTAACGGTTACCTGCCCTGTTTTGATTTGTTCATCAGCAGCTTCTATGATTAGATAATCGTTAGTCGCTACATCATCATAGTCCTTATGATCGGTAAAGGTCAAGGGTAATATTCCAGAATTAATTAGGTTTGCTTTATGTATCCTTGCAAAGCTTTTTGTTAGAACCGCCTTAATTCCTAAATGTAGAGGTGCTAAAGCAGCGTGCTCTCTACTTGATCCCTGCCCGTAGTTCTCACCACCTATTACCATACCACCATTGTTATTTTTAGCTTTTTCAGGAAAATCCTTATCACAAGGTGTCAGACAGTAATTAGCTAAATAAGGAATATTTGACCTATAAGGAAGAAGCTTTGCATTGGAAGGCATAATATGATCGGTTGTAATATTATCTTTGACTTTTATAAGAGCCTTCCCTTCTATTTTATCAGGTAGAGGGATATTAATTGGAAATGGCTTAATATTAGGTCCTTTAACCACTTCAACAACACTACCATCCTTTGCTGGTGGAACTATCATATTATCTTGTATTTTGAATATTTTAGGCATATCAATACACATATCCATTGTACATTGTCTTGGATCTGTCAAGACACCTTCAATAGCACTTATAGCGGCGGTTTCAGGACTGACCAAATAAACACCAGCTGTTATTGTGCCGCATCGTCCTTTAAAATTTCTGTTAAACGACCTTAATGAAACCGCACCAGATGCAGGCGCCTGCCCCATTCCGATACAAGGACCACAACCCGCCTCAATAATTCTTGCTCCAGCTGAGATCATATCTGCCAGCGCACCATTCTCTGCTATCATATTTAATACCTGCTTTGAACCAGGAGATATAACCAAGCTGACATCCTCATGTACCGTATTTCCCTTAAGTATTTTTGCTACCTTCATCATGTCCATATAAGAACTGTTGGTACAACTTCCTATACAGACCTGATCAACTTTTAAATTCTTAATATTAGAGACCTTCTCAACGTTATCAGGACTATGAGGCTTTGCTACTAAAGGTTCTAATTCTTCCAGATTGATATCAAGCACTTCATCGTATTGGGCATCTGAATCTGGCTTAAGCTCTAACCACACGTCTTCTCTCTTCTGAGCTTTTAAAAAGTCTAGGGTTACTTCATCACTTGGAAAAATAGAGGTTGTTGCTCCAAGCTCAGCTCCCATATTGGTGATAGTCGCTCTCTCAGGAACTGTTAAGGATTCTACTCCCTCTCCTGTGTATTCAATCACCTTACCAACGCCGCCTTTAACCGACATCCTTCTCAGCACTTCTAAAATAACATCTTTAGCGGTTACAAAAGGCTTAAGTCTGCCATGCAGCTGGACATTAACTACCTTAGGCATGGTGATATAGTAAGTGCCTCCACCCATGGCTACTGCAACATCAAGTCCTCCAGCACCTATTGCCAGCATTCCAATGCCTCCACCTGTAGGTGTATGGCTGTCAGAGCCTAAAAGTGTTTCTCCAGGTACACCAAAACGTTCTAGATGTACCTGATGACATATACCGTTCCCTGGTCTTGAAAAATAGACACCATGCTTATGGGTAACCGTTTGAATATATTTGTGATCATCTGCATTCTCAAACCCTTGTTGAAGCATGTTATGATCTATATATGCAACCGACCGTTTGGTCTTAACCCGATCTACTTCCATTGCCTCTAGTTGAAGATAAGCCATAGTTCCTGTTGAATCCTGTGTCAAGGTTTGATCGATTCGAATACCGATTTCTTGACCAGCAACCATGTCTCCCTCCAGAAGATGATTTTCTATTATTTTTTGTGTTAAATTGAATCCCATATGCTTGCCTCCTAAATACTTATCCCTTTTTTATTCAGTTAATCAAAGATTAACCGATATGTTCTTCTGATTTATCAAAAGCTTTAAATGCAGCTTCTGTTTCTCTTAACAGCTCATCATCTGTTATAGCTGTTACTCTTCCATTATCATATTCATTATCGACCCAATCTTTAACCTTCTTAACAACTGGATGGTGTTTGTCTAAAGCATTTTTATCGGTTAAATTGTAATAAGCATTAATCCAATGAGCCACTCCAGAAATACCCGAGGTGTTGGTAATAGCTACACGTACAGGTCTTCTTAAAAGTTTACTAGTATCAAATATATTATAGATTTCTTCATTCTTTAATAAACCGTCTGCATGAATACCAGCTCTTGTAACATTAAAATTCTTACCTACAAAAGGTGTTTTTGGAGGTATGGCGTAGCCAAGCTCTTTTTCAAAGTATTCTGCAATATCTGTAATAACGGTTGTATCCATTCCATCTAAAGTACCTTTGAGTTGAGCATATTCTATAATCATAGCTTCTATTGGTGTATTACCTGTTCTTTCACCAATCCCTAATAGGCAGCCATTAACAGAAGAACAGCCATATAACCATGCGGTTGATGAATTCTGAACAGCTTTATAAAAATCATTATGTCCATGCCATTCAATGAGATGAGATGGTACTCTTGCATGATGGTTAAGACCATAAATAATGCCTGGTACACTTCTTGGAAGTACAGATCCTGGGAAGCTTACACCATATCCCATAGTATCACATGCACGGATCTTAACTGGTACTCCTGTTTCATCCATTAAGTCCATTAATTCACGTACAAATGGTACTACGAAGCCATAGAAATCAGCTCTCGTTAAATCTTCTAAATGGCATCTAGGCTTAATACCTGTTTCAATACATTCCTTTATAACTGCAAGATAATGATCCACGACTTGTTTTCTTGTCATTTTTAGTTTGTGGAAAATATGATAATCTGAACAACTCACTAATATTCCTGTTTCTTTAAGTCCTACTTCTTTTACGAGCTCGAAATCTTTTTTTGATGCTCTAATCCAGCTGGTTACTTCAGGAAATTTATAGCCGCGCTCTAAGCATTTGTAAACAGCATCCCTATCTTTCTTGCTATAAAGAAAGAATTCACTTTGTCTAATAACACCCTTAGGCCCGCTTAATTGATGCAAATAATCGTAAATCCTAAGAATCTGATCAGAAGTAAATGGTTCTCTGGACTGCTGACCATCCCTAAAGGTTGTATCCGTTATCCATATTTCTTTAGGCATATTCATAGGCACATGGCGATGATTAAATGCAATCTTAGGTACCTCATCATAAGGAAACAAGTTTCTAAACATATTAGGTTTTTCTACATCTTGAAGTGGGTATTCAAATTCTGTCCTTTCTAACAAATTGCTTTTTTTACTAAATTCGATCATGTTTTTCCTCCTTTTATTAAATCATCAAGATAATACTTTATTGAATTAATGTGCAAGTATACACTGTTACATAAATATTAATATGTACTATTATTAGTATCTTTAAGGTTTATCGTTTAAAGTTATCTATGAACTATCGAAACTTATGATTAGTGATGTGTCATGCAGATGGTTACGCAAGAAATATAATTATAGTATTATTGTATACAATGGTACTCGTCTTGTCAACAAGAATTTTTCTAGCTTATCTATATTTTACGCAAGATGTTTTTTATTTAGAACAAAAAACTATAAAAAATAAGGATGCATCTCCCTATTAATAAATGGTAGTGTATCCTTATTTCTAAATCTAATAACCTTTTATGTAGTTATTAAGTTGATGTTAACGCTTTAGTAAGTATTATGGCTTATGTCCACAATATGGACATGAATTCATATCTTCATCGTATTCTTTACCACATTTTAAGCATGTTTTTTTCTGAATGCGATTTCTTCTATTTCTATTACTATCGTGAGCTTCAATTCTAGATAGAATACTCTCTTGATTAACTAGAATTTTAGCTAATGCAAAAATAATAATTGAAGATGCAATTCCACTAATCAGCATCAATAAGAAATGAAATATTGACCCTGATTGAAATCCAATAATAATTGAGACAACAATACTAGCAATTCCTAAAACATATAAAGCTGCAATCATAGATATCACTTATCCTCTCATAATCTAACTTAATTAGTGATGAAATACAGACTTTACATTACTTAATAACATCTCCTTGCTAATACCACTTTTCTATCTGTAGATGTATGGATAAGGAAAATTATTATAATAATAAGAATAAATATGTCACTAATCATAGCATACACTTCATTAATATGCATGCCTTCGGCTATTCTAGTTATATGAAACACGCCAGCAATACCTAGATACAAACCACCACAAAAACCAGCAGGTTTACGCCAAGAAGAGAGAAATAACGCAATAACAGCAGTCATTCCTATAGAAAAATTTGCAAATCCAATTTCATTGATAGCCACAAAACTTGAGTCTGTTAATTGAAGCATTTTAGCAGTAAAGGCTGGATTTAATGTCTGACATACTCCTGCTGTTAATTGTCGAATACCAATGCCCCAAAATATAAACCATTTAGCCATAAGTTCAACTCTATTTTTCATGTTTCTAAAAAAATAGATATCAATAAATATTGAAAGAACTGGTAATACCAACATAACCAAAATGATATAATACAAATAATAATTATCCATAAATTTTACCCCTTTTTAATAATAGTTTTATCATTTGTTTTTTTGCTTACACCGTTAGTTCTATAATCTTAAGTCTTATACTAGTTACACATAGTTGTTCTCTACTAAAAAAACAGCCGATTCTAGATTAGCTGTTTTTATTTTATGATAGATATTATGGATTGTCAAGCTGACCATTTTTAGAGATTAACCGTTCATGAGTGGCTGTCTTAGCAGTTTTCTTATCATATGCTTTTTTTATCTTCTCATAACTACCTTCTCCTTGTGAAAATGGGCAGACCTTCATACATATACCACATCCCATGGTTGAATTAAACTGAGGAAAACATTTGGATCGGTCAATACAAGTTCTTGTTTCTCCAATACCTGATATATTACTCGCTGATACTTGCTTTTCATGATATATGGCTCCAACGGGACAAGCACGTTCGCATCTTCTACATTGACTACAAAAGGATTCAATCCATCTGTGGTCGTCATTATCCGTATATGAAAAAATTTTGTTTTCAATAAATATAGGTGCAATCCTTTGACGCTGTCCATACCATGGCGTAATGAGCAATCCGTTACTCCCCTGCCATCCTAAGCCTGCTTTGCCTGCTAAAGGGGTTGTGTTAACCAGACCTCCAAGCGGATGATTAGATTGACACTGAATATTATAATTTTCTCTTAGCCATTTAGCTATTTCATTGACTGCGATACCCAGCTCTTTATAGACTCTCATAACTTCAGCACTTGCCTTAAGTTTAGGAGCACAGTCGATTTCAGATTTCTGCATTTCTTGAATGCACACGATAGCATAACGGAATAAGATCGTCTTATCTTTAAAAACAAGCTGTTCTGGTACTTCAGTAAAACCCATTCTAACACCATAATGTTCATAGGCATATGTCTGGAGTGTCTCCCAAAGCTCTACATTAGGGTAGGTTTCCAATAAAGGACTGGATTTATTGATTAATGCCCCTTTATTTTCTAATTCTACCAAATACGGCTCTAAATCTTCAAAACAAACATTAATTCCTTTACGCATTTTAACCATGTGTTTAGTAAATATCTTCAGCAGACCTAATATCCCCTTTAGTCCTCCAGCTTTTATTTTTTGAGACATAATACTACCACCAGCTCGATGGTCTGTTTGATACTCCTTAGATTCAAAGTATTGAAAACCCTCTTGAGGTGAATCAACATGATCCTTAACCAATTGATCCCTATAAGGTTTAACTCTCTTAAGAAATTGCTTTTCAGCTTTACTTCCTGATGTACCTGCCATCTAAACCCCTCCCTGATTGATGTTATAGGTATTTCAAGAATACCAACCAGTTGGTATTCATAAGATAAATCAAAATTGCAAATTGCTTTTATCATCTATTTGTATGTTTTCAAAATAAGTTTAAGAAATGTACTAACATTTTTCTTTAATAAATCTTCAAGTAATTCTTCCTGCATGATGGTCCAATTAAACATAGAGCCCTTTATTGTAGCATTTAGAAGATAAGCAAGGTCTTTGGCTCTCATATCTTCTCTAATTTCACCAAACTTTTGTCCCTCTTCTATCAAATGCCTCATGGTCATCATAATCTTATTCTGATTCTGTAGGTTATGCTCTCTAAGCTGTTCATTACTTCTTAGTCCTTCCTCAAAAAGCATTAGAAAAGCTTTTGGTTCAACATGATTTGGACTAATTTCTTTGATTCTAGCATGAATATTGGTGATAGAACTAATTGCTATAGTTATTTTTTCCTCTATAGTCCCTTCATACGATTGAATCTGCTCAATATTATAATCCATATACTTATGAAAATATTGATGCATAATCTCACTTAATAATTCATCTTTACTTTTAAAATGATAGTAAAATGCTCCTTTGGTCAACCCTGTTCTTTTAATCAATTCGTTGAGTGATATTTTTTCAAAGCCTTCCTCCAAAAAACCCTGAAATGCAGTTTCTAATATCATATCTCTAGTATTCATAAGCCGCCTCCTACTACAAACCTACCAGTTGGTATGTTAATTATACACCCTATAACAATTCATTGTCAACCATCCATTTTATGAATTCATTCTAAACTGTGTACTAAATTTTAGTTGAATTCGGAAACTGTTCACTAATCTAATACTTATTACATATCAATAACATATATTATTACTATACAGCATCTAATTATGGAGGCTCACATGATTGAAAGAATCAATGATTACTACTTATTGCGTGATATTCCTAAAGAATTCAAGAATAAAAATATGGATCAACAAAATAAAGTCAAGCTTAACGATGGTCTTTTATCGGATGACCTTTTTCTTATACTTCTTATGCTTATACTTTTTGATGAAGATAGTGATGAAACACAAAACCCCAGCCCAGTCAATGATACAATGACAGACTTTAGCTCAGATACCCCTGACTTAACTCCTTTTTAATTATACACACATCCCAATCTATTATCATAAGATATATTATACTAAGGACAATCAAGGAAATATCATGTCTGAAAGGAGGTTTACCATGCAAGGGTTAGATAACAATTTATTCTTCCTATTATTCTTTTTATTATCATTTAATGACGGCGGTTGTGGTTACTGTGGAGGAAAAGGTTTCGCTGATAATAACTTATTCTTCATATTATTACTTTTAATGATGTCTGGCGGCGGAGCATATAATTGTTAAGTTTCCCCCTCTCCCCCTTCATACTTGGCCTAGGGCTTTTTCCTAGGCATTTTATATAAATATTCTTAACCACAATACAACTGTGGTTAAGAATTTAGTTTAAAAACTTCTGCAAATCTATTCTTCCCCAACCTTGTCTAGATTGAGGAAATCCCAAATCATTCACAGAATCCATCAGTTTCAGTTTTATTTCTTTGTTGGTAAGTTGAGGTTTTAGCGATAAAAGTAAGGCAATAGCACCTGATACAATGGGGGTTGCCATAGAAGTTCCACTTTTACAAATATAACCTAGATAATTAGATGGATAGTAGCGTTTTGAGGGCGCGTAAGTTGTATCAGCTTTACAAGAAGTGATATTAGAACCCGGTGCCACAACATCTGGTTTTTTTATACATGCTTTTGTTGGTCCTCTACCTGAGTAATTGGTTATATAATCTCCAAATATATCTACCGTCTCAGCATCATCGGAGGAACCTACTGTAATTATTTTTCTACTGATACCAGGTGTTGTTATGGTTCCTTTTTTAGGTCCATTATTACCAGCAGCCGCAACTACAACTAGACCAGCATCCCACGCCGCATTCACTCCTCGCACCAGTGCCGCATCCTCTCCCTCTATATCATCCGTTCCAACAGATAGATTAATAACCCTTATGTTAAGCTTATTTTTATTATGGATAACCCATTGTATACCAGCTAGTACATCAGAAATATTTCCAGACCCTTTTTCATTTAAAACCTTAACACCGATTATATTACATTCAGGTGCTATACCAACATATTTACCCTTGCTTTCATAACCGTCTCCACCTAGAATTCCAGCTACATGCGTACCATGACCATTATCGTCATAGCACTCTTCTTTACTATTAACAAAATCTTTAAATTGAATCAGCCGATTTCTTCTTCCTACGAAATCATTATGAGGATATATCCCCGTATCTAAGACTGCAACACTGACCCCCCGTCCTTTTAACCTTTTATTATCAGTCCAAACGGCATTAACCGTCTTTCTTGCCACATTCATTTGTGCTGTTAGGTGGGTATCGTGCTCTACCTTAATCACACCTCTCATTTTTCTTAATCTTCCCATGTAGTGTTTTGGTATTTCTAACACATAAGCATCAATCATAGGCAGTTCATACTTAATGCTTCCTATTTCATTCAGTTCCTTCTCATACTTATCATTCTTATTGCAATTAACTATAACTTGTATATAGTCCTCTTTTCCAGTTGAAGTGACTGTTGACTCAGATGATTCACTTGATTCATTAACTTCCTTATTGATCGCTATCTCATCATTATTATGATTTATCATCATTCACCTATTTCCTGCGATATCATTATTATTGTATTCTACTCAGGATCAGTATATGATTTCTTACAATAAAATTGCATTTCTTAGTTTACGATTCCTAATTAGATATAAAACTTTTCTTTTATAAATAACTTAATCATCAATAGTTGCATTGACTTTCTTATAGTTTATTTCCACCCGAAAATATTTTATCATCCAAACAAGCTCTATTTCATACTATATTATGAACAGAAGTTTGGAGGATTAATATGAGCGATATAACATCAGCAGGCTATATGGGTGGTGGAAGTAATAATATGATGTTGCTTCTCTTCCTATTATTATTTAACCAAGGTGGTCATGGAGGCTACTGTCCTGGTCAAGATGGATGCCCAGGCGGTATCTTTGGAGACAATAATTTACTTCCATTAATTCTTTTTATGTTACTATTTAATAAAGATGGTGCTTACTAAAAATATGGCAGGATAGCCTGCCATATTTTTTATTTTAATAAAGAACTATAAAACAATTTATAGCTCACCTTAATGTCTCATATAACAAACCTAATTATTATTTAATTCCTAAAAACATCATTAATAAAGGAAAAAGCATAGAAGGTCCATTGTTGTTATAAGATGATGGAACACAGGACTTATCAATTTCATAGACCGTATTGTCTTCAATAACCAAATCAGATTCATTCTTCACTTTCTGATTATTTTCCCTATTATTAGCCTTCATTAAATCAGATACAATGTGTCCATACGCACTTATATCATTGAGCGTTCTGATCACTGTATCTAGCTGCTGGACTTGATTTTCGTTCATAAAAGGCTTCATAGCATTAATCAGTGTCGTTTGATTTTCCATTGATTGTTTTGTTAAACTTTTATATTCTTCAAAGACTTTGTAAGCATCCTTCATAAATTGCTCTTGTGTCATCTTTGAAACCATGGCTAACATATTTACAAAATAATCATTTGGACTTATATTACCACTTAGTATTTCTTTTAAATGTCGTAACTCATCATAATTATCCATAGTGACCACCTACACATTCTCTTAATTCACTATATGTATTTTTAGATTATTTTGTAACTGTTGTTAATCACATAAGTTTTTAAATGAAGTTGTAAATTAATGTGAATAAGAATCATACAATATTATAGATAACCTTTTAAAAGGAGGTTCTATGGATACTAATCATGAACAAAATGATTCTAATATAGATTTTGGTAAGATGGGCAATTGGTTTCAACTTGCTCAGCTTTTTTCACAGACTATGGCAGGTTCCAAAAATAATAATACTTCTGTGATTGCTCAGCCAGATATTGATACAGCTATTAATTCCCAAGAGATGAATATACTCAAAGCTGCTATTCCTTATTTAGATTATAGGATGCAAAAACAAATGGCAATTATCATTAAACTCATGGAGTTGCAGAAGACATTTGAGCTTTATAAGGATCCAGACTCTTTTGTAGAAGTTTCAGCACTAAATAAAGGTGATAGAAACAAATCAGAAATGCTCAATTCAATCAAGCACTATTGTTCGGACAAGAACAAAAATATGATAGACATTATTCAAACCATGATGAACTTAAATGCTTTAATAAAAAATCATCAATCCTTTAACCAGAATGTCTTACCTAATCCTGACATCCAAGAAGCCCAAGATCCTTTACAAGAGGGTATGAATAATCCAGCAGATACAGAGTATGAATCATCTGCTCAAACACCAAATGAACCACACAATAATACCTCTAATACTATGTCAAATTTTATGAACATGTTTAATATGTTTAAAAGCATGAACGCTAAGCCCAATACCTCTAATCCAAATACGAACGCAAAACCGTCACAAGAACCCACACCATCAAATTCAGCAGCAGGCTATACGAACCCAGTCAACAAAAATCCAAATGATATGATGGCTATGCTAAATATGTTCATGTCTATGAACCAAAATCAAGGAAAGGATGAACCTAATGCAAAACAGCCCAATGTATAATCCTCAATTTCAAAATATTAATCCTGAAAAAATGAGATTTTTAGCTGAATTATTTAACGAAATGAATGGAAAAGACATGGATCAAAAAATCCAGCTGCTGATGTCTTTTGGTATTAGAATGAAACAGGCAAACCTACAGTTTACTCAGCAAGAGTCTCAAGTTATTATAGAGTTTATGAAACAAAACCTTAATCCAGCAGAAAGAAGCAAGCTAGATATGCTGCAACAAATGATGCAAATGATGAGCTAATAGATTTAAAAAAATGGCTGTCCCCAGAAAAACCAAAGACAGCCTTTAAAATCGCTTTATTTTACAACGATATTAATAATTTTATTAGGAACATAGATTTCTTTTATAATGGACTTAC
>JANQFZ010000026.1 GCA_028277605.1 Vallitaleaceae bacterium | reverse complement strand
AATTATATCAATTACATGTAGAAAATCATTATTAAAAAGTACAAGTAAAAATATATTTAAGTGTTATATTTAGTAAAAAAACAAAACAAATCTTTGTTTTAAACGGATAGATGATTACTTGGTTTTATATACATTTTCCAACAATTGGGTCTAAATGAAGCTTTTTTTCTTTTAGTAATATCACGGTATATTCATCTACCTCTACCTTAATGATTGACTTAGGCAAGAAATATTGTGCCTATCTCACTTATTTTGTTAATATAAGGCATTACAATATCTATTGCTAAATTAGAGACATATGCACTAGCGGAATTAATCAATGCGTTAATAACTCTCTATTTACTACAAATATGTCATTTTAAAGAAAGTAAACACAAATTTTGTCTTTACAGCTAACAAATTATTCCTTATAATGTATCTAGGGAGTAAAAGGGACTTTAGTTTTGGGTATATACTTATCATTTATAATTTCCTAAATTAAGCTTTAAATGAAAAAGATCACTCTATTCACACCATAGATCTGTCTTATAATAAATATAGGAGGAGAGGAGTTAAGCTATTGACTATTTAGCTTATTAAAGTATGAAAATTCACATGCTTATAGCTGATGAGGATACATGCTATTTACAAGCACTGAATCAATATCTTATGACTAATAACGACATCGACCTATCTATATACACTTTTTCTGAATGGACTCTAATACAAGATTTTCTTCAAAAACACACAATGGATATACTTCTTATTACACCTACGCTTATGACCCACATGAAAGACAGTTTACCAACTACATGTATTATTTTACTTCATGAAGGGCAGATACCTAGTGAATTGAATCATTTACCAAGTGTTAAGAAATACCAATCTGCTCCCAATCTTATAAAAGAAGTCATCAATATCTTAACTGATCATCATCCAGATGTATACTTCACACCAAGGACAACACATCAAACAGAGATTATAGGTGTTTATTCACCCATTGGAGGGTGTGGCAAATCTTCTGTTGCCATAGGATTAGGAAAAGCATCTAGTCTGAACAACGTTAAGACATTACTCATGAATCTAGAAGACTTTAGCTATTATAAGAACATCTTCAATGATACAGCATCGCAAGATATGTCGGATTTATTATACTATGCTAAGCAGAAAAATGATCATTTACATCTTAAAGTAAACGGTATTGTCAATAAAGACATAGAAAGTGAGATGGATTATATTTATACTTCACATTGCTGTGCAGCCTATGAGGATATGACTAATGAGGACTGGGATTTCTTACTATTCAATTTAAGGAATAAAACAGATTATAGCAGGATTATCATCGATTGTTCCTCTGATTTTGGAAAAATGAATCGAGCGCTTTTGCCATTATGTGATTCAATTCTGCTGATTACAAATCCTCAGATGATTTCTCAGATAAAAATTGAGGAATTCTACAGGACTTTGAAGCTTATGGAATTAGAGACTTTAAACTCTAAGTTGATACCTGTGCTGAATCACAGGGTCATGGATGAAGTAGATACAGGGCAAGAGTTTGATGGTATGATACCAAAGTATAGCCTTCCTTATGATTCATCACTGAATAATTGCATCTCGATAAACAGTATGTTTGGACAAGCGGTTGCTGGTATAGAAGCAAGGATTTTTATGAGAGAGGGTTATACCATTGGATCAGACCTTAATTGATGAGATCAAGCATACCATACGTCAAAAACTTGACCTAACAATGGAGCCTTCTGAGGATGAAATTACTAGTATCATAGATGAGGTTATCCATGAGAAATCTAAGCAGACGTATTTATCTATTTCCAAAAGACTTGATTTGAGCAAGCATATCTTTAATACGATTAAAAGGCTCGATATCTTACAACCCTACATAGAAGATCCTGATATAACAGAAATTATGGTTAATGGCAAGGATCAAATCTTTATAGAAAAGCAGGGTGTCATAAGCTTAGTAGAAGAGTCCTTTGAATCCCAAGAGAAATTAGAAGATGTTATACAACAGATGGTTTCTAAAGTTAATCGAGTCGTTAATGAATCTACGCCTATTGTAGATGCACGATTAGAGGATGGCTCAAGAGTTAATGTTGTTTTACCTCCTATTGCAATAAAGGGACCGATATTAACCATTAGAAAGTTTCCGAGTCAGCCCATAACAATAAATGAATTAATAGATTGGGGGACACTGACACAGGAATCGGCGGAGTTTCTCAAAACCTTGATTATAGCCAGATACAATCTTTTTGTCTGCGGTGGTACAAGTACAGGTAAAACAACCTTCTTGAATGTGCTTTCTAACTTTATACCAAAGCAGGAACGTATCATTACGATTGAAGATTCAGTTGAGCTACAAATTAGGGGGGTTAACAACTTGGTTCAATTAGAGACAAGAAATTCGACCATACATGGTGCTGAAGAGATTACCATTCGGGAACTCATTAAGACCTCATTAAGAATGAGGCCAGATAGAATAATTGTTGGTGAGGTGCGGGGACCTGAGGCGTTAGATATGCTTCAAGCGATGAATACAGGTCATGATGGTTCGCTTTCAACTGGTCATGCAAACTCAACGAAGGATATGCTTTGCAGATTAGAAACTATGATTTTAACAGGCTTATTGATGCCAGTTGAAGCTATACGCCAGCAGATTGCTTCTGCAATAGATGTCATGATTTTTCTAGGTCGAACAAGGAATGGAGCAAGAAAAGTGATAGAGATTGTTGAGATAGATCAGTATGAGGACGGCGAAATACAACTCAATCCGCTTTTTTTACTTAAGGAAGGGGTGCTTTTAAAGACCAATGACCTTCACCATCAGCAAAAATTGTTAATGGCAGGTATTAAGGGGATAAGCCATGAGGGTTAATAATAAGATTGAATACGATTACAATTGTTATACATTATCCATACAGGAAATAATACGTTATGCGAGTATTGGAATATCGACAATGTTTATTCTTGCTATCTTATTCTATAATCATATGGGAATTGCTTTAATTGTGTCTTTAGCAGGACTTTATTATCCGTTTTATAAAAGAAAAGATTTGGTTAATAAGAGAAAAGAAGAACTCAAGTATGAGTTTAAGGATGCTATCTATGCTCTTTCAACCTCACTTGAGGCTGGGAAATCGATAGAGACAGCGTTTAGAGATGCGATCATTGAACTAAAAATGATATATCCAGAGGATACATCCATCATAAAAGAGTTTAATCTAATTATTAGAAAGCTTGAGGTTAACGTAACCATAGAACAAGCTTTAGCAGAGTTTGCCTATAGAGCAGATATTGAAGACATAAAAAATTTTGTTAATGTCTTCATTACAACCAAGAGAACTGGAGGAGATAGTGTAAAAATCATCAAATATACTTCTCAAATAATGAATGAAAAACTAGAAATTGTGCGTGACATACAGCTGACCATGACCCAAAAGAAACTAGAACAGCTATTACTAAGCCTGTTTATTCCGCTTATACTACTCTATCTGCAATTTGTATCACCAGACTATTTAAGTGTTCTCTATCAAACAGGAATAGGAAGAATAATCATGACCGTTTCTTTCGTGTTTTATATGATTAGTGTAAAACTTGCTAATAAAATCATGGATATTGAGGTATAGAAGATGTTGGTTTTTATTCTGAGCTTTATCATAGTGATTTGTATGATTGTATTGTATTCGGCATCTAGACATATGTATCATAAAGAATTAGAAGCTGTTGGATCCAAAAAGTATAAATTATTTCTAATTCTTCCTGCTTCGCTTTTTCTAATGGAAAAGGTTCTGCATTATGAGTATCAGCTAAAAATGGATGGATACTTACGAAAAAAACTGCTTTTACTCTATCCTGAAAAAGAACTAGAATTAAGGCTTCGTTTGCATTGGGCAGATAAGATAAGCTATATACTTGTTGTAATAACAGCAGCCTCACTTTTAGCATTATTAATCAGCTTTAGTCATGAAGGAGGTAATCGATTCAACACCATCCAAAGACCCTATTATCATCAAAGGGATCGATACGTTGGTGTTGAAGCCCACTTAAGACTTGATGATACTATAAGAACAAAACCTTATTCTATACGTATACCCAAGCAGCTACCTGATTCAGAAACTGCTCAACACTTATTAGAAGAAGCAGCCGAGTATTTGCCTCATATCATAAAGGGAGATAACGAGGATCTGATGCATGTTTGTCATTCCTTAAATCTAGTGACCATTTATCCAAATACTGATATATGTATTGAGTGGCATATAGATAATCCCAGTTTTATCAATCAGCAGGGAGAGCTATTGTGTGAGCTTACTCAAAATAGGAAAGAAAAAGTTAATTGCACAGCAACTTTAAGCTATTTGGGATTAAATAAAGCAAAAGAAATAAGTATAACCCTTGTGCCTCTTAATCTTTCACCTGAAGAGAAATTGTTACAGGCAGAGTTAGAGTTGGATGCGTTACTAAAAAACCCCTTAGAGGGTCAAGACGATTCAGAAGAAGTTGTGTTACCTAATAAAATAAATGAAGTAGATATACATTGGAGTAAAAGAGAATCTCAACATCTAGCAATAAAAATTTTGATACTAGGATTGATAGGTGGTGTCTTAGTCTTTATTGGAAAAGATTATGAAATCACACAAAAAATACAAAGCAGAAATAATGATATGCGTAAAGAACTTCCTGAACTTATCTATAAACTGAATTTATTAATCTATGCAGGCATGACCATCTCAAGAGCATGGACTAAAATTGTTGAGGACTATAATAAAGCCCTAAGCCAATCTAAAATAAAAGAGAAAACTATCTATGAACAAATGAAAATAACCTTGCAAGAGATAAATAATGGAATACCTGAAATAAAAGCCTATGAAGCTTTTGGCAAACGATGTGGCATACCTGAGATGTTAAGATTTAGCACTTTGCTGATCCAAAATTTAAAAAAGGGAAATGAAACTGTGATAAAAGCATTATATGAACAATCCAAGGAAGCGTGGACAATAAGAAAATCACTTGCAATTAAACTTGGTGAACGTGCAAGCACTAAACTATTATTGCCTATGGGAATCATGTTAGTGATTATACTCCTGATAGTTATAATGCCAGCTATGTTTCTCTTAAGGGTTTAAGTGTAAGAACAAATAATCATAATAACCAGTTGTCCATTTTCATAGAGTATATTATAAGGTTTTAAATCGTGAATGGAATAGAGCATTCATTAATAGCAAAAATGGATCAAAATCATATACTGAACTAAGCTTTAACCTAATATAAGGGGTTTGGTTAAAGGATAATAAATACGGAGGGGATGAAGTGAAGGCTATAAAAGACTTCATAAAAGATGAAAGCGGCATAGGAATTGTTGAACTTGTATTGATTTTAGTCATATTGATTGGTTTGGTAGCTATATTTGGAGATAAAATTGGTGAGCTGGTTAGAAATCTTATTGATAAAATCATTCAAGATGCTAATTCCGTAACACCCTAAAATAAGGATGTGGTCTAAATGGTAGAAAGGCTTAATATAACATATGAAAGAAAAGCATCGAAGAGTTTTGCAATTCTTAATGAAATCAATGACATAAAGAACTATCAGCTCAATATGGTTTGTCAAAATGATATCCCAAATTTACTAACTGTCATGGCAGAAGTTCATAATAATCAATTCAGATTTTACTATGATATCACATCCAAGCAGAAATTGACTCATGTATTAGAGAGAAAAGCTCTAGACTATGAAGAGTTAAAAACACTTATTTTAGGAATTATGAATATCAATAAACAGTGTGAAGCTTACCTGCTAAGTGAACACAGTATTGTTCTTGATCCAAAATATATTTATATGGATGCTGCCAGCTTTCAGCCATATTTTATGTACATACCTTTAAAAGAAAAGGTAAGTGATATCATGAAGCAAACCAATGATATCATATTATACCTATTTGATAAGGTAGATAAAGAAGATATGAACGCTATTATGCTTATGTATAATCTATATAACTTAACCAAGCAAACATCCTATCATTATGGAGATATAGAAACGCTTTTATATGCAAGCACAAAGTTGTGTAAAGAGGAAAGGAAGTTATCAGAACAAAAGCACTTTTTAGATGAAGCCGCCTCATTGCCACAGGTTCAAGAGAAAAAAGAAGTTAAAGTAAAAAAGAATAGAATGAATGGGAACTCTTCTATAAAGAGCATAGGAATAATTCTTATGATTCAAGGTATTGTAGGAGTTCTTTTTCTGCTTATGCTGTGGGGAGGATTTTTAAATGATGCTTATTCCAATCAGATGAGTCTGAAACATATCTTAACAGCAGTCGTGGTTCTTATATGTCTTGATGTATTGCTTTGCAAAAAGCAATGGGCAGTTATAAAAAAAATAAAACAGAAGATGAACAAGCAAAGTGTTGAAAAGCAAGATATCAATCATGAGAATAAAAATCATAGTATTCAAGTGAATACTAAGGAAAAGGAAAATGATCCACCGATTGAAAAGTTTCAGCCGCTTCTCTATTACGAACAAACCAATAAAGCTAGTCCAACACATGAGACGACCTTTTTAAACACGTTTTCTATGCAAGAGAAAAAAGAAGCTTGCTTGATTCATAAAATAAGCGAAAGGCAGATAAAGATTCATAAAACACCATTTATTGTTGGAAAGCTTGATACAGAGGTGGATTATGTTATTAAAAATATATCAGTAAGCAGAATTCACAGTAAGATAATTCAAAAAGATCAGTCTTATTATATTATGGATTTAAACTCAAAGAACGGTACTTACCTAGATGGTAAATGTATCAAAAGCAATGAAATGTATGAGTTAAAACATAATAGTCTTATTACATTCTCTAACGAGGATTACATTTTTAAACTTAACTAAAAAGGTGATTAGCAGGCTTTCAATAGATAAGTTAAGCAATCTCTTAGTATTAGGAGGAAAAGAACTGAAGCATAAAAAATATCATTTCGTATTTTTAAGTCTATTTGTTATGATTTTTATATTTTTGTTATTTTTAGCTTGTATCCCATATTCTAATAAAGAAGAAAGTGTAAAAAAAGCTGTATCGGATATACTTCAGAAGAATTATCATTTTAGTGGGACATTATATATGGAAAACCAAGAAGTTATGGATAAGAGCTTAACAGAACTAGAATTTGGAATTGAAGGCACAGTTAATCACAAGCAAATGCAATCTAGAACAAGTTTCTATATGGATTACGGTATGGAAGGATGTCGTATGGCATTAGGGACGCTGTATACGAATAAAGATGTAATTATTTTGGAAACACCGTATCATAAGCTTTTATACTTTGTATGTCCATCTTACAATCAGGACAATATCTATAAAAGTGTTCTTGATACTTTAGAATCTAGATTAATACGACAAGAAAAACCAAGTGCTGTACCAATAAAGGTAAGAAATAATTCAGAAATACTAGTAAGGACAAATAAGTACTCTATTGAGGACGAAGGGAAAATATTAAAAGAATGGATAAATTCCATTGTACCTGTTCATAAAAGTTTATGGATATTACCATTAGAGACATTAACCCAATTTTACATAACAGCAGTAGGAGATGCTGCACAGGTAGATTTCATAGTGAATCATAAGACGTTCAGTTTAAGAAGTAACTTTTCAATAGACTATCTTTCAGATACTTTACCGAGTATTACTATACCTTCATTAGAGAATGCAATCAATGTATCATCCATGAAGGAGAATGAATTATTCAAGGTACTGCTTCAGTCGTTTAATTTTGCTGACTAAACGCTATAAATACACCCTATCTTATAATTGTAAGGTAGGGATTTTATTTCCAAAAGATGATTCGGTTTTGAGCTACAATTTATGATATAATAGTACAAAAAGTGGGGTGACAATGGTTGAAAAGGATGAAGAAATTATGGATAGTAATATTGATAGCATTGGCAGCAGTCATATTTTATATTATGATTCAAAGGTTTTTGCCTAATTTTTACTATGCAACTAGAAGTGAAATCTTTGATTTGAAAGAAGAGCAGAGTATGGTGGTTATGGTTGAGGATCAATCCATTATACTTGATTATGAACCAGTTTTTGTAGAAGACAATTTATATTTACCCATTGACTTAGTTACCAGTTATATCGAACCATATTATTTTTGGGACGAAGAAGAAGGAGTTTTATCCTATACTGATGAATCTCAGGTAATTCGTATGAAGCCAGATTCTAGGGTCTATTCTATTAACCAGCAAACCTATGAAATAGATAATCCCCTATTGCTTGATGAAACACTGTATATACCAATAAGTATTGTTGAAGGTTTAACACCCATGATAGCGCGATATTTCCCAGGTAATAACCTTGTTGTCATAGATTTTACAGATAGGGTGTACAAAACAGGAGATATTGCAAGACGATCTACTTACATAAGAATGGATAAGGATGAAAAAAGTAAAATTGTTGAAAAGGTGGAAAAGCATCATACGGTCAGATTGTATGAGGAATCGCAAGGTTGGTATAAAGTGCGATCTGAATCTGGAATGTTAGGGTATATAAGAGAAAAAGATATCATTCATGTGACTATGCATTATCCCAAGACTACTCAGCTTGAGGATAAAAATCCATTACATACACTTGAAGCCAATAAAAAAATTAATATGGTATGGCATCAAGTAACCGTAAAAGCAGCTAATAAAAATGTTGAAAATATCATAAATCCATCCTATTCTCTAGATGTACTATCTCCGACTTGGTTTGAACTTAAGAATGAAGAGGGAGAGATAAGGGATATTGCAGACAAAGATTATGTGACATGGGCGCATCAACAGGGCTATGAGGTGTGGGCTTTGTTTAGTAATTCTTTTAATTCAGGATTAACCCATGAGGTTTTAAGTAGGACAAGCCTTCGAGATAAAGTCATTCATAGAATAATGGAATTAGTGACGACTTATAATATTGATGGGCTAAATATAGATTTTGAAAATGTTGCTAAGGAAGATGGGGCTTATTTTGTTCAGTTTGTTAGGGAAATAACACCTTATTTAAAAGCTAAGAATATTACAGTATCTGTTGATATGTATGTTCCTACAGAATGGACAAAGCATTACAATAGAGCTGAACTGGGCAAAGTAATAGATTATCTAATCATTATGGCTTATGATGAACATTGGTCAACGTCTCCAGTTAGTGGATCGGTAGCTTCTATGGGCTTTGTTGAGCAGGGCATTATTGATACACTGAAAGAAGTGCCTAAGGAGAAGGTTATATTAGGAGTGCCATTCTATACCCGCTTATGGAAGGAAGAAAAAAAGGGGAGTGAAATAAAGGTATCCTCTAAAGCCTATAGCATGAGTAAAGGACTGGCTATTCTAAAAGAAAATAATGCCGAAATCATATGGGATGAAACGGTTGGTCAATATTATGGCAGTTATACTAAAGAGAATGTCACCTACAAGCTTTGGGCTGAAGAAGAACGCTCTATGGAGCAACGGCTGCAATTGATGGTTGATTATGATTTAGCAGGGGTGTCTGGCTGGAAGATCGGACTTGAGAAGGATGAGATTTGGCCTGTTTTTCAAAGATATCTAAACTAAAAAAGAAAAATAAAATTTGTGACTCTTCAATATGTGCTAAAGTTATGAATAAATTCATCAAATATTTAATACATTAATAAAAACGTTAATTATGGTGAACCCATGATTATAGTTATTAAAAAAAGAACGATTACCTATATTGTAATAATTCTTATCATGATTATTACTGGCTTATTTTTAAATCCTGATGAATCGGTTCCAGCTTTTTCAGTATCGAACTTTGATATGTGCACGGTAGTTATTGATCCAGGGCATGGCGGTATCGATCCAGGGAAAGTTGCGGTGAATGGTGTTTATGAAAAGGATATTAATTTATGTATTTCAAAGAAGTTAAAAAACTATTTAACCTATGCAGGTGCACAAGTCATTATGATAAGAGAAGAGGATATAGGCTTATATGATCCTAACTCAAAGAATAAAAAAAGAGAAGATCTGAACAATAGAAAAAAGATTATTAATAATAGTGATGCGGATATTATTGTAAGTATCCATGCAAACAGTTTTCAAAAAGAAAAGTATAAAGGGGCGCAGGTTTTTTATTTTAAGGATTCTGAGCAAGGGAAAGAACTAGCTGGTATCATTCAAAAGCAGTTTAAGTATTTCGTTGACGAAACCAATGATAGACAGATCAAGCAAAGTGATTCCTTATATATATTAAAGAGAACAAATATTCCAGCCGTTATAGTAGAATGCGGATTTTTATCTAATTATAAGGAAGCAGAGCTATTGTCAACCGATGCGTATCAAGATAAAGTTGCTTGGGCTATCTATATTGGTATTTGTCGTTATTTGTCTTTACAAGAAAACAGCAGCTTATAATGCCAACACAAGCTCTCGTAATGTTTTACAAGCGACAGCCGTAGAAACACCGCTTGAATCATAGTGTGGACATAACTCAACCAAATCTGCTCCAACAATAGTAAGCGGTTGTAACTCTTCAATGACGGATAGCATTTCTTGGAAGCTGATTCCCCCTGCTTCTGGTGTGCCAGTTCCGGGGAAAATAGAAGGATCTAAAATATCTAAATCAATCGTAACATAAAGAGGATATTGATCTAAGGAGGTTAGGTACTCCTTCAAAGAATGGCAGTTAAACTTATGTAAATAAGTGTGCTGTTTAGCCCATTCAAATTCTGATTTTTCCCCAGAACGTATACCAAATTGATAAATCCGTCCATCTCCAACCAAATCCCAAACTCTTTTCATTACACAAGCATGAGATAGTTTAACGCCCATATAGGATTCTCTTAAATCTGTATGAGCATCAAAGTGTAAGATACGGAGGTCAGGATACTGCTCGTAAACTGCTTTAATAGCAGCATATGATATTAAGTGCTCACCACCTATCATAATGGGTAATTTATCTTCCAGTAAGAGATCTTTGGTGAAGGTTTCTATGGTTTTAAGAACCTGATTGGTGTCGCCAAAAGGCAGGGTTAAATCCCCAGCATCAAAAACTTTAATCTCTTCTAGATCTTTATCTAGGTAAGGGCTGTAGGTTTCAAGTCCATCAGATTCCATTCGCATAACATTAGGTGCAAATCTTGTGCCCGGGCGAAATGAGGTTGTTCCATCAAATGGGGCTCCAAATACAACAATATCTGCTTCATCAAAAGAGCTGTCAAAACCAATAAAAGTATGTTCATTTTTATTCATCCACATGAGCTAACATCTCCTTAATATACGTTGGTAAAGCAAAACAACCGACATGTAAATCCGTATTATAATAGTTAGTTTTTAAATTCAATTGTTCCCATTTTTCTTTTTGCAGATCTAGAATAGGATGGTATTTTTTGGATGCAAAGCCAAATAACCAGTGTCCAGAAGGATAAGTAGGTATATGAAGTTGGTATACCTCACTAATCGGAAAGAGTTCTTTAATTTTCTTATGTGCCCGTTTCATTTGTTTTGCATCTCTTTCATAATAAGGACTTTCATGCTGATTGATTAAAATTCCATCTTTGGTTAACGCGTTAAAGCAATTCTGATAAAAGTCATAAGTAAAGAGTCCTTCTCCAGGTCCAATAGGATCCGTGGAGTCTACAATAATCAAATTATAGGCATCTTTTTTATTTTTTATAAAATTTATTCCATCTTTAAAGAAAAGTTGAACTCGATGATCAGTCAAATGGGAAGCTGTCAAGGGTAGATACTTTTGGCATGCTCTAACAACCATTTCATCAATTTCAACCATTTCAATGGATTTAATATTACGATACCTTGTAAGCTCACGAACGGTTCCGCCATCTCCAGCACCAATCACTAGTACGTTTTGAATGGAAGGATTAACAGCCATCGGCACATGTACAATCATATCATGATAGATAAATTCGTCCTTTTCCGTTACCATAATAAGACCATCTAACGTAAAGAAAGTGCCAAATTCATCAGACTTGAAAAAATCAATTTGCTGATAAGGACTTTTAACACTATATAAATGCTCCTTAACTTTAATAGAAAAATGTACTTGTTCTGTATGTTTTTCCGTAAACCATAGTTCCATGGTTAGTCCTCCTCTACATAGTTTTATCTTAAGTTAATTATTCTAAAACAAGTATGCTATTAATTTCGGGATCTTGAGTTCCCGTTAACATACTTTTTTCTTTTTTTAAGAATGTTATATAGTCAATCATATGCTTATCTATTCTTTCACCGGGTGATACAACTGGTATACCAGGAGGATAAGACATAATATGTTCTCCGCTGATTTTATCTATGGAATCCTTAAGTGGTAGTATTATTTTTTTTGAATAAAAAGCTTCTCTTGGAGAAAGGATGACTTCTGGATTAGTTAAGTCGAGCCTTGATTGTATTTTTTTATTCGTTTGGTATTTTTGCTTGATATCTCTCAATGCATTGATCAGCTGTTCAATATGTTGTATTGTGTCTCCCAAGCTGATAATAGCTAATAGGTTGTGTGTATCACCAAACTCTACTTGAATGTTATAATGATCTCTTAAAATATCATAGACATGTAGACCTGATAATCCTAAATCAGAGACTTTAATACCTAGTTTTGTTTCATCATAATCATAGACACCGGCTCCATTTATTTTTTCTTTTCCAAAAGCATAGTATCCACCGATTTGGTTAATTTCAGTTCTTGCATATCGAGCCAGTTCTAGTACTTTTGTCAATAGTGGTGTTCCTTCGGTTGCTAGTCTTTTTCTGGCAATGTCTAAGCTGCTCATTAATAAATAAGAGGCACTAGTTGTTTGCGTTAAGTTAAGTATAGTCTTTACCTTTTCTCTATGAATCAGAGTTTCATTGACCAGCAGTGCAGAGCTTTGGGTTAAAGAACCGCCTGTTTTATGTAAACTTACACATGCCATATCACTGCCTAAACTCATCGATGACTGTGGAAGTTCATCATGAAAGGCAAAATGAGCCCCATGTGCTTCATCTACGATAACTACCATTTGATTAGCATGAGCTAGGTCAATCATTTTTTTTAGATCAGAGGTCGTACCATAATAGGTTGGGTTGATTAAAAAAACTGCTTTAGCATCTCGGTTAGCTTCGACTGTTTCTTTAAATGTTTCAAAGGTAACACCATTAGCAATCCCTAGACCTACATCGACTTCGGGTTGTACATAGACGGGTACAGCACCACATAATATAAGTGCTTTCATAGCTGACTTATGAACATTTCTAGGCATAATAATTTTATCTTCTGGCCCGCAAAAGCTCATAATCATAGCTTGAACCCCTTGAGTTGTACCATTAACAAGAAAAAAAGCATAGTCAGCTCCAAACGCTTCAGCCATCAAAAGCTCTGCTTCTCTGATAACGCCCATTGGGTTGGCGATGTTATCTAAGGGTTTCATTGAATTGACATCAAGTTCTAAAGGTATTGCACCCAAAAAGTCTTTTAACTCTGGAGCGCCTAGCCCTCTTTTATGCCCTGGAACATCGAAGGGGATAACTTGCTTAGCATGATAGCTTTTTAGGGCTGTAAAAAGAGGGGTTCTATGTTGGTTATTCATGTAGGACTCCTTTTGGATTAATAAGATTTTTGCCATAAAATATTTCATACATTTCACTTTTAAGGCACTGTGTAATTCTTGCTTTTTCTTCTTCTAATAAATCTTGTTCAGCAATAGCGAATAGATAATTATCTAAAGTAAAATCCTTTAGTAGCATTTTGGTATGAAATATCTTTTCTTTAAATAGATTAACATCCTTCATGATGTAGCGGTTTTTATTTTGTTCTGAGATATAGCTCTGAATGGATTTGATTTTGTGATCAATAAAGTGCTTATGTCCGTTGGTATCTCTTGTAAATCCTCGTACTCTATAATCCACATTAATAATATCCGACTCAAAGCTTTCAATTAAATAATTTAAGGCTTTTAATGGAGATATTTCGCCACAAGTAGAAACATCAATGTCTACTCTAAAGGTACTGATTCCATCAAAGGGGTGGCTTTCTGGATAAGTATGAACCGTAACATGACTTTTATCCAGATGTCCAACAACAGAGTTAGGAACAATTATACCTCGATTACAAGAGGTATCTACCGCATAGATTGGAATTTGTTCTTCGGATATAAGAAGTGTTACACTTGCCCCCTTAGGATCGTAATCCTGCTTGGCTACATTCAGTATATTAGCACCTATAATATGAGTTACATCAGAGAGAATTTTTGTTAATCGTTCTGAATTATAGTGCTCATCAATATAATCAATATATTTTGCTTTGTCTTCATTGGATTTTGCATAGCAGATGTCATAAATATTAAAGCTCAGTGTTTTAGTTAAATTGTTAAATCCATAAAGCTTATACTTTTTTGCCAATAGCCTATCTCCTTCCTTAAAATACAAGATATCAGAATAAAATTTATCAACTTTAGAACGCAATGTCAAGTTAAATTTTATCTAAAAATTACAGTATTTTTTTCCACTCATAATTATATTCACTAACCGTTAGTATACCCAGATTATAAAAGTCTATTTTAAATTCTGTCAAAACTCAAAGTACCTTAATCTTTAAAACTGAATAAAGTGTGTTATAATATTATGGATGCTAAACAAAAGACAGATAGAGGAATTTATTATGAACACAGAGATTGTTAAAATTAGTGAGGATAAACTGAATCAAGCCGTTTTTAAGAAAGCTGGTCTTATACTTAGAACAGGAGGACTAGTAGCTTTTCCAACAGAAACTGTGTATGGAATAGGTGCAAATGCATTAAATGAAATATCGGTTAAGAAAATTTTTGCCGCCAAGGGAAGACCTTCCGATAATCCGCTCATTGTTCATATAGGTGAAGCCGTTGAGGTCGAAACCTATGCAAATGAAATAAGTGATAAAGCAAAACAGCTTATTAAAGCCTTTTGGCCTGGTCCATTAACGCTTATATTCAAAAAAAAGGCAGTTATTCCTTTTACCATAACAGGTGGGTTAAGTACCGTTGCTATCCGCCTGCCAGCTAATAGGATTGCTAGAAAACTTATACAGGAAGCAGGAGTTCCTATAGCTGCCCCAAGTGCTAATATATCAGGAAGACCAAGTCCAACCATAGGTAAGCATGTGATAGAGGACTTAAATGGAAAAGTAGATATGATCATGGATGGGGGTTCTGTTCCCATTGGAATAGAATCTACTGTATTAGATATGACATCTGAGATACCTACCATATTAAGACCGGGTTATGTAACTTATGAAATGCTCCAAAACACAATAGGACAAGTAGCTATTGATAAAAGCTTATATCAAGATGATGTTAATCATACACTGCCAAAGTCTCCAGGTATGAAATATAAGCATTATGCGCCTAAAGCTGAATTAACGATTATTAAAGGGCGTGATAAGGATGTTATACGTAAGATTAACACTTTAATTAAGCAAAATAATGAGTTGGGTTATGAATCAGGTGTGATTGTATCTGATCAGAATAAAGACCAATACCATACCAATCATGTCCTAACACTTGGGGATAAAAATAACACCGAAGAGATTGCAGCAAATTTGTTTAAGTGTTTGAGAACTTTTGATGAAAGTAACGTGACTTATATCTACTCTGAAGCCTTTCATGAAGAACATATGGGAAGAGCTGTTATGAATAGGCTGATAAAAGCAGCAGGGCATAGAGTTATTGAGCTTTAATTACTCCTCACTTAGTTATTGATGAACCTAATACTAGGGTAAAGGATGGAGGTTGTTATGAAAAAACTTATTTTTGTTTGTACTGGAAATACATGCAGGAGTCCTATGGCGGAAGCGGTAGCAAAATCACTTATTACATTAGAGAACACGATAGAAATTCATTCAAGAGGGCTTTTGGTTTCCTTTCCATCACCCATGAACGAAAAGGCACTAACAGCATTGGAAACCTATGATTTAACTTTACCCGATCATACGTCTAAGTTAATTGAAGCTCAGGATTTTGAAGGGGATACACTTATTTTAACTATGACCAATCAGCATAAAGACTATTTGCTTATGAAATATCCCATGTACACCAATAGAATATTTACTTTAAATGAATTTGTTGATATCATTGGAGATATACAGGATCCCTATGGACAGAGTCAGGAGATCTATAACCAATGTGCAGCACTCATCTATACATCTATTGAAAAGTTAAACACAAAATTAAAACAAACATGGAGGGAAGAAGAATGATAGCTTTAGGAAGTGATCATGGGGGATATGAACTTAAACAAGAGGTTATAAAGTATTTAGAAGAGAAAAACATAGCTTTTAAAGACATGGGGTGTTACAGTAAAGAGTCCTGCGATTATCCAGATTTTGCAAAACAAGTAGCGAAAGAGGTTGCAGGTGGAAATAGTCAGTATGGAATTTTAATATGTGGTACAGGGATAGGCATCTCTATTTCTGCTAATAAAGTAAAAGGCATTCGAGCAGCTCTATGTCATGACTGTTTTTCTGCACAGGCAACAAGAGAGCATAATAATGCTAATGTCCTTGTTTTTGGAGGACGTATTATCGGATCAGGCTTAGCCGTTAAAATTGTAGACACATTTCTAAATACACCTTTTTCTAATGATGAGAGACACATTAGAAGAATTAATAAAATTGAAGAGGGAATAGAATGAGACCATCATGGGATGAATATTTTATGGAAATTGTTGAACTCATTAAAGAACGTTCAACCTGTTTAAGAAGAAAAGTAGGAGCGGTTATTGTTAAAGATAAAAGAATACTAGCGACTGGGTATAATGGTGCCCCGACCAATTGCAGACACTGTTCAGAGGTAGGCTGCCTTAGAGATAAATTAAATGTACCTTCTGGCCAGAGGCATGAGCTATGCAGAGGCTCTCATGCTGAGCAGAATGCTATCGTTCAGGCGGCTAAGCATGGAATTTCAATTGATGGAGGTACTATTTATGTAACCGATCAGCCGTGTGTTATCTGCACTAAGATGATTATTAATGCTGGGATTAAAAGAGTTGTCTTTAGAGGTGATTATCCTGATAAGCTATCTATGGAGCTGCTTAATGAAGCTCAATTAGAGGTTGTCAGGTATCAAACCAAACAAAATATGAATATTTTGTAAATAATTTACATGTCAATGACAACCCTAAGCATGAGCTTGACATTTATTACATAAATATATAGAATGTACTTGATTAATTTCAACTAAACTGAAGAAAATACCATTATAGATAGTTTTATTTTTTAGGTACATCCATTAGGAGGATGATAGGATGGCTGATTTTCTAATGGGGATAAATGTGAATCTAATTTATATTTTTGCGTTTATTTTAGCTTTTGCTATTACTTGGCTGTTTACCCCTCATAGTAAAAAGATAGCCTTTAAGCTTGGCGCGGTAGATTATCCAAAAGATAGAGGTGTACACACTAAACCCATGCCTTTGGCAGGTGGAACAGCTATAGTATTAGGTTTTTTTATTACTATAGTATTGTTTTCATCGAGTATTACCAATTTGGAAACAAAAGCTTTGGCAGGGATTATAGTTGGAGGAATCCTAATTACCGTTGTCGGTATGCTGGATGATATTTACGATCTAAATCCGAAAACCAAGCTATTATTTCAGGTTTTAGCAGCTTTATTAGTTGTTCAGACAGGTTCCACCATACAGTTTATTACAATTCCATTTGTTGAGAACATGAGAATTGACTTTGGTGTTTTTAGTAATATTGTTACCGTACTATGGATTGTAGGACTGACCAATGCAGTTAACTTAATTGATGGATTGGATGGATTAGCGGCAGGAGTTTCCTCCATTGCTTCTTTGTGCTTGATGTTTCTTGCTATTATTTCAGGAGATAGTGCAGCGGTTATTTTAACAGCTGCTTTGGCTGGCTCTTGCTTAGGGTTTTTGCCACATAATTTTAGCCCAGCTACCATATTTATGGGGGATACAGGCTCTACTTTTTTAGGGTTTACACTTTCAGTCATATCTATTCATGGTATGTTAAAAAGCTATACATTACTAACTTTAATTGGTATGGCATTAGTACTAGGACTTCCTATTTTTGATACATCTTTTGCAATTCTGAGACGTTTAGTGAATGGGAAACCTGTATCTCAGGCGGATAGAGGACATCTTCACCATAAGCTCTTAGATAGGGGTCTAAGCCAAAAGAAGGCGGTATTAACGCTTTATGGTATTAGCAGTGGATTGGGAATTGCTGGGATTCTTGTAGCTATGAATGATATTGTTTTGGCTATGTTAATTATAGCTGTGATGTTCGTTATATGGATATTTGATTATATTTATCATAAAAGACAGAAAAAAGTTAAGCGTCTGGATTAACAGACACTTAACTTTTATTTAGATACAACAATTTCTTTTAATGCATCTAAAGCTTCTGAAAGATCAGAAGCATAGATAAGATAGGATATATCCACTTCTGATGTTGTGATCATTTTTATATCTACATCATTTTCTGATAGTAATTCCATTGTTTTAGCTGCCACACCAGGCATACTTTTCATTTGTTCTCCATATAGGGAGATTTTTGCATTATTAGAATTAACTTCAATCCTTAGATCTGTAATTTGTTTTTTAAACTCTTTTAGTGTGGATATCGCTGTGAATAAGTCATTATCGGATATGGTAAAGGATATATTAATTTTACCTTTCAAAGGCGAAGTCTGACTGATCATATCCACATTAAGTTCTGATTGTGCAAGAGCAGTAAGTATTCTTGCAATAATTTTGTGGTCTATGGGAATATTGTTTAAGGTTATCAATGTGATGTTATCCGATATATTTAATTCTGTAATAATTCTATCCATAGTATCACTCCTTGGAATAAATAAGAATTGAATTGAACGGTTTATTAGATTATACACAATGTTGGGGTGTTTTTCAATAATAGCTATGCAAAACTTAATGTTATGATTTATAATGAATTGTGGAATGTTCTTTAATGGCAATGTATGTAGAAGGTAATGATTTACGATCCATAGGATTATGTTAGAAAGGATAGAGACAGATGAAGATAAAGGTAATGAGTGTTTTTGGTACTAGACCTGAGGCGATCAAGATGGCTCCGGTTATTAAAGTTTTGGAGGGTTGTTCGGATATAGAGAGTATGGTATGTGTTACTGCTCAACATAGAGAAATGTTAGATCAAGTATTAGAAATATTTGATATTCAACCCGATTATGATTTAGATATTATGA
Source organism: Vallitaleaceae bacterium (assembly GCA_028277605.1). Lineage (GTDB taxonomy): Bacteria > Bacillota > Clostridia > Lachnospirales > Vallitaleaceae > JANQFZ01. The sequence goes on along the minus strand of JANQFZ010000026.1, from coordinate 109,173 downwards.
AAGATAGGCAGACTTTGACGGATATTACGGTTAGAGCCATTAAAGGCTTAGAATCAGTGATTGAGCAGGCAAAGCCTCATTTAATACTGGTTCACGGGGATACAACAACAACGTTTGCTGGTGCGTTAGCTGCTTTTTATCATCAAGTTAAGGTAGGGCATGTGGAGGCAGGATTAAGAACTTATGATAAACTTCAACCCTTTCCAGAAGAAATTAATCGTATGTTAACTGGCGTTTTAGCAGATATGCATTTTGCGCCAACCACGCTCGCCAAGGATCATCTCTTAAAGGAAAATGTCTCAGATTCATCCATTTTTATTACAGGAAATACGGCAATAGATGCCCTAAAAACAACAGTACAAGAAAACTATCATTTTTCTATAGATGCACTGAATCATATTGATTATAATACTAAAAGAGTCATTGCTATGACTGCACATAGAAGAGAAAACCTTGGACAGCCTCTCGAGAATATATGCAGAGCGGTTAAATATCTTGTTGAAACCTATGAAAATGTTGAAGTAGTGTATGCCGTACATTTAAATCCAGCCGTTCGTAAAACAGCTCATGATATTTTATCTGGACATGAGAGAATACATTTGCTGGAGCCATTGAACATGAAAGATATGCATAACCTATTGAGTCGATCCTATCTTGTTATGACAGATTCTGGAGGACTTCAAGAAGAAGTTCCATCATTAGGAAAGCCAGTTATTGTTCTTAGGAATGTAACTGAAAGACCTGAGGGTGTAGAAGCAGGTACATTAAAACTGGCTGGAACTAATGAGAAAGAGATTGTTCAGTGTGCATCAGAGCTTTTAACCAATCAAGCGATTTATGACAGTATGTCCAATGCTGTTAATCCCTTTGGAGATGGAGAAGCGTCTAGACGTATCAGTGAGAGTATTCGCTATACCTTTGGCTTAACTACAGACAAACCAACCACTTTTAAATAGTTTTAGTTTTTTAAACTATCAAAAGGGTTTTTTATCTAAAATATTTGTCGTATATAAAAGCGCAAAAAATGAATAATAGTAGACATGGGCATTATTAAATTGTATAATAATATGAGTATAATGACCAAAGAGGTTGATTATGAAAAAAAAACATGAAGTCATGAAATATCTATCCTTAATTACCCAGATCGGCTTTATGATGGCTATTCCCATTATAGGATGCATACTACTTGGGAGCTTTCTTGACCGATTACTGAATACAAGGATTGTTTTTTTAGTAATTTTTACGATACTTGGCACATTATCAGCTTTTAGAAACCTCTTTGTTATAGGGCTTAAAAAAGTTAAGAAACCAGACAAGAAAGAAGGACCCAAATGAGTGAGAAGACGGCATTATTAAAAGCGCTTACTATACGTATGCTTATTTTTTCTTGTATCGTATTCTTACTTGGAATTATCATTATGCCCGATGTCTGGGCATACGGTAAAGGGATTCTCTTTGGTACTGTCTTTTCTATTTTAAAGCTTAAATTGATGGAAAACAGCTTTAGTACTGCCGTTACCAAAGAACCTAACAAAGCTAAAATATACGCCAATGTGCAGTATTTAATTCGTTATTTGCTCACGGGAATTGTCCTTGTGGTTGGTGTTTTAGAACCAGGTATTCATATAGTTGGTGTTATCCTAGGGCTACTTTCTATGAAGGTGGCTGCTTATTGGTACGCTAAGAATCAAAAACCAACACCAAAAGATGGATCAGTAGCGTTTGAGGAATGGGAAGAGGAAGAAGAATCAACCGATTTTTAATATATTAGGAATCCGTTTATAAAAGCGGAGCCTATTTATATATTTTTAGAGATATACCCTTTTTAGAAAGGAGTTTAGTGAATGGACTTTTCAAATCATGTGGTTACAACGGTTAATCTTTTCGGATTTGAATTATGGATAACAGAGTCCATGGTCAACTCGTGGATTATCATGGGGATTCTCGTTCTTGCAGCAGTAATTATCAGAATTATCTTGCAACGTCGAACGCTGCAAGCAGTTCCAACAGGACTGCAAAATGTTGTTGAGACCATTGTAGAAATGCTTGATAATTTTACTGTTAGTACAATGGGTGAGAAACATAGAAATTTTGGCCCGTTTTACGGCGGTATGTTTATTTACATACTCCTTTGTAACCTATCGGGACTTTTACCAGGTCCCAAATATGTTGAAAGTGCTGGCTACATTCAATTCATGCGGCCGCCAACAGCAGATGTAGCTGTAACATTAGCATTGGCTTTAATTACATTTTTCATGACGCAGGGGTATGGAATTAAAGCAAAGGGTGTTAAAAACTGGGCAAAAGGACTTACTGAACCTATGTGGCCGTTAACACCATTAAATGTTATAGGGGAACTTGCCAATCCTGTTTCATTAAGCTTTCGTCTTTTTGGAAATATATTGGGCGGAACCATTATCATGGGATTGTACTATAACCTGCCTTGGTTTGCACTAGTAGGGATACCAGCTGCTTTACATATCTATTTTGATATTTTTGCAGGGGTTCTCCAAGCCTTTATTTTTGTCATGTTAAGTATGACATTTGTATCTAGTGCAATGGAGTAATATGGACACCAAAAATGTAAGAAGTGAGGTGAAGATATGGACGTACAAGGCATTATTGATTTTTTAATCGGCTGGATGGAAAACGTTGATCCCAAAGCCTTAGTATTAGCTTTTTCTGCAATAGGAGCAGGGATTGCTATGATCGCAGGAATCGGTCCAGGTATAGGGCAGGGTTTTGCAGCAGGTAAAGCGGCTGAAGCTGTGTCAAAGAATCCTGAAGAAGGCGCTAGACCAGCCACCATTGTTATGCTGCTTGGCTCAGCAGTGGCTGAAACATCTGGTATTTTTTCTTTGGTTATTGCTGTTATTATACTATTTGCTAATCCTTTAGTGAACAAAGAAGGTGTAGGCATTGTACTAGCTGCCAGTGCTCTTGGAGCGGGTCTATCAATGGTAGCGGGTATCGGTCCGGGAATTGGACAAGGCTATGCAGCAGGAAAAAGTGCCGAAGCAGTCGGTAAACGTCCAAAGCTTCAAAGTATGATAGTGAGAACCATGTTGCTGGGGCAGGCAATTGCACAGACAACGGGGATATATGCGCTGATTGTAGCGTTGATACTATTATTTGTTAATGTCTTAAAATAAGTGATTATCAGAATTTATTAAGGAGGAATTACACATGGAAAATCAAATCGATGGAAGAGCCTTAATATTAGCATGCTCAGCAATAGGAGCAGGTTTAGCAATGATTGCAGGTATTGGACCTGGTATAGGACAAGGCTTTGCTGCAGGTAAGGGTGCAGAAGCAGTTGGAAGACAGCCTAATGCACAATCTGACATTGTAAGAACTATGTTACTTGGTGCAGCGGTTGCGGAAACCACAGGTATTTATGGTCTAATCGTAGCCATTATATTACTATTTGCTAACCCATTAATTTCTAGATATATGGATTTACTTAATAAATAACAAGACTTTATCAAGTACGTCTGTACTCGAAAGGAGGCAGAAGCTTGCCTAGAATTATTGGTTTTGATGCTCAATTACTAGCACAAACAGCATTGCATATTATTAGTGTTCTACTGGTTATCTATATATTATATCGGTTACTTTTTAATCCGATTAGAAAGTTATTAGCTGAGAGGACAGAAAGAATCTCAAATGATCTTAGTGAGGCGGCAAATCAAAAAGAGGCTGCACTGAAGCTCCGAACTGAGTATGAAGAGAAGCTTGCAAATATCAATCAAGAAGCGGATGAGATCATTAGAGAAGCCCATAAAAAAGCACTTAATAAAGAAAAAGCTACAATTGCTAAAGCTAAAGAAGAAGCCGATCGTTTGTTAACAAGAGCTCAATTAGATATTGAGAGAGAACAGTTAAAGGCTAAAGACGATATCAAAAAGGAAATTGTTGGAATTGCTACTTTAATGGCCTCAAAATTTGTTGAGTCTTCCATGAGCGAACGTGTTAGGCATCAACTTCTTGATGAATCCATCAAAGAGATGGGGGATACAACATGGCTTCATTAATACCTAAAAAATATGGTTCGGCCTTGTATCAGCTTGCGGTTGAGCAAGATAGCGTTCTGAAATATGAGGAAGAGATAATACACTTAAGGCAGATCCTTATAGAGAACACGGATTTAATGGATGTACTCAATCATCCAAAAGTTCTTCAAGATGATAAGATTGCTTTAATAGAAGAAGTGTTAACGGATAGAGTCCTAAGAGAGATTGTTGGACTTCTTGTCCTCTTAATAAAAAAGAATCGTGAGGCTTATAGTCTTCAGGTTTTAGATTATTTTCTAGAACAAGCAAAAGCATATAAAAAGATCGTGACAGCCTATGTCACCTCTGCTATAGCCTTGAGCAAAATGCAAAAGGATGAAATAAAGCAAAAGCTAGAAGATATACAGAATCAAACGGTAGAGGTCAAAGAAGAAGTAAACCCTGATATTATTGGCGGTTTAATTATTCGAATTGGTGATCGTATTATGGATAACAGCATACAAGGTAAGGTTAAGAGATTAGCCAAGCATTTAGAAGCAATACAACTCGTATAAAGTCTAAGTTACATAAGAAAGGCGGTGTATGTAACGTATGAACCTTAGACCTGAAGAAATTAGTTCAATTATAAAAGATCAGATCAAGAAATACAAAGTGGAGCTACAAGTTGCCGATGTTGGTACGGTTATGCAGGTTGGTGATGGTATTGTACGTATTCACGGTCTGGAAAAGGCTATGGCAGGTGAGCTATTAGAGTTTCCAGGTGATGTTTATGGTATGGTATTAAATTTAGAAGAAGATAATGTTGGTGCTGTTTTGTTAGGTTCAGATGCCCACATTAAAGAAGGCGATATCGTTAAGTCCACCGGTAGAGTGGCAGAAGTACCCGTTGGGGATGCTATGTTGGGACGTGTTGTCAATGCACTAGGTCAGCCTTTGGATGGGAAAGGGCCTATTCATACAACAAAATCAAGACCTGTTGAAAGGATTGCGCCAGGGGTTATTGAAAGAAAATCTGTGGACACACCATTGCAGACTGGATTAAAAGCAATAGATTCCATTGTCCCTATCGGAAGAGGTCAGCGTGAATTAATTATCGGTGATAGACAAACTGGCAAGACAGCCATTGCTCTTGATACGATTATAAATCAAAAAGGACAGAATATCATCTGTATCTATGTTGCTATTGGTCAGAAGGCTTCAACAGTAGCACAGATTGTTAAAACTCTTGAAGAGTATGGTGCTATGGATTATACAACTATAGTTGCAGCAACAGCAGCTGAGCTATCCCCTCTTCAATTTATTGCACCTTATGCTGGTTGCTCTATTGGTGAGGAATGGATGGAAAATGGCAAAGAAGTCTTAATTATCTATGACGATCTGTCGAAGCATGCAGTAGCCTATCGTGCTATGTCCTTATTACTAAGGAGACCACCTGGTCGTGAAGCTTATCCTGGAGACGTTTTTTATCTCCATTCAAGATTATTAGAAAGAGCAGCTAAATTATCAGATGAAAGAGGCGGAGGATCTCTAACAGCCTTACCGATCATAGAAACACAGGCAGGCGATCTATCTGCGTATATTCCAACCAACGTTATTTCCATAACGGACGGACAGATTTTCCTTGAAACAGAATTGTTTAATGCAGGTGTACGTCCTGCTATCAATCCTGGTTTATCTGTATCTAGAGTTGGTGGTGCTGCTCAGATTAAAGCTATGAAAAAAATAGCAGCTCCTATTCGTGTTGAATTAGCTCAATATAGAGAGCTTGCTGCTTTTGCCCAATTCGGTTCAGAATTAGACAAGGATACAAGAGAGCGATTGGCGCAGGGTGAAAGAATTATGGAGGTTTTAAAACAGCCTCAATACAAACCGATGTCCGTTGCTCATCAGATTATTATATTATTCGCTGTTACAGGAAAGTATCTCATGGATATTAAGGTATCAGAGATTATGAGCTTTGAACGACAGCTTATGGACTATATTGATACCAAATACCCTGAAATAATTGAACAGATTATGGTCGAGAAAGTCATTGGCGATGATTTAAGAGCCAAATTACAGCAAATCATAGAGGAATGCAAAGCTGACTTCAAAAAAACGGTTAAAGAGGTGTCATAAATGGCCTCAATGAGAGAAATTAAACGAAGAAAAAGCAGTATACAAAGTACAAAGCAAATTACCAATGCAATGAAATTAGTAGCAACTGCTAAGCTTCAAAAAGCTAAAGCCAATGCGGAAGAAACCAGACCTTATTTCAAGCGAACCATGGATACCATTGGATCCATTATTCATAAAAGCAGGGGGATCACTCATCCATATCTAACAGAACGGACAGTTAAAAATAAAGGTTATGTCGTTATTACGTCCAATAGGGGCTTAGCTGGTGGTTATAATATGAATCTCTGTAAGCTTATTATGCGTAAAGAAAGTGATAAGGAACAGAGTAAAATTATAGCTGTAGGTAAGAATGGTCGCGATATACTGAAAAAAAATGGGTATGCCATAATTAAGGAATACCATGATATGGTCAACCATCCAAGTTATCGTTCGGCAGAGATCCTTGGAAAGGCTTTGCTAAAGATGTATGAGGTCGAAGAATTGGATGAGATCTATATTGCTTATACTTCTTTCAAGTCAACGATAAGTCATGAACCTCAGCTTATTAGAGTGCTTCCAGTGGATGTTGAGCAATTTGAAGCAGTAGAATCTGAAAAGCACTTGATGACTTTTGAACCCAATGAAGAAGAAGTGTTGGGACACATCATTCCTAGATATATCAACAGTCTTATCATTGGTGCTCTTAGAGAAGCTGTGGCTAGTGAACATGGTGCTAGAATGACCGCAATGGATTCAGCTACTAAGAATGCTTCAGAAATTATTGATCGGTTAACACTGGAATATAATCGAGCAAGACAGGCTTCAATTACGCAGGAAATTACGGAAATTGTAGGCGGCGCTGAAGCACTAAAGTAAAAGGAGAGAAAAGATATTGGCAGATAAAAATATTGGTAAAATCACTCAAATTATTGGCGCTGTTTTAGATGTTAAATTCAGCCCTGACCATCTGCCTGAATTATATAATGCAATCACCATTACGAAAGACAACGGTGAGAAAATTACTGTTGAAGTCGCTCAGCATTTAGGAGATGATATTGTAAGGTGTATTGCCATGGGTTCAACAGATGGCTTAATTAGAGGAACGGAAGCTTTAGACACAGGCGCACCGATTTCAGTGCCAGTAGGTGAGAAAACACTAGGAAGAATATTTAATGTCATAGGCGAAGTCATTGATAATAAAGAAGTACCTAAAACAGAAGCAAAGTGGCCCATCCATAGACAAGCTCCACCATTTGAAGAACAGTCCACAGAAACCGAAATTCTAGAAACAGGGATAAAGGTCGTAGATTTATTATGTCCTTACCAAAAAGGTGGAAAGATTGGATTATTCGGTGGTGCTGGAGTTGGTAAAACCGTTCTAATTCAAGAATTAATTAGAAACATAGCAACAGAGCATGGCGGATTTTCTGTATTTACAGGCGTTGGTGAAAGAACCAGAGAAGGCAATGATCTGTATTATGAAATGAGAGAATCTGGCGTTATTGATAAGACAACCATGGTTTTTGGACAGATGAATGAACCACCTGGTGCTAGAATGCGTGTGGGATTAACTGGACTTACCATGGCAGAGTATTTCAGAGATAAAGGCGGCAAGGATGTCTTACTATTTATTGATAATATCTTCCGCTTTACTCAAGCTGGTTCAGAGGTTTCAGCTCTCCTTGGGCGTGTTCCAAGTGCTGTTGGTTATCAGCCTACGCTTGCTACAGAAATGGGAGCTCTGCAAGAAAGAATTACTTCAACCAAGCAGGGATCTATTACCTCAGTTCAGGCAGTCTATGTCCCAGCGGATGATTTAACAGACCCTGCCCCTGCAACTACCTTTGCCCATCTAGATGCTAAGACGGTTTTATCTCGTTCTATGGTAGAACTGGGTATTTATCCAGCAGTGGATCCACTGGATTCGACATCTAGAATACTTGATCCAAGAGTGGTAGGCGAAGAACACTACAGAGTAGCACGTGGTGTTCAACAGATTCTACAAAGAAACAACGAATTGCAGGACATGATAGCCATCCTTGGTATGGATGAACTTTCAGAAGAAGATAAAATTATTGTTTCAAGAGCAAGAAAAATCCAGCGTTTCTTATCACAACCTTTCTTTGTTGCTGAGAACTTTACAGGAAAAGAAGGAAAATATGTACCTCTATCAGAAACGATTCAAGGCTTCGGTGAAATATTAGAAGGCAAGCATGACCAGATTCCAGAAAGCGCCTTCTTAATGGCAGGTAATATTGATGACGTTTTGAGTAGAGTATAATTGGGAGATGCTTATGTCAGATAACCAATATCAATTGCAGGTGATAACACCAGAAAGAATTTTTTATGAAGATGATGTGACAATGGTTACATTTAAAACGTCTGAGGGTGAAATAGGCGTTAAAAAGAATCACATTGCCTTAACCACACCATTAGTCAGTGGCTTAATGACAATTAAGTATAATGGTAGTGAGAAGAAAGCCGCACTTCATGAAGGCTTTGCAGAGATAACGCCAGAGCAGGTTACTATTTTGGCAGATGCTGCAGAGTGGGCAAATGAAATTGATGTAGAAAGAGCTAGTGAAGCCAAAGCTCGTGCTGAAGCATTATTAGAAAAAGACTCGCCAGATATAGATACTATAAGAGCTAAAGCGGCTTTATTAAGGGCTTTAACACGATTAGAGGTCTCTCATTACCAAGGAGAAAAATAATAACTAATAATTATAACCGCTAGATAGAGCTTTTAATAAGCTAAGTCTAGCGGTTTGTTTGGTTGAAATAGTAACTAATATTTTAATTATACTATCTTAATTTAATCAATAAACAATCCTAGTTTAAGAAATTTTCTAATAGATTTTGGCGAATATTTGTGAGTTTCTTTATAAGAACAATTAATCATACTTTAGTTGTGAAAAATGTCACCATAAACATAGAATTCTAATATATTGATAGAGAAATATGAAATAATACAATTACTAACTTTCATATATACTAATACTATCAAAGAATATAGGCATATAGCAAGTGTGATGTATCACTAAAAAATTAAGCAATAATCATCCTACAAAAGACTGACAATTGAGTTTGACATATTCATTAATAAATAGTATAATTAACTCTATTAAAGATATAGGATTAGATGGTTCTTATACCAATTTTTACTTTCTAATAGCAGATTAGCATATAGGATCTATAAGAAAACATAAGACTTATCCATAAAAGTCATACTTGATTTTTTTAGTCAATATTTTTTTTGATTCTATAATTGCAATTATATGCTTTACAGCATTAAAATATAAATAAGTTAAATTAAAGAACTAATAGAATGTAAAAATTGATGCATCATCTAAAAAAGGGAGGACTCAATATTGAAGAAAATAGCAGCTCTTGTATTAATGCTCGTTATGGCATCAAGTATTTTTGCAGGATGTAGTCAAAAAAAACCAACAGGAAAATTCCTAAGAGTAGCTAAAGATGTTGAATTAGCTTCAATGGATCAGCATGTCGCCACAGATGGATTGTCATTTGACACGATTGCTGGGACAACAGAAGGACTATACAGCATGGATAAAGACGGTAATTTAATAGAAGCTATTGCGAAAAGCTATTCCGTTAGTGACGATAATTTAGTGTATACATTTACACTAAGAGAAGATGCCAAATGGTCCAATGGAGATGCTGTTACAGCTAAAGATTTTGTTTATAGCTGGAGACGCTTAGTTAATCCAGATACAGCAAGTGAATATAATTTTATTGCTGATGTAGCAGGAATTAAAAATGCAGCTAAAATTGTAACTGGTGAAATTGCAAAAGAGGAGCTAGGCGTGAAGGCCGAAGGTGATAATACCTTAGTTGTTGAGTTAGAAAGACCAACACCATATTTCTTATCCTTAACAGCTTTTCCTACTTTCTTTCCTCTGAATGAAGCTTTCGTAGAAGAGCAAGGAGATCAATATGCCTTAGAACCAAACAATCTTTTGGCAAATGGTCCCTATATTATGACAGAATGGAAAAAAGGCTATGGATTTAAGCTAGAAAAGAATCCTGATTACTATGATAAAGATGCTGTCAATATCCAAGGATTAGAGTTTAGAGTTATTAAAGATCATCAGACAGCCGTATTAAAGTATGAAAATAACGAGTTAGATGTTGTTCAATTAACAGCTGAGTTAGTTGAAAGATATAAGTCAGATTCAGGGTATACACAGATTCCTGCTGGTTATCTATGGTATTTATCTCCAAATTTTGATGTCGAATTATTCTCTAATGCTAATGCACGTAAAGCACTAAGCCATGCTGTGAATAAAGAACATATTGCAACTAAGATTTTAAATGATGGTTCTCGTGTAGCAGATTTTATTGTTCCTATTGAATTGGCAACAGGACCAGATGGAAAGGATTTTCGTCAATCTACAGGGACATATTGTGAGTATGATAAAGATAAAGCTTTAGATTATTGGAATAAAGCAAAAGCGGAACTAGGGGAGGAAACCTATGAAGTTGAGCTATTATTTGATGATTTTGAAGCTGTTAAGAAAATAGCTGAGTTTGTTCAAGCGGAATTAGAAAATAATCTGCCGGGCTTAACGGTTAATCTTAAAGCACAGCCAAAGAAAAATCGTATAGACTTAATGCGTGATGGAGACTATGATTTAGGTATTACCCGTTGGGGACCTGACTATGCGGATCCTTTAACTTATTTAGAATTATTTGTAACCGGTGGTATCAACAACTATCCTAACTACTCTAGTTCAGTTTTCGATCAGCTTGTTAATGATTCTTCACGTGGTTCGTTATCATCCGATCCAAATGGTCGCTGGGCTGCAATGATTGAAGCAGAAAGAGTTATGTTAGAAGAAGATGCTGCTTGTGTGCCATTGTATCAAAGAGGATTTGCTTTCTTAATCAACGAAAAAGTAAGTGGTATAGAAACGCATACGGTTGGCGTACCATTTATTTATAAAAATGTTAAAATAAGTGATTAGTGAATAGTCATCCAGTTGGATAGATTGCTTGTTTTATAGGTTGAAGGGTTAGTAATTACAGGCTTTGAAGGTTAAGTATAAAATTTGACCTAATGCACGAAAGAATCAATATGAATTGAATAAAATATACCTATTTCTCATGCACAAACTTAGGAAATAGGTATATATTTTGTTTTTTAGAATAGGCATAGACAAAGATAAATGGGGTTGATGCTATGATTAGATATATAGGAAAGAGATTATTGATATCACTAGCTACATTATTTGTTATACTAACATTATTATTTATTTTACTAGAATTAATGCCAGGTTCACCATTTAATGATGAAAAACTATCAGAAGAACAAAAAGAGCTTCTTTATAAAAAATACGATCTGGATAAACCATTACAGGTAAGATATGTTACCTATCTTAAGAATGTGATTATTGAAGGTGACTTTGGTCAATCTTATACTATACAAAAAAATGTTGATGTATCAAAATTACTAAAGGATAGATTGCCTATTTCAGTTAGATTAGGTATACAATCCTTAATTGTAGGTTCTATTATTGGAATATTACTGGGTGTTATTGCAGCTGTTTATAAGAATTCAAAATGGGATACCTTCACCACGATTTTTGCCGTTATTGGAGTCTCGGTTCCATCCTATGTATTTGCACTGGGACTCAGTTATTTCTTAGGCTATAAGCTGAAGCTATTTCCATTTACCTATGATATATACAGCCCTGTTCAATCAAGCATACTACCAACCTTTGCATTATCCATGTTTGTCATCGCTACGGTTGCACGATTTATGAGAACAGAGCTCGTAGAAGTCCTTAGCTCAGATTACATATTGTTAGCAGAGGCTAAAGGATTAAATACAAAAAAAGTTATATTTAAGCATTCCATTAGAAATGCTCTTATACCAGTTATAACCGTTTTAGGACCTCTAACTGTAGGTCTTATGACAGGTTCCCTTGTTATTGAGAGAATTTTTGGTATACCTGGGATTGGAGACTTGCTCGTGACTGCCATTAGTGTTAATGATTTTAATATCATTATTGGTATAGCATTTTTTTATAGTCTGTTTTATATCTTGATGGCACTGATTATAGATACATTGTATGGCGTCATCGATCCAAGAATAAGAGTTGCAAAGGAGGGCAGAAATGGATAATTTAGCTAAAAAATATAGTTCTAAAGCTTTTGAGAGAATTTTTCAGGATGAGAAATTACAAAGAGATGTTGTATATGAAGGGCTAAGCTTTTGGAAAGATGTACGATTGAGATTGTATCAGAACAAAGGAGCGGTTATCGGACTAGTACTGATACTTGTCATAGTTGGGCTGGCATATATTGGTCCTGTCATGAATAAGCATACGTATAAAAGCATTGAAACAGAACATATTAATTTGCCCCCAAGAGTTCCTGGACTCGAAAAATTAGGTGTTTTTGATGGAGAATTAGATGGTGTCAACGTTTATGAACAGCAAGGTCTAGATACTGTTTATTATTGGTTTGGAACAGATAATCTAGGTAGAGATATATGGACAAGAGTGTGGGTTGGTACACAGGTATCATTATATATAGCCTTATTAGCTGTTGTTATTGATATGTTGATTGGTATGAGCTATGGGTTAATATCGGGATATATCGGTGGAAAAGTGGATATTTTCATGCAGAGGTTTATTGAAATTCTAAGTGGTATACCCAATTTAGTTGTGGTTACACTTTTTGTTATGGTCTTAAATCCCGGTATAATATCGATTTCATTAGCGCTAGTTATAACGGGTTGGATAGGAATGAGCCGTGTTGTGCGTTCGCAAGTCTTAAAGTTAAAAGAACTTGATTTTATCTTAGCATCTAAAACATTAGGGTCATCCAAATCACAGATTATATTTAGAGATTTACTACCAAACATATTCGGTCAGGTTGTTATTATGAGTATGTTTTCTATTCCAAATGCTATATTTTATGAATCATTTTTAGCGTTTATTGGTTTAGGGCTTCAGCCGCCAATGGCTTCACTTGGTGTACTCATCAATGATGGATATAAATCAATATTAGTATATCCCTATATGATAATAGCACCTGTTATTGTGTTAGCTGTCCTTATGCTTAGCTTTAATTTATTAGCGGATGGACTTCGTGATGCACTAGATCCTAAAATGAAGCAGAATTAGCATGTATTGATTACCTATATAGAATTGTTCGATTTATGATTTTAGTTGGAAGGTGAGTGGAATGGAAAAAATACTACAGGTGAATAATCTGCATGTTTCTTTCAAAACGCATAATGGAATGGTTCGTGCCATTAGAGGTGTGAATTTTGATTTATATAAAGGGGAAACATTAGCTATCGTAGGAGAAAGCGGTTCTGGAAAATCAGTGACAACAAAAGTTCTTATGGGTATATTAGCCAAAAATGGTATGATTGATGATGGAGAAGTACTTTTTGATGGTATGGATCTGACAAAATTAACAAAACAAGAGATAACAGCTATTCGAGGAAAAAAGATTGCCATGATATTTCAAGATCCGATGACATCTCTTAATCCAACGATGACGGTCGGATATCAGATTTTAGAAAGCTTAGTTGAACATCAAAATTTATCTAAAAAAGAAGCTAAAGCAAAAGCTATAGAATTAATAGAGCTGGTAGGTATTACAGAGCCAGAAAAAAGATATAAGCAGTACCCACACCAATTGAGCGGCGGTATGCGGCAGCGGATTGTTATAGCTATAGCGCTTGCCTGTAATCCACGTATACTAATTGCAGATGAACCTACAACAGCATTAGATGTTACCATTCAGGCTCAGATACTTGAACTTATTAAAGAATTACAACAAAAAATTGGTCTATCTATTATTTTCATTACGCATGACCTAGGTGTTGTTGCCAATGTAGCCGACAGGGTGGCAGTTATGTATGCTGGGAAAATAGTTGAGTATGGAACGGTTCAAGAAATATTCTTAGAACCCTATCATCCATACACGTGGGGATTATTAGCATCTGTTCCTGAAATGGAGGACACTTCAAATGAACTCTATGCTATTCCGGGAGCCCCTCCCAATTTACTTGAACCTCCAAAGGGAGATGCATTTGCAGTACGAAGTGAGTTTGCTTTAAAAATTGATTTTGAAGAAGAGCCACCTTTTTTTAAAATTAGCGATACGCATTATGCGGCTACGTGGCTTTTACATGAAAATGCGCCTGCTATTGAAATGCCAGCTATGCTAAAAGAGCGTATTAAGAAGATGAAAAAGGGGGTACCTCATGAAAGATAACATGATTTTAAGTGTTAAAAACCTAAAACAGTATTTTCAAATTGGTAGAAAAGGTATCCTTAAAGCTGTAGATGACATATCCTTTGATATTTATAGAGGAGAGACCTTTGGTCTTGTAGGCGAAAGTGGTTCTGGAAAATCCACTACAGGTAGAAGTATTATAAGACTCTATCATCCGACTGGTGGAGAAATTATCTTTAATCATAAAAAAATATCTGGTCATATAGACAAGACAACAGAAAAAATGCTTAGAACAAAAATGCAGATGATATTTCAAGATCCAATGGCATCCTTAAATCCGAGGAAAAAAGTCATGGATATTATTGCACAAGGCATAGATATACATAAGATGTATGATACGAAAGAAGAACGAACAGAAAAGGTATACGAATTATTAGAAGTTGTTGGTTTATCCAGAGAGCATGCGCATCGGTATCCTCATGAGTTCAGCGGAGGACAGCGTCAGAGAATAGGTATTGCACGCGCCTTAATTATGGAGCCTGATTTTATCATTGCTGATGAAGCAATCAGTGCACTAGATGTATCTATTCAAGCACAAGTCGTTAATCTTATGAAGAAAATACAGGAGGAGAGAGGATTAACCTATATTTTCATCGCTCATGATTTGTCTATGGTAAAATATATCAGTGATAGAATTGGCGTCATGCACTTAGGGAAAATTGTAGAATTAGGAAGTGCGAGTGATATCTACAATCACCCTATACATCCCTATACGAAATCTTTATTATCTGCAATACCACAACCAAATCCTTTATACGAGAGGTATAGAAAAAGAGTACATTATGATAAATCAACTATAGATTATGATTTAGGGCAGTTAGTGGAAGTAGAATCGGGGCATGTTGTGCTTGGTACAAGTGAAGAGTTGAGTCAATGGATGTCTTAATTTAGAATTTATATAATACTATGTGTTATAGTATACTAAATGATTTTTTTAGTAGGGTAAGCATATATTCGTATTGATATTAGGATGATTTTATTTTTAAATAATCAGATATTCTTTCAAAAAGACTTTTTTTGGTAATTAAATATTTTTTTTCATTAACTATAAGATGATTTTTTTTCTCATCTAGCTGTAGCGTAGTAATTCTATTATTTTCTATAACCCATAGTGCTATCTTAACACTATGGGTTGCTTTTCTTTGGTTAGTATTTATAATTCTAATATATTTATGGTTATTAAATAGTGATAGAATTTCCTGTATTTCACTTTCATTATTTATAGATAGTTCTTTATAATTATTATCATTATAAGAAATATGTAATTTAATTCGTTGAATATTATTAGACTCAACAAAAAATACTTCTTCAAAACTTTTTGGACGTAAAACTATCATTAACAAAACAATAATAATGATACATATAAGTATATTTTTTTTCATTTAATTTGGCAACGATACCTCTACTAACTATTAAGGGTTAATAATTGCCGCTCCTCTCATTTAACTAGTTAAGAAAGCTTAACATAATATATATATGATTAATGTCTACAAAAAAGTACTATTTAAAACAATGATCTAAATGTATATGGATAATCTTTATAGGTATAATTTGTAATCTCTTGTTTATATGTTTCTAAGGTACCCTTGTTTATCCATGCCCAATAATCTGAATTATCATATCCATCCAGTTTTGTATGTTCCACATCAGTATCCCTTATATCAACGTCTCCACCAATTGATAAGCTATTTTTCCAATTCATCCAGCTTTGTTGTGAACGACAACCTAAATCATAATATCCATTAAAATAAATACTAGTGCTTTTTTGCCATTTTCTTTCCACTAACTTAACTTCTAATTTATCCTCAGGAGTAACATCTACTACAGTTAAGTCTTTCCACGAAGAATACAATTGGTATAAGGAAAAAACCATACTTGCGTATTTGTTTTCGGTAGTGATATCATCAATTTCGCTCAATATAATAGTCTTTATCTGTTTTGTTAACACTTGCTGTAGTAAGTTTTCAGTTGTAAATAATCGTGTCCAATTACTTGTTCCAATATACATATACATATCATCTCTATATTTATATCCTAGATAACCAGTATAGTAAATAGAACTCTCAGTTGCCCTAGTAAGAGGTTCAGAAAATAATTTATTTGATGGAGAAAAAGATTGAACTATATTGGCATAGTTTAATCTTTTCTCATTTAATAAATAAGGACTATAAATAGTAATACTTGCATTCTGGTTATTAAGCTTTTTATTATTTTCATATGCACTTAATAAATCATTTTCCATATAATCAGGTAGGCTATAATTCATTATAGCCATATATATCTTCAATATTATTAATATTTAATGTTAGTTCTCCCACTGCCATTAGATTGCCGTTAGAAACTTTAAGTAATGTATCAAAACCATACTTAGATTTACCATTTTCAATCTTATAAATAGTATCGATAATTTTTTTAATATAATTTGTTTGCGAAGAATCTCTTGTGATATTATTACTAGTATTAATTTCAAACTCCCCATGACCTAGATAATTTACATTGATAGGATCTAAGTTTGTTTTTGCCGATATGTTTAACGATAAGGTATTCATTAATATAGCAACAATTGTTATAATAACTAAATTTTTATTAATTTTCATATTTTAGTACTCCTTTTACATTATTTTAATTATATTTAGTTGTAGCAGCAATATATTTTTTTAAAGTATGTTGGATTTTGCTGATAGTAAGCACAAAAATCAGTGAGTAATAAGTATACATACAGCTGAATTAGATACTAAATTATGTTGATAATAATGTTAAGGACAATAAAATGGTTAAGAGTTCTTATGCTTAATTTTTGTTTTTTATTTAATATTAAGAATGCATTCTTTAAAAATTGTACTATAAAAGCATAACAACGTCAACCAAATAATTAAATAAAAACATAATTTTAGTATTTAATATATGTAATAATTTATTACTATATAGAAGATTTTGTGCTGAATATAAATATATTATATTGTATTCAGAAGTAAATGTGTTAGATATATTTATTCTGTCTAAAGAATAATTGTATGTTAAAATGGAAGGAACACCAATGGGAAAATATTAAACAAGTACACAATATACTTGTGTATTACGATTAATATGGATAGTTTTACTTTTTCACTGATTAAAGGGATCGCTTAGAGTTTATTAATAAGAAGTCAACAAAGTATTTAGTTAACTCCTTATTAACAATTATTACAAATACTAATTAATCATTACTATAACTTCTTAACGAATTATTACATTCATCTTCTGCTATAGGAATGAGTGGCGATAAAAATGTATCCTTCCTTTTGCATAGACTACCTCTAGCTAGAACATATAGAAATTAATATTAAACCAACTTGTAACGGAACAGTAATATTTAAAATATCAATATATGGAAAATAGGAACCGATATATTAATAGGAGTTCCTATATAATAGTAATGAGTGCCTCAAAAGATACGAAATCATATGATTATCACTACTGAATATACTAGGAAGCTTTGTTCAATTGTCATTTAATGGTATAATAAATAAAATAATGTTTTTAGTCTACGTTGGGAGGAATCAGTAATGAAGCATTCCAAAAAAGTAGTATGGCTGATGCTACTTTGTATAGCGTTCAATATCATGGGACCGTCTTTTACACCTATGATGACCAGTCGTGCAGAAACTGAAATAGGGTACAAATGGGAAAAGAATGATACACTCGATGAATTGCTTAAGATAGTTAGTAATAAGGCAGGGGACGACGAAATCTTTTTAAAATGGGATTTAGATGATTATGGTTCCTATCAATTAGAATATTATATGAAGGATCAAATTAGAACAACGGTCATGTTTGAATATATGGTAGATGAACTTAAAGTTAAGTATTTCTTAGATGACATGACGACTGGTTCTCCTGTTTCAATAACACAGGGTGAAGTGGATAAATCCTATGCGGAAATGAATTATGAACTTCTAGTACCTAAGCTAGAGACAGTAGCCAAGACTGTAACCAGTGGTGCTGTTGAGTTTGTGGTAGAGAGAGGCGCCAGCTCTATGTATCCTGGTTCTAGTTTTAGTATCAATAATGTGGATGTAAGATTTAAGTGGGATATACAATCCAATACGCTATATTTTTTATCAAAGGGATTACCTAAAGGACATATTGTGCCTTGTCAACTTACAGTTCCCAGTGGGAAAGTTGAAACAATTGAGTTACTCCGATCATTAGCAGAATTTAAGGTGACACCAACGCATTGGATACCGAAATCAGATGGAACGAATGAGAATATCACCTCGTTGAACATACCAACAAGTGTAGCTGATTATGTCAATGAGAAACCAGGAAATAGACCGGGGTTACGGATTAATTTTCAACAGCCTAAAATATTTAATGAGATAACTCGGCAATATGAGATAGCTGCGGCACAACTGAATTCAATAGGTGCTGTTATTGATCTATCTGAGATAGGTAGCACAGATTATACAGATTTTAAAATGAAATTGAACGCTCAAGACGATAATATTATCGATGCACCATTATCAAGTACGGTTAATGATAATGTTGAGTATAAGTATGATATGGTGACAGGCTTATATACCATTGAAATTGTTAAGGATAAGAGTACATTACATCAAGAAGATACGGATTTTATGCAATGGAACGATTTAGATGCAAGTAAAATTTATAACGTAAATGTTATATTTGATGAGAGTCCTAATTATGAATTTGATAATTATCAGCCAGAGAACAAATATGGCTATACCTATTTAAGCTATGAGATCAAAAGGGCGAGTATAGAAGATGCCTATTTAGAAATCGTACCTTATTCAGGAAGCAACGAAGATGAGCTTGAATATACCATTTATTACAGTAAGAGCTTAAAATCAGAATTTGGAGAAGATGATATATGGTTAAAGCACTATCATAGTTCAGATTATAGTGATACCAATATCTATATTCCAGTACCTTTCAATAATGGCAGTACTCAGGAGTTTTATCAGGTGGGTGTGGAATTTGCAGGTTCTCCTCTGCGCTCTCAAGTGATTAAATATATTCCAGTAGATGATGAAAACATACCACCACCAGTGCCTAAAATTGATAGTATAACCAATTTAGCAGTTGTACCTCCTACGAACGCCTTGTCTAACGAACCATCCAAAGTACAGTTTGATTTATTTTGGCAGGCACCTAGGAATGATACGGATAATCCAATGTTAGATGATATGCTGGATAATGGAGATATCTATTATGAACTGCTTATGAATGATGTTGCATCGGATACACTGGATAATAGTTATAAGGTCATCAAAGTATTTAAGGTATCTAAGGACAGTGGTGACATAGTCGTTACAGAAGTGAATACAGGAATGCCTCTTGCAGATGGATTTGCCATTAATAATTATACGAACGGGTATAATAAGAATGAAAATCTATTTGCTGTGAGTGACGTTGTCATAAAAGATAGTACAGGATGGTCGAATATACCTGATATTCAATCTTCTTTTAGTCCTATTCAATATACAGTTTTACCTGGCGTAACCTCTTATGACTATGAATTTCCGGGTATCAACTTTTTAAGGATGCGTTCTGTATATGTTTCCAATGATGGTTTAGGGTTTAGTGATAAATCTATACCAGAAAGTTTATCTCTAAGTATGATTAGCCTTGATGTACCTATCGTTGACCATTTAGGCTATCAACCTAAAACAGTTGAAGAAAAAACAGACCCTATCGCAGTCGATGTGAGCTGGAAGGCAATAGATATAGATAATTATAACGATCAAATGCTGTATCCTATCAATCTAGAACTACAAAAAATTGTCTACGGTGTGTATATTACTCAGGATAAAAATAAATTAAAAGATTTAGATAAGCAGGATATAAAAGATGCGGATGATCATTCAACGTATGATCAGTTAACGTATGGTTCGGAAAGGGTTCAACTTACGGATTCTGAGCTTAGGGATTTAAGACAGGGGGACGTTATGTTTTTTGAAGTTCCAACCTTCTCGTCTCAAAAAGGTGATATTAGTGTTGATATTGAGAATCTAGATCCCAATACCAACTACTTTGTTCGTGTAGTTACTAAGCTTGAAGTTAAAGATAAGATAACTGCTGCGGAGAGTCGAAAGTATTCTGAACCATCCAATATGATCAGCATGACTTCGCCAGTTATACCAACTGAGCCAGGAGAAGATGAAAAAATACCTATCGCACCTGAGGAGGTTATTGTTGAATTTGCAGAAGAGAACTCGACAAAGACGATTTTAACATGGACTTATCCAGAAGCAATAGAATTTGCAGAAGACACCTATGGTTTTGAAATCTTTAGTATTGAGAATCGTTCCATGCCAACATCTCTAGATTCAAGAGAAACTAAAGTAGAAGATATTGTAGAATCGAGTTTATTAACTGAACCTGTTGAAGCATGGCGTTTATATGTAGAGGATGGAACAGCTAAACTGGTTAAGTATAACGAAATGACACAAGAATGGTTAGAAGCATCTGAGACCTTTGAGGTGGGTACGAATAAGATAACATTAACGGATACAAGTAATAATACCAATAAAGTAATCTACTACTATGTAAGAACCGTACGAATACAAAACAAGGTTGTTCTTCAAGCTTCGACTTGGGTTGCAGATACTATAACCACTTCGCCTATAGCAGCACCCATCAACTTAACAGTAGCTTATGAACCCTATACGTATGATGCTAAGACAGAATCTATTATTCGCTTTGATGCGCCTATACCAAGAGGTTCAGATATAAGTAATAACTATATTATGGAGATTTATATCAAGTCAGACGATGACATTGATTATACCTATGATGAGTATACAACGAGTTTTATAGAAGAAGTAGATGGGGCTAAGGATGGTTACTCTAGGCTTTATTATAGGATCAGTGATTTAGACCCAGGTAAAAGCTATAGTATCAAGGTAAGAGTTGTTGACAAGACAAAAGAACCTGAATCGTTACCCGATGGATTATTGGTTTATCCAACGTCTAGTTTTACGGATAGCGTGGTGACGAGAACAGATTTTGATCAAGTGACACATGATATAGAAAATAAATACAAGCAATATATAGATTTTTATCTTAAGCAGGCAGAGACTTTAAAACATGTCTCCTTCTGGCAGCTAGATGGTGATGATAAGCATTTTATCGTTAAGTATAGAGAAGCTAATATGGAGGGACAATTGACACAAGCTTCAAATACACAATTCGACCTAATGGGCGAAGAGAATTACAGTCTTACATACTATTTACCACATGAAGTCATAGATGAGGCAAATAATAATGAAGTGACCTTATGTATAAAGAATGGTGAAACGCAGGTTGGCATAAGACCGTTTACAATCAATATACGAACGACTAAGCAAATATCGGATATCGTGAAAAAAATAAAAGCTTACGACAGTAATTTAGAGGATTATTTTATAAGAGTCACCCTGCATAAGGGTCAATATCATGAATTAGTTAATGGTAAAAAACCTGTCAGTGATTTAGTTAATCTTGAAATACAGGTTGTAGGCAGTACGGGTACAGAAAGTTATATTGAAGAACGAATTCTGACTGAATTAGATGCAGAAATTAATGACCATAAGGTCACCTTGATGGATAAGCTTGAAGAAGAGCTGGAAAATGGCATTAACGATGAGAGATTATTAGAAATAGTCAATGAGACACTAGATGAAGTGAAAGAGGATCATAGACGAGAAGTTACCATTTTAATGGATCGATACATTAAAGATGATTATAGTATGATTGAAAAGCTAGAGGTACCCTTATATTTAGCCACAACCTTAGATGACGATGATATCCTACAGGCTCAAGCTTTTAAAAAAGAGAGCCATGGTTTTACAGAAGTGGTGACGACATTTAGCAATGGTCGATATCTGCTGGATCTGGATCAGCCTGGCAGTTATATCTTCACTCAGAAATCCATCAGCTTTGATGATTTAGATGGAGCATACAGTGGATTAACTACGGATGTGGTTAGTCAATATGATTTATTGGATATTTTTAGCAGGGATGAAATTAAGAGTGAAACTCAAGTGGCTTATAAGTATCAAATTATAGCTTCTGCGGCACGGTTATTAGGTGCCAAAAAAGGACAAGATGACAACAGTTGGCTTGCAAAAAATGGTATCACTCTATTAAATGGAGGTTCCTATAATAGTATAACGAGAGAGGAAGCTCTCTATATCTTTGTAAAAACTTATGGCAAAAAATATGATATACAGCTAGAATCTGTAAGAATTCATGATTATGCATTAATTGAGGACTATCATGCTATTCATGAGTCTTATAAATCCATACTGTTAATTGGAGCTAACCTAGGTCTTATTCCTATCTCGGATGGTTTACTAAAGCCAACCCAGAATATGACAGTTGAAGAAGCATTAGATCTGATAACACGAGTAGAGAATAACATTGATTGGTAAAGGAGTGGTTAGGATGAATAACAAAAAAATAGCCCTATGGATAGTCATAGTTCTATGTATCACTAACGCAGCTTGGAAGAATGAAAGCTATGCAAATATTCAGATTCCTGTAGAAAGTGTTACTGTCGATGACGTTCACTATATATTGGGTCAGGATGTTGTGACGGGAAAGCCTGTTCTTAGACCAACCATGACTGTCAGCTGGAACGATCCAGATTCTTGGGATGTTGCTTCGGATCCTATGAACGTTCATGAACCAGATTATTATGAAGTTACCGTTTTTAATAGAACAAAAGGGAATACAGATACCATAAAAATTAGTAAAGGAACGGAGGCTTATAATAATAAAACCATAGATATTCATGAAGAAGTAGTATTAGATACAGGATGTCTCTATGAGATTGCTGTACAGCCCTATCATTATCACACGGTGGTTATTGATGGTCAGCCTACCTATGTTCTAGCTCCTACGGTTGGTGGCACAGAAAAAGCTTTCGCAATTACAGATGTTTATGTGGATTTAGTTCCAGATGATACTAGTATTTCAGTAGTATGGGATAGTGTTAATATTGCGGATATGCCTTATCGTATTGTCTATGCAACTGGAGATTATTCCAATAAATCGAAGCAAGAGCTATTGAATAATAAAGAAGGAGAAATTACAGATTTAAAAGCATCCGATCCAGAAGTAGAAGAATTTTATGATCCAGTAACGAAAAGAAATAAGTTAAAATATACTTTAACTCATAATATCTACCCTGGACAAATATATTCTATCATGGTTGAGCCTGTTCAAGAATACTTTGAAGGTGAACCAGTTACAAGAAATAGAAACTATCCACATATCTTTACCTGTTCAACCAATATTAATCTAGAAGTATATGAAGATGGACAGTATGTGAGATTAGAGTGGGATATACCTGCCAATTTCAAATTGGGACAGGGACAGGATGAGTATGAATTGGTCGAAGCTAGATTAGTTGAGTATCTGGATGGACAAGGACGTAACCTTGTGGTCTTTGATGACAAGGCTGCCAACATGGAGTATTATAAGGTTCCTAAGCCGGATAAAGAGGTTGAATATCAGCTTTTGCTTAGGTATGAAGCCGTTTCAGACAGTAATAAAATTCCAATTGAGCCAGAATCAGAAAAGGTTCCTTACGTTCCTATTAATTTACAGATCCAGCCTACCAAGCCGTATGTTCCGAATGTAATTAATCAGAAAATCATAGAAGACCTAAAAAACAATTATACGGTAGATGAGATTAAAGCGTTGTTACAGGAAAAGTACTTAGTTGAAGGTCATTATTATACAGGTAATATTGATAATTTATTAGATCAGGATATTACGTTCCATGTTGATGATGATGATGAGCATATCCATTTTGTTTGGGGTTCCTTTAGACATAAGGACACCGATCCAACCTCCCCTACCTTTGGTAATTCTATCATTGATACGAATACGTATTATGATATATACGTGACAAAAGAATTAGAAGATTTAACAACGGCTATTAAGATTGTTGACAATCAAAAATATACGGATCCTTCATCGTCCAATACGATTACCAATAGCTCTGGGGACATATTAGGATTTCGACATATTTTAGACTATTATTATGATCCCAATTACTCTGAGCTACAAAAAATCGTACCCAATCAAATGTATTACATTAAAATTGTAGCAAAGAAGGTTTGGGGAACACAAGAAAGTGTTTCAGAGCCTACCATTGTTAGTATTTATTATGGGTATGATGGGGATACTTTTGAGCCACCATCTATTGTTAAACCGCCTCTTAAAATCAAAGAAGATGAAGTAACGACTGATGCAGTTGGAGTTACTTGGAAAGAGAACTGGTGGGAGGTTATAGCAAAAGATCCCATTAAATATGATAAGCTTTCATCTTGGTCACATCAGGTTTGGGTCGAAGAAAATGGAACCATACATACAGAGCCAACAGCAGAAACGGAGTGCTTTACCATATATAAAAATGAAGCAGAAATAGATCGTTTGATTGCCTATGTACGTGCTTGTAGTGTAGAGTATGCTGATTTTGATGTTTATAGAAGAGAAATCGATCTAGGTTCTGATGCCTTCGGTGTTTCAGACGTACAATACAAGTTTTATCAAATACCTTATGCCCAAGTACAAAATGAGATAGATACTATGAAACTAACCGATCCTACGTATTCCTTTTCGGATTATTATTCCGCTTTGGTGCAAGGAGACAAAGATGGAACACAGCCTATTGCATGGAAGGACATACAGCCTTTAGAAGATGATATGAATGTGGATTATCTTTATTATGTAGAAGAGGGACTTTCACCTAACAGTCTATATTTGTTTTTAGTATATCCTTATAGAGTGGTACATACAGGTGATTTAGTAATGGCGCATTATCCAGCTGCTATTGTTGTGGCAACTGAAGATGATGCCAGCCCTATTAATCCAGAACCAACGGTACCTGCACTGCATATAGCGGACTATACCGATACCAGTATAACGGTTTCGTGGAAGTATAATACAGCCTTTACCTACGAGTTGAAATATTCGGATAAAGAAGATTTTACGACAGCACAAGACGTTGTTATATCGCTTCCAAGTAACCCACTAGATCCAGAATATCCTACTGATGGTTCTTTTTATGAGGTTGTTATTGATGATTTATTTCCAGATTCAGAGTATTATTTCTGGATAAAGGCAAACAATCCAGAAACTGGTACGATGTCAGTATGGAGTAATCCTTATATTGGTCATACGAAGGATGTATCCAATCCTAGATATCCCAAAGGAATTGGTTTAGCTTCTTTACAAAGCATGAGAGCACATGGTTATGATAAAAATGTAGACTCAGATTTCATATCTATAGAATGGCTATTGCATGCTGATGATGTACCTAATGAAGAAGGCAGTCAAGTAAAAAAATCTTATGCCTATATTATGGAAGTGGCTGATAATCCACAGTTCATAGATCCTATTTATATGGTAAATAGTGGTGGAGAGAATGATGTTCAGCCAACCAATGTTGAATTTCTTGATAAAAATTTAGTCAAGATTAATAATTTGCTGCCTAATAGGCATTATTATATTCGTATGAAAACAAGGTTAACCATAACGGGTAGTGAAGATGGGCAGACTATTGTTAAGGAATCTAGTACTTACTCTAAGACGATAAAGATTACAACAGTTCCAACGGATGGTGAATTTGATACAGATGTGGACACAGATTTTGATTTACTGCCAACCGATAACTATGAGTTTATTTATGATGAAGACGATGAGGAATTAGAATATAGATTTAGAGGTATGGAAGACGAAGATTATCATACCGATCAAAGGCTCATCTCAGAACTGATTCAAAAAAACCAATATACCTTTTATATTGATATTGCGCGATATGAAGGTAAGTCAATCGAAAGACGAAAGGTGACCATTCCCTATAGTATCATCACAGCTTTTGATGAATTTAAGGTTGATTTAACCATTGATACAGGGGATATGCTGTTCACACTGCCCTATGGTGCCATAGCATCTCATATTAATAAAGAAGTCAATAGCTACGGAGAAATACCTACTGTGCACATTATGATAGAACCTTATAATGGAAAGCCAAGCGAGGAGTATTTATCAGCTGCTAAAGCACAAGGAGTTATGATTGTTTTAAGATCAAATAAAGGCAATAAAAAGATTGACCATACAGATAAAGCTCTTTCTGTAGACCTTAAGACAACGACAAGGTACAACTTATATGATAAAAAAGCTATAGCGTATCAAAAGGATTATAAGAATCAGTGGCAAGAAGCAGATGCCGAGTACAATGCTTATGAAGGGTATATGACCATTAAGACCAGTGTGTTAGGCACCTATGGGGTATATCTTATAGATGGGGGCAGTTCCATATCAAGTAATAGTGGTCATTGGGCGCAGTCCTACATGAAATCAATTTATAACAAGTTCACGATAGCGGGACTAGAGACAACCGTTGATTTGGATGATAAGGTTAGTGAAACTCAGGTTGCAAATATCTTATTATCTATACTCTCAGATAAACATGAAGTTGATGTTAAGAAACCTATAGCGTCCAGCCAGAAAAAGCAAATGGTTACTGCTAAAATAATATTAGATAATGAAATAGCTGATAAGCCTTTAACAAGAGAAGAGGCTATATCAATGTTTACAAGAACGTATGAAATTCTCAATGGCGAAGTACCTATTCGCTCTCAGGTTGCAAACCAGATACAAAAGAATGCAGGCATAAGCCAGAGTTATAGCTCCAATATAGCGAAAGCTTATGAAATAGGATTTATGCTAGACCCTGAAAACTTAAGACCAAAAGAATATTTAACCTACGGAGAGCTCTTTTCTATATGGGATAAAGTTAGTAACTAAAATAGAGGTGATACCATGATAAAGCGACTGATAGTATTGAGTTTATTACTACTAGCATTACTACCCCACGATACCATGGCTCAAGACAGAGTCATATATGAAGTGTCTTTTATAACTGACCATAAAGCGGATATCCATTTAAAATGGAAAGAAGAAAATACCGAAGCTATTATGATCAATGGTTGGAATCTAATTGATAAAGATGTTTTGCAGATAAATTATCAGGTAGGAAATGTGCCAAAGGGATGGGATAAAAAAACTATAGAATTAAACCATGCAGTATTTCCTGTGAAAATTGTGTTAAAGCATACGAGTCAAAATGGTTTATTAGATTTACCCGAAGATACAATGAGTAAGTACCACATTTTAAATCTATATGATAGAGGAATTATTAATGGGTATTCTGATGAAACCTTTCGACCAAATCATACAGTGACAAGAGCAGAATTTGCAACAATGGTTGTCAACGCTGCACAATATACTTTGAAGAATTTGGATTCTACCTTTACGGATGTTACAGATACCTTTTGGGCTAAACCCTATATTATGACACTGGCAGACAAAAAAATCCTGGTTGGTAAAGGACTCCAAAAGTTTGACCCTGATGGGAGTATAACTATCGGAGAAGTATTAACGGTAATTAATAGAACCTTCACTTTATACGACTCTAACAGCAGTTTTAAGGATCCTGATATCCAGCATTGGAGTAAAGAAGCTTTTAAGGCTTTAGCTGAAAGCGGTATTGTCAGGTCTGATGACAGCTATTACAGCCCATATCAGCCTGATTTAAAAGCAACAAGAGAGCAGTGTGCTGTCTTACTCTCAAGAGTATTGCAGTCTTTACATACAACACGCTAAAATATGGTAATCCATAAAATGTATAATTACACCCCTCAATGTTTATACTTTAGATAGAACTAAAGGAAAAGATTGGGGGTTTTTTATATGCAGAGAAAGCATTATCTCTACATAATTATGGTAATAAGCATTTTATTCTTAGTGAGCCGATTGGAAAGCTTAACAACAGATGGTACTGATAAGTTCGTTGATGCCTTCAATCATACAGATTTTAAACTAATTGAGGCAGATGTAAGTCTATGGGGTAAATACAGTCAAAGCTATATGACAGAAACTGAACTCAAAGGGCTTATATGCGACGTTGCAGAACAGTTAGAATTAACGCCAGAGTATGCTATCGACATGGATGATGGCGATTATAAGAGAACGGCTCATTTTACACGGCAGTCTAAAGATGGTACTGTTCAGATAAAGGTAAGTCAAAAAATAGAAGAAGTTGAAAAAAGTCGTTTAAAAGTTGAAAATTTTTTAATCGTCGGTATAACGTTAAATAATAAATGTAAAAGTATTGTTTACTATAAGAAGAAGATGGATAATATTTTTGATAAACTAGGTATCCAACCTAACGATAGCTTAACTATCACCAGTAGAATGAATGGACATATTGATAAAAGTACAGCAAGAAAGGCTATGAATCATGTGCTAAACTATCTTGATGGTCAAGTCAAAGAAGACTTTCAGTCATCAGAAATATATAGTATTTATGCTTATAGTGATTATATAGACGAACATGTCATAACCAATGGCAAAAAAATTAATGTTGACCTAGCAGTTACCTATAATGAAGAGGAAAACTGTACCTACCTATACGGGGCAATACCTGTTATTACGATTGATTACTAGAAATAGTTAGAGAAAGGACAGACAGCATTGAGCAGACTTGAAATTCAAAAATCTATAGGTTTAAAAGGAAAAGTTAGAATTAGTGGTTCTAAAAATTCGGTTCTCCCTATTTTAGTTGGTTCTCTTTTAACGGATGAGGGATGTGAAGTACAGGAAATTCCAATGTTAAAAGATGTAGTTATTATGAAAGAACTGCTGGAGTATGTTGGAGCAGACATTAACTGGGATCAAAAAGACGCTGTTATTAAAATCAAAACGGACACTATTCATTGCAAGGATATGACCTATGATTTAGTAAAAAAAATGAGGGCGTCTATTCTTATGCTTGGCCCTCTATTAGCAAGAGAAGGCTATGCCAAAATATTTCTTCCAGGGGGCTGTGCTATTGGTACAAGACCCATTGATTTACATTTAAAAGGATTTTCAGCTTTAGGGGTAGAGATCCGACAGGAGTATGGCTATATTGAAGCAAGATCTAAGGGATTAGTTGGAGGAAAAATCTATCTTGATTTTCCAAGTGTGGGTGCAACAGAAAACTTAATGATGGCTGCTGTTTTAGCAGATGGCGAAACAATTATTGAAAACACAGCTGTAGAGCCTGAAATTGTTGATCTTGCTAATTTTTTGTCACAAATGGGTGCTCAAATACATGGTGCAGGAACAGATACCATTAGAATTATAGGTGTGAAGCAGCTAAAAGGCGTTAAATATAAGATCATTCCTGATAGAATTGAAGTAGGTACCTTCATGATTGCAGCTGCAATAACGAATGGGGATATCATGATTGAAAATGTCATTTCAAAGCACTTAAATCCGTTAATAGCAAAACTTGAGGAAAACAATGTCATAGTTCAAGTAATGGATAATAAAATCAGAGTGAAAGCTGATGCTGGTGTTCATTCAGCAGATATTAAAACGCTGCCTTTTCCAGGATTTCCTACAGATATGCAGGCGCCTTATATGTCGCTGATGTCTGTATCCGACGGGACAAGTGTCTTAATTGAAACTATTTTTGAAAATCGGTTTATGCAAGTGTCGGAGCTAGTTAAAATGGGTGCAGATATCAAGGTTGAAGGAAGAAGTGCTGTAGTTAAAGGAGTGAAAACATTAACAGGCAGCAATGTCTGTGCTACAGATTTGAGAGCTGGTATAGCTTTATTATTAGCTGGATTAAGAGCGGAGGGGAAAACTATTATTGATGATATCTACCATATCGACAGAGGATATGAAAAAGTTGTGGAAAAGTTTGCAAAGCTGGGGGCAAGGATTAGAAGAATTGATTAAAGGGTGTAATGCTAAGAACCAATCAACAACAGAAGCATATATTTATATTGAAGTTGATTTTGGAGGATTTAACTTGAAAAAATATAAAAATCCTTATGATAAGCATTATAATCCTAACTTTTCGTATGATAAAAACAAAAAGTACTATTATCCTTCTGTAGACGCACCCGTACAATACCCTGAAGAAGATTATCAAGGTATGGAAGAAATGGATATTGTCTATATGAAGAAAATGTACCCAGATATATGTAGAAAACTCCAGCGTCTTATAGATGAAGAATGCGATAAAATGGAGTATGAAGGTAGTTACATGTATGATGAGTACCCGGACAAAGAAGCGATTGAAATGCTGACAGATATGTTGTATGAAAGACTAATGGCTGAAGATACAATGATGATGGAAGAAATTGAAACAAAGGAAAAGTCTGTAGATACTACTCAACGAAGATATGATCGGTGGATGAGAAATTCAGTAAAAGTTATGCTTTTAAATGAAATTTTTAGACGAAGAGGCAGAAGGAATAGAAGAAGACGACGAGGAAGACGAATATTCTATCCATATTATGGTTATAGACCTTACTCTTATAGAGGCGGCGGTCGCTATTATGGAGATTATTATTATCCAGATTTTTATTAGTCCAAATTTTAAAGTCACAGGTTATACCTGTGGCTTAAGTTTTGAGGAATAATTATGAGAGTTTAGCTAGACAAGAACTAATGCATCACTATTGTATAGATAATAAGGATATACAGTAATTGAGCTATTCAACTGACAAATTAAGACAAAATGTTTTTATTCAATCTATTGTTGAAATGATACCCTTACATGGTGTATAATATAAACATAAAACGGAGCTTTTGTTGTAATATTCATACACTATTTAATGAAGTTTAGTTGTAAAGAGAAGTGTTTTTAATTATTTTAAATAAAATATGAGGTTAAAAATTGGGGAATTTGTGAGTGTTTTAAACGGTATTAATGAATTCTAAAGCAAACTTAGTCTTTTACACTTGTTAAATAATTACCAATTTCTAATAAAGCTTAATACTTCTATTTATCCTTTAATAAGTTACATTGTAAAAACATAACTAACATTAATTATGAGGATATAGGCTGAATTGGCTAAATCAAATGGTAACAATAGCTGGTTTTAAGGATAGAATTAAAATATTTTAATATTTTAATCATATTTTTTTAGGTTAATTAATATAATAGAATAATGTAAGTAAATAATTAAAAAATATTCCAACTCATAATATTTATTTGCCCTTTACTTATTTAAAATAAAAAACGAACAAAAAATACCTAACCTACATAGGATATTCTAGTAAAACATTTTAGTGTACATAATATGAATTAGTGCTATATGAATGGTTTATGATATTTTTGAAATACTATGAATAGAAGAAAGGGAGTGGGAAATATGAGTTGTAAAGATTCTGATGTATTTGCCTTAGAAGGAAGTATTGATAAAATACTAAGTAAAGGAGGCTCGAAGGGTATTAAAGAAATAAAAAAGGAACTTCGAGCTTGCAATGAGAAGGATTATAATCATTGGATAAAAAGAAGGCTTGCAACTGAAGAGGAAGTTTCTGAAGAGCTTTTTTATAGTGAATTAATGGATAGAATATGTTCGTTATTTCCAATGAAATACATGAGAACGGAAGAAGATAAATATGCAAGAACGCTAAGTCATAATGATGTGTAATTTAATAAGATATTATGCAGAATTATAGGGTGGGGTGTAGGAAAGGTATACAATAGTACTATGGGCTTATATATGAAAAATTCATGAAATCGTTATGAACAATTTGTAAACATTTAAGTATTTTGTAGAATGTCAATTTCTTTAATGATATAATGAAGTTGGAACTTATATGATAGGTTGAATTTGGCAATCATAAAACCTATTAAATCATTGTTGCTATTGAATGAATGATCATTCAATGTATAGATAGCTAGGGGGTTTGGCATTTGGGTAACATAAAAGAAAAAGTATTAGTATGCATAACCATACAACAAAATTCAAAAAGGTTAATAAAGAAAGGTGCCAAAATTGCTTCCTCATTGAATGCAGAGCTTCATATCCTGCATGTTGAAAAAGCTATGAGTATTTTTGAAAAGGAAAATGCTGTTTTATTACTTGAAGAGCTTTTTGAACTTGGGAAGGAGCTTGGTGGAGAAGTACATTTTGTAAGTGATAAGGATGTTGCCACTAGAATTGTTAGTTTTATAAACGAATTAGACATAACCAAAGTGGTCTTAGGACAAACTATGAAGAGTAAATTATATAAATTATTGAAAAAAGATATTAATAGCTATGTTTCTAACGAAGCCAATGAGGTTGAAGTCATGATTATTGAAAGAAAAGGCATTGAAAAGGCTAATACCAAGGAGCAGAAAGAGGCTTATTCCTCTTAGTATTCAGTCTTTGAATGATTAAACAAACAACTAAGGATAGTAATATCACATATCAAGAGGTTTGCATTGCAGAGTAAGATATGCAAATCTCTTGATTTCATTTTGAGACTTCGTTGAATAAAAAGTTTAAAAATAAATTGATTTTAAATGAAAAATCTATTAAAATGGATGTTGGTATTTGAAAGACGATGATAGTTTTTCAATGTAAAAGACCAAAGAAAAGGAGATGTAGTTAAATGAAATTAAAGTCAATCTTGACATTTATGACAGCAATAGCCTTACTAGTAACTATGACAGGCTGTGATTCAAAAACTAAAGCAGAAGCTATAACGTCTGAAACGATTATTATGACCGTTAATGATGAGGAAATCAAAGCAAGTGAAGCAATTTTGGTATTACGTAATATTCAATC
The DNA here is from genome assembly GCA_028277605.1 of Vallitaleaceae bacterium. Lineage (GTDB taxonomy): Bacteria > Bacillota > Clostridia > Lachnospirales > Vallitaleaceae > JANQFZ01. The sequence continues at coordinate 76,163 of JANQFZ010000026.1, read as the reverse complement.
CTTATATGAAACCTATTACAATGTAACGGATTGGGATATAGAAGTAGAAGAAGGAGTAACTATTGAAGATAAAGCTAAAGAAGGAGCTATAGATTACCTGACACGACTCGTTATTCTAGAAAAAGTCGCTGCAGATAAGGGAGTAACACTCTCTGAGGAAAAGAAAGCTGAAGTAGATGAAGCGGCATCTAGTTTTTTTGAATCATTAAATCAAAATGATATTGAGCAATATGGTATAACTTCAGAGCTTGTAAAAAAACAGTTATATTCAAATGCACTCTCAGAGGAATTATTTAACCAAGAGATGGCGGATTTTAAACCTGATGAAGAAAAGTTAGAACAAGAACTTCAAAAAAGTGAAGAATATCTTAAGGTTCAAGAACAAGGCTATGAAGAATTTTTAAAGAAGGCTAGAGTGAGACATATTTTAATCAGTACACTAGATGAGAATCAGCAGCCTTTAGAAGGGGAAGCTTTAGAAGAAAAAGAAGCTTTAGCTAAGGATGTGTTGGACAAGCTTAAAGCAGGTGAAGATTTTGTTGAATTGGTTGGGCAGTACTCGGAAGATCCAGGGTCTAAGGATAGCGGTGGAGAATATATGGTTGCAAAAACAGGCACTAACCGTATGGTACCTGAGTTTGAAGAGGCATCCTTTAGTGTAGAACCTGGTCAACTCAGTGATTTGGTTAAAACTCAATATGGCTATCATATTATAAAAGTAGAAGAAATTATTCAACCAGAAGAAACTGAAATTGAACAGTTCAAACAATACATTCAACAAATGAAAGACTATGCCATTGATATACAGAAGCAGGAAGCTTTTAATGCTCTTTATGAAGGTTGGAAGGAATCTTATACAATCGAAGTCAAAGATAATGTTCTAGCCAATATTGGTATACTTAGAGTGCAAGAGGAAGATACTCAAGATAATGAGTCGAATGGCGAACAGGAAGAAAGCAATGAGGGTACAGGTACTGAAAATAGTGAAGAACCTGAAGCTAATACAACCTCAGATGAAGAAACTGAGAGTGCAGAAGAGACAGAGGGAGAAACTACACAAGAATAAAATAGTAAAAATACTTGTAAAGCATAGAGACTGTTATATATTCGGAATGAATTTATACAGTCTCTTATTGTTTTAGTAGCTATTCAATCAATCTATTTTGTATAATTATATAACAACTTAGAATTAATGTATAAGCTAACATGAACAGAAATGGATAGAAACTAATGTAGAAAGATTACGTTAACAAGTATTATGTAATAATCATTCTACTTTGAAACATAATTGTAATATTAAATGTATTGACATATTATGACTATACTGTCATAATGATAGAAGCTTAGAATAAAATATGTCATATAGAAAATATATAAAAGGAGGTAGGCACTATGACAAGCAATAACAGAATAGGAATGATATCATTTATGCGTCGTAGTTTTAATGGAATTATGAATAGAACCAGTAATAAACAATTTAAAATAATAACCCTGCCTCTCAAGGATCGGTATATGAAATATTAATGATATCTATTGAGCCATGGGTTATATACCATGGCTTTATTAATTATTATACATAAGAGAGTATAAGTCTACAAAAAAGCCATGGTTGAATCCATGGCTTTTTTGCATTAATCATATATTTTTATGGATAAGAAACACAGGATTGCATATTAACTAGCTTCTAAGCATATTAAATTATTATTTAAGGAGGGACTAAAAATGTTAAATAGGAATACCTTAATAGGCGTGAAGGATTTTTAAAGAATAATAGGTAAAAATGTTCCAATATGGAGAGAAAGGAATGATTAGTGTCATGAAAAGAATATTAAAGTACATTTCAAAATACTGGTATTTGTACTTTTTTTCAGCCTTATCTATGCTGATAAGTATAGGATTAGATATGTTTAATCCTATAGTAACAGGTAGGATCATTGATGAAGTTGTTGAAGGTGGAAAATTAGAAATCTTTCAAAGCCTTATTGTTGCCCTCTTAGGCATAACACTAGGTAGAGCGATCTTTGGTTATGCAAAAGAAATATTATTTGATACTGCTGGTGTTAGAATTGTCTGTCGTCTTAGACAAGAAATGTTTGATCATATACAGTCTTTATCCTTCGGTTTTTTTGAAAGAAAAAACACAGGAGAATTAATGGCCAGAATTAAAGAAGATGCTGATAGCATATGGGTGGGTATTAGTTTTGGTGGTATGCTAGCTATTGAACAAGCGATTTATCTTATCGTTGCAACTGTGTTAATGTTAACCATCAGTGTTAAGCTTTCAATATTAGCACTTATAACCCTGCCAATATTATCCTATGTAGCCTTGCAACTAGAGAAAAAAATTGGAAAGATTTATGAGTCTATTTCCGAGCAAAATGCTGTCCTTAATACAACGGCTCAAGAGAATATAGCAGGAGTGAGATTGGTTAAAGCCTTTGCAAGAGAAAAATATGAAGTTAGTAAATTCTTAAGTCATAACAAGAAGTACTATGACCTCAATATGCAGCAGGCTAAGGTTACTTCAAAGTATTTTCCCATACTTGAGTTTATTACTAACCTTTTACCAGTATTGGTCATCACTTTTGGCGGAGCGCTTGTAGTTGGTGAAGACTTAAGTATTGGTATGCTTATTAGATTCTCAGGCTATATCTATATGGTTATATGGCCCATGCGATTGATGGGATGGTTGAGTAATATTATAGCTGAAGCTAGAGCAGCATTGAAAAAAATCGATACTATCTTTAGCGAAGAACCAGAAATAAAAAATGTAGAGCATCCAATCGATTTAGTTAATTGTAAGGGGGAGGTTGAATTTAAGAATGTTTCCTTAACCTTAAATGAAACTCAGGTTTTAAGAAATGTAAGCTTTAAACTCAATCCCGGTAAAACCCTTGCAATTATGGGAGCGACTGGAACAGGTAAAACTTCTATTATTAATCTGCTTTTAAGGTTTTATGATGTGACAACTGGTGAAATTACAATTGATGGTCATGAGATAAAAAACATTGATTTGAAATGCCTTAGAAAAGAAATAGCTTTTGTTATGCAGGATGTTTTCTTATTCTCTGATACGATAGAAGAGAACATAAAATTTGGTTCTAAAGACTCTATTTGTGATGATAGCATGATACATTCTGCTAAGAGTGCCTGTGCTCATGACTTTATTGATAAACTGAGTGAAAAATATAGTACAGTTATTGGAGAAAGAGGAATAGGTCTCTCAGGAGGTCAAAAACAGAGAATAAGTATATCACGAGCTTTTGCTAAAGAAGCAAGTATTCTTATACTAGATGATGCGACGTCAGCCCTTGATATGGAGACAGAACATGATATTCAAAAGAAAATTGATAAGCTGACTCACGTATCAAAGATCATCGTTGCCCATAGAATATCAGCTGTAAAAAATGCAGATGAAATCATTATTCTAGAAAACGGAAGAATAGTTGAAAGAGGCACACATAGTGAACTATTAAGCCTTAAGGGGCGATATTATACAACATTTAATGAACAATACGAAGGTTATCTCGCAGAAGGTGTAAATGCTTTAAGTCTATAAAAGAAACCTTTTAATTACACAGATATAACACGGAGGTGGTTAGATGCCGATTAATAATTTTAGAGAAGATGAACAGTCTAAAGAGGTTGTAAAAATGGTAACCATTAAGAGGCTCTTCTCTTATATGAAAGACTACAAGAAAGACGTTTTAATCGTATTAGCCTTTATGGTTGTTATAATAGGTATCAGTATTATCAATCCCATACTTATTATGATTGCGATTGATAAATATATTAGAAATAATGACTACAAAGGTTTAGTAATCATAGGCTCAATTGCTATGGTCAATAATATAATTGCTTATGTACTTGTAAAAAAAAGAATTATCATTATGTCAAGAGTATCTAATGAAATTCTTATGAAAATCCGTCAGGAGCTGTATCAGCATATACAACAGTTATCTTTTAATTTTTTTGATAATCGACCAGTTGGTAAGATATTAGCCAGAGTCATTGGTGATGTAAATTCACTAAAGGTTATACTAACTAATAGTGTTATCACATTGATTCCTGATTTTGCAACTATTATAGTGGTTATGATTATTATGTTCTCTTTAAATGCTAAGCTTGCGTTGGTAGGTTTATGTTTATTACCCGTATTAATATTGGGTATGTATTTTGTTGAAGTTAGAGCTCATAAAAGATGGCAGATAGTCAGAAAGAAAAACTCAAATATAAATGCTTTCACGCATGAAGATTTTTCTGGAATAAGGGTAGTACAGAGCTTTGCAGCTGAGAAACAGACGAGTAATACTTTTAGGCAGTTATTATCTGAGCATCAAGCATCCTTCTTTAGTGCGGTCAAATTAAACAATTTGTTCTGGCCTATGGTTGAAATATCTTGGGGGATTGGAACTGCGCTTGTGTTTATGTTAGGTGTGGACATGAGAGAAACAGGAGAGATATCAGTAGGGTTACTGGTAGCATTTATAAGTTATATTGGTATGTTTTGGAGACCAATTGTGAACTTAAGTAATTTTTATAACCAACTCATTACAAATCTTGCAGGTGCAGAACGTATCTTTGAAATATTAGATACTAAGCCAGATATTAAAGATATTGAGCAGGCTATGATTATGCCAAATATTTTAGGAAATGTAGAATTCAATCATGTTACTTTTGGATATGTACCTAATACTCATGTTCTTGAAAATGTAAGCTTTAAGATTCAAAAAGGAGAAACTATTGCGTTAGTAGGACCGACAGGTGCTGGAAAAACAACCATAGTTAATTTATTAAGCAGATTCTATGACATTAATGAAGGTAGTATTCTAGTTGATGGAATGAATATCAAAGATGTAACTATAGAGAGCTTAAGACAGCAAATGGGTATTATGACACAAGATACCTTTCTATTCTCTGGAACCATAAAGGACAATATAAGATATGGTAAGCTGGATGCAACCGATGACGAAATCATAGAAGCTGCTAAAGCGGTGCACGCTCATGAGTTTATTTTGAAGCTGGAAAACGGTTATGATTCTAAAGTTAATGAAAGAGGCACTAAGTTGTCCGTAGGTCAAAGGCAGCTCATTGCATTTGCCAGAACCCTGTTATCTAAACCTAAGATTTTAATATTAGATGAAGCAACATCCAGCATTGATACACACACAGAGAGACTTGTACAAAAAGGGATTACTGCTTTATTAAAGAATAGAACTTCATTTGTCATCGCACACCGATTATCAACCATTCAAAAGGCAGATAGAATCTTTGTGGTTGATAAAGGAGGCATTATAGAACAAGGAAATCATGAACAGTTATTAGAATTTAAAGGAATCTATTATAACCTCTATATGGCTCAATTTAAAGCAATTAGCTAACGCTTTACTAAAAACTGTTTCTCCATATGGAGAACAGTTTTTAACTCTACTAGTTTAGCAGTATTTATATAAATCTATTTATCTTTAGGGTTCATATAATAAAAAAAGTAATTGTATGAGTTTGATATAATAGTAAGGAGGATTTAGAATTGATTAGAAAAGCAGTTATGACAGATCTCGATCGTGTAATGGATATTAAAGATGGAGCAGTTGATGTGATGAAAAAGGATGGAAATAATCAATGGGATAAGGATTATCCGTCAAGAGAGCGGTTTAAAGCGGACATATCCAATGGTGATCTATATGTATACGATAAACAAGAGCATATAGTGGGTATGATTTGTCTAACCTCTAACGAAGATGAAGAGTATAAAAAAATTCCTTGGAAAATTAAGGGTAAACATCTCATTATTCATAGAATGGCTGTTTCAAAAGACTGCCAAGGAGAAGGTATTGCAAAATCATTGATAGACTATGCAATTGAATTAGCCAAGCAAAAAGAAGTGGCAATTATAAAATGTGATACATACTCATTAAATCCTCGAGCAAAACAGCTCTTTAAAACTATGGGGTTCTCATATGTCGCTAGCACTTATTTTGGTAGAAAGCCTTTGCCGTTTTATTGCTTTGAAAAGATCATATAAAGTAAAACTTAGTATACATAGATTTTGAATTAAGAGTAAAGTATACAGAACTCTGTCATATAATAATAAGGAGAATACTTGGTAGGTTATTATATGACAATAAAGGATAAATTAGGATATGCCCCATTATTAATGCTGGATGGTGGTAGTATTGAGAAATTAAATGTTTCAATAAGTGGAAACTCTAAGCACACCAGTGAAGAACACCGTTTTAAACTAGCAATTCTTAATAAATTGAAATTAAGGGCAAAATCATTGGGCTTTGCTGTACTAGATATATCACCAGAAAGTTATCATGTACCCGTCAGTATTAGATGCAATAGGGCTAATAAAGCTTTTTATGATTATCTACAGAAGAATCCTATTTTAGATAAAGATAAGCTGGCACTTTATATTAGTATTAATTATCATACGTTTGGTTGCATATGGGGAGAATCTAAGGGTGGCTTGGTTATCTATTACGCTGTAAATGATACACAGAGCAAAAAATTAGGCCAATTTGTCTTAGATGAGTTGACAAAATCCAGAGAAAAAATGAATAAGGAGATTAAAGAGAGCCGACTTCAAGAATTAAGAGATACCCTTGTGAAATCTATTAGAATAGAAGCTAGATTGAGTGAAGAAAAACCTAAAGAAGACTGGATGCTAGACGAAGAATTCCAAGATCAAATGGCAAAAGACATATTAAAAGGTATATTAAAATATTATGGTTTAAATGAATTTACCAATACATCTATTAACCTGACGGACCTCATGATTAGAGTTGAGCAACTAGAACATAAAATTAATACCTTTGAAGGCTTACTTAATCCATCTAAGAAGAATATAACAGATAATTAAGTTGTGAGCTTCTACATTTATTGGAGGCGTTTAGTTAATGGCTCAAAAAAAACAGAATAAAGTGTTAGATAAAGAGTCAAGGACAAAAAAACATCATAAAAAAATAAAAAGTAGAAATAAAAAGGTATATGATAGGGAGCGTAAACAACCTAAAAAAAGAAAAAGGGATAAAGATTGGATAAGGCAATATGAAGAATATCTTGAACAAGAGTTCAAATAAAAAAGACATACCACAAGTAACTTGCGGATATGCCTTTTTTATAATTGATTTATTGTGTTACATAATGGTATAGAAGTTCTACAGTATTTTTCATACCGTTGACATGTGTTCTTTCTAAACCATGAGAAGAATGAACACCTGGACCAATCAATGCAGCTCTTATATTATTACCACCACTTAATGCTGCGGAAGCGTCAGAGCCATAATGAGGATAAACATCCAAGGCATAGCTTAATTTATGATTCTTTGCAATTTGTAGAAGGTTATTAACCATAGTGTAATCATATGGTCCTGAAGAGTCTTTAACACAGATAGAGACATCATGCTCGGTACAAGTTAAATCATCTCCTATTACCCCCATATCTATAGCTATAAACTCATCAATGGAATTTGGTATATAAGAAGAGCCATGACCCACTTCCTCGTAGTTGGATATCAATATCTTGAGTGTTTTACTTGGAACGATTGAGTGATCGCTTAAATATTTACATAGAGTCATAAGGATTGAAACCCCAGCCTTATCATCTAGATGACGTGACTTTATAAAACCATTTTCTAACATCTGCATCCTAGGGTTAAAGGCAATGAAGTTACCAACCTCAATACCTAGTTTTTGAACATCCTCTTTATTTTTGACTTCTGCATCTAACCTTATTTCCATATTACATTCTATTCTTCGGTTATCTCTAGCGTTAGAGTAAGCATGGACTGAAGGCATGGTGGATAGAATAGTACCTTGTATGATTTTTCCATCTCTTGTGAATATTTGACAGTACTCTCCTTCAATACTTTCCATCATAAAGCCGCCAATACATGAAAAACGGATATAGCCATTGCCTTTTATGGAGCGAACGATTGCACCTAAAGTATCCACGTGGGCAGATAGCCCTATAACTTCATCTTCTGTTTGACCGGGAATGGTAATAACGCCACATCCCTTATTGGTCACTTCATAAGAATAGCCCAGCTGATGAGCATCGTTCTTTACAATTTCCATAATATCGTAAGTGAAACCACTGGGACTCGGTGTTGTTAGGTATTTTTTTAATGTATCTAACATATAGTTTGTATCCAATTGAACTGACATAATGATCCATCCTTTATTAATATAGATTGTTGAAATAATTAATACAATGATTGATAAAACCATCAACTTATAAGATAGGAAAAATTGTATTTGCTCTTATTATGAGTTTATGTTGTGTTATTATACTTTTTTAAGTGTCATAAGTTCTATGTTAAGAAATTATTGTTGCTTAAATTCTTACAATCTGTGATGTAAACACAAAAAAGGATAAATAGCATTAGTTAAATTATATTTAATATTGAAGCAGGATAAGCTCTGGTACATCCCACCAAGAGGGGATATCTGCTCTTCTATAAACACTGTCTAAATATCCATAATCCATTCTATATAAATACTCATGATCATTGGACAGCTTAACAGCTACGTAATTATTGCTGTAGGAACAGTATTTTATGGTTACATCACTTTCAGATTCTAAACCACGATAATCTAAATCTTTTAATATAACAGCCATTTCTTCATCGGATAGAATTTCTGGTGATGTTAGATGCAGTTTGGTTGCTGTGTTAATATTAAAATCTGGATTTTCTTTATTGAAAGCATTTAAGTCACGTATATCTGTTTCTATAATTCTCCAGCAGTCACCATAATTCTTAATAGCAAAACTTGTATAACGCTGATAATCATTATCAGGAGAAGCAATTACAAAAGCGTATTTTTTGTCTGCCTTCATATATCGAATAAAGATTTCCTCAGCATCGTAGAAACCCATAATAGGTTTCTCTACATCTGGTTGAGGTTCAAATACATACCTAGCATTACCATTCTCCTCAACTTCACTCATTTCTATAAAGGCAGCTTCCGTTAGAACTGAATAATCGTCATTACTTATTAAAATATAAGTGGCTTCTGGTAAACGGTAGGCAATATTGAATGCAGCTTCGCCTTGGTTATAAAAAAGCTGCAAGTTATTTTTATCAATATTTAAATTTAACTGATACGTTTCTATCAGGTTATCCAGAGTAATATATGTTTTATCAATTCTATTATAAGGCTTATTATTAAAGACATAATAGTCATTTTTATTGAGTTCTTGTTCCAGTGCATCTAGTATTGGCTTAAAGTCTATAGAAATATATTGTTCTATAAGCTGATTTTGACAGCTCTCAATATCTTGTTGGCTTAAACCGCTCAATAACGCTTCGTAATCATTAAAAAGTGTATCCAAAGCATCTTTATCCGAAGCAACCAATAGCTGATACAAAAGAATTTGATCATTTGCCAGATCCTCAAGCAATAACTGAGTTTGCTTATCTGATAAACTTTCTGACTGTAGGATTTCTAATGCTTTTTCATTTGATGCTTGTTCACTTCTTTTATAAATATTGAGAATAGCACCATTTTTAGAGGTTTGAATGGTTTTTATCAGTTTTTCCATTTTTTGTTCTTGGATCTGCAATTCCAAAATTACAGTATTATCATTTAAACTTACCTGTTCTATTATAAACAAATCAGGGACATTAAAATCCTTAGAAGTTAACTCTAATGGATAGCTGCGTATCGCATTACATAGGAGAGACTCCAAAGGTTTTATAACCGGTATATGTCTATTACCTAGATCAAAATCAGATAAATCTAATGAAATGCTGCGTTTCTTTACTTGAAATTTTACAGGACAAGATAAGGGTACATTTAATCCATGCATAGTACAGTTCAAATATAGTTTTTTATCGGCTGTATTCAGTACTATAGCTTTTGAATTGTCAATCAAGGACATTTGTTTATTTAATAGTGTATTGAATAGTTCGGTCGGAATGTGATACTGAATAGTACCATTTTCATACCTCGATATATGTGAAAAGTTATGATGCTCAAAGTATACTTTGTCATCTAGGATAGAAAAGCTCAGGTTGTATTCAGAGTGATGAGAATAAACCACAAGTGCTACGGCAAAGGTTGTTAGGACTCCTAGTACCATAAGAAATCCTAAAAAAATTCTTTTTTTTAGCCCCTTATTATGGTTTGTCTTTGTCCCGCAACTAGGACAATACGTAGCTTTTTCATCCAAAGGTTGTTTACATTTAGTACAGTTCATGTTAAATCCCCTACATCAGTCAAAAAATACGAACGCTCTAATTTTTCGTTTAAAAGTAGTATAGCGTAATTTCAGTAAAATAACAATGATTATTATTATTTGAGTTTCCCCATTTTTAAAGAGGTAGAAAAGATAATCAGATTGAGTTTTTACACCTAAGAGCTAAGGTGGAAATAAAGCTGTATGACTTATTCAAATCATACAGCTAATGGACTAAATGTCACAATTCTTAACAGTCCTAGGGAATGATATAACATCTCTAATATTAGTAATTCCTGTGATATACATAATGGCTCTTTCAAAACCAAGTCCAAAACCAGCATGCTTAGTTCCACCATATTTGCGAATGTCTAGATACCAAGCATAATCCTCTTGATTCAGACCTAGTTCATTCATCCTGTTGATGAGAACATCATACTGTTCTTCTCTCTGGCTTCCTCCGATAATTTCACCAACACCCGGAACTAATAGATCCATAGCTGCTACAGTTTTATTATCCTCGTTGACCTTCATGTAAAAAGCTTTTATGTCCTTTGGATAATCTGTGACAAATACTGGTTTTTTAAAGATTTTTTCAGTTAAATAGCGTTCATGCTCAGTTTGTAAGTCACATCCCCATTGAACAGGGTACTCAAAGTTATCTTTATTCTTTTCAAGTATCTCTATGGCTTCTGTATAAGTAATTCTACCAAATTCACTGTTGATAACATTATCCAATCTTTCAAATAAGCCTTTATCAATAAATTGATTAAAAAACTTCATTTCCTCAGGAACTTGCTCTTTAACATATTGAATAATATATTTAATCATTTCTTCTGCTAAATCCATATCATCGTTCAAATCAGCAAAAGCTATCTCGGGTTCAATCATCCAAAATTCTGCTGCATGTCTAGCTGTATTAGAATTTTCTGCTCTAAAAGTAGGACCAAAGGTATAGACATTTCTAAATGCCATAGCATAGGTTTCTACATTTAACTGTCCACTAACCGTAAGATTTGCTTCTTTCCCAAAGAAATCTTGTGAGAAATCTACTTGTCCTTGTTCTTTAGGGATATGATTAAAATCTAAAGTGCTAACCTTGAACATTTCTCCTGCACCTTCACAATCACTTCCAGTAATAATTGGCGTGTGAACATAAACAAATCCCTTGTCTTGAAAGAATTTATGAATAGCATAGGCTAAAACAGAACGAACTCTAAAAACAGCAGAAAACGTATTAGTTCTTGGTCTTAGGTGCGCAATGGTTCTTAAGAATTCAAAAGAATGTCTTTTCTTTTGCAAAGGATAATCCGATGTGGATTGACTCTCAACGGTAACAACGCTTGCTTGTATTTCAAAAGGCTGTTTAGCCTCTGGGGTTTCTACTAAAGTGCCTTTCACCATAATGGAAGAACCAACGGTTAACTTTGATAAAGCCTTAAAGTTCTCCAATGTATCGTTATAGACCACTTGGAGCGTATTAAAAAAAGTGCCATCATTTAATACAATAAATCCAAAATTCTTTGAGGCACGAACACTTCTAACCCAACCAGTAAGTGTAATTTCTTTGTTGGCATAAGTGCTCGTTTCACGATAAAGCTGTTTCACGGTGGTATAACGCATAATGTAAACTCCTTCCTTTTTCATCTATTACGTATTATACCACAGCAATAAGTTTTTTAAAATTGATATTGTTCTTATCAGCTGAATTAATTTGAGATACCGGGTGTATACTAAAAATATGCATAAAAAAACCCCCAGTTTCAAGGACTGAGGGGGGTAAATCTATTGGGCATAAAGTTCAATTATTTTTAGAATTGTTTCAACTGCTTTTTTCATAGAGCCTATAGGAACATACTCATATCTTCCATGGAAATTGTGTCCTCCAGCAAATATATTAGGGCAAGGTAGACCCATATACGATAGTCTAGCCCCATCTGTTCCGCCTCTTATAGGCATGGTGATTGGTTCAATGCCTATCTCTTTGATAGCCTTTTGAGCAGTTTCCACTATATGCATAACAGGCTCGATCTTTTCAGTCATGTTATAGTATTGATCCTTTATATCTAGCTCTATAATACAACCTTCAATACTGTCATTAATAAACTTAGCTATTCTTTCCATGGTTTTTTTCTTATCTTCAAATTTGTCTTTATCGTGATCTCGAATGATATACTCTAAATTAGTCTGGTTTACATTTCCTTTAATTTTATTCAAATGGAAGAAACCCTCATATCCTTCTGTATATTCAGGAACTTCGTTTTTAGGCAGCATTGAATTTAATTGCATTGCGATGGTTATGGAATTAACCATTTTGTTTTTAGCTGTACCTGGATGTACATTTCTTCCATTTATTGTTACCTTAGCTAAGGCGGCATTAAAGTTTTCATATTCTATCTCTCCAACTTGACCACCATCTATAGTATAGGCAAAATCAGCATCAAATTTTTCTACATCAAATTCATCAGCTCCTCTGCCTATTTCCTCGTCTGGAGTAAAGCCAACCTTAATAGTTCCGTGTTTGATATCGGGATTACTTGTGAGATATTCCATAGCAGTCATAATTTCCGCTACACCTGCTTTATCATCAGCACCCAAAAGAGTAGTACCATCTGTAGTAATGATATCTTCTCCCTCATAAATTTCTAACTCTGGAAAGTCCTTAGGAGATAAGACGATATTTTTATTCTTATTTAGAACAATATCTCCACCATCATAATTTTTCACTATTTGAGGATTAACATTTTTTCCTGTTGTATCAGGGCTTGTATCCATGTGAGCTATAAATCCAATAACAGGTGCTTTTTTTTCGATGTTGGATGGTAATACAGCCATTATATAACCATTGTCATCTAAGCTCACATCCTTCAATCCCATTTCCGTGAGTTCATCTACAAGCACCTTAGCAAGATTAAACTGCTTTTTAGTACTTGGACAGGTATCTGAATTGGGGTCAGATTCTGTATCGATTTTTACATAGTTTAAAAATCTTTCTACTAGTTTTTCCATAGTATTCATCTCCTTTATTATTAAACAAAGTTTCTAAGACCTTTGTTAAGTTCTAGATCTACAATAGATATTATTACGTTGAATTTATATATTTGTATTCCATTGACTTGTCCACTGTTTAATATTGCCTAAAATAATTAAATTAATCTTCTGCTCGTTTCTTGTTTTTATAATAAGTGAAGTTGAAAGGTATTTACTCATCATTACCATAAGTATACATACATTTCTATTATATACCTTTTAAAGTATTCCTACAATATGCGAATCATTTTTCGGTTTTTCCTACCAGTGAGGTTCTAAGTTTTTACATTTCCTATTACATTTCCATCTTCCTAAGGGGATTAAACACATAGCAAGTATCCTGTTAAAAGTTATCTGCAATAGCAATAAATAACTCATCTTAAAAGAAAATGACTATTTAAATAGAGATATGTAGATTTATAAAAATTATAAAAAGATATATTCTTGTTTTATCTATGAAATTACGTTATTATTTATATGATGTCTTTCTCATAGGTACATTCTAATGATTGGCTTGGATTGCAATAATCATTTAATTAGAAATTATCCGTACTAGATCTACATACTTAAGAGTCAATTATTGAGAATGAAATTTATTTAAAAAATAGATGATTAAATGGAGTTAAATATGAAAATGACACATAGAAAGGAAAATAAACTATGGATTCAAGAATCATAAAGCTCGCTGATAATTTGGTGAATTACTCATGCCAAGTTCAAAAAGGAGAAAAAGTACTAATTACTTACAGAGGTATTTCAACAGAGCCTTTAGTAAAAGCATTAATCAAAAAAATATACGAAGCAGGCGGAATACCATTTGAAAGTTTTATTAACCAGCGTGTGCTTAGAGAGATGCTGTTAAATTGTACAGAAGAGCAAATTAAGTTATGGGCAAAATGGGATGCACAGAGAATGAAAGATATGGATTGCTATATCGGTGTTACAGCTGGAGATAATGTCACAGAGTTAGCAGACGTACCATCAGAAAAGATAGAACTATATGAAAGATACTATATGCAGACTGTCCATCACCAAATCAGAGTACCTAATACAAAATGGGTGGTCTTAAGATATCCTAATGATTCGATGGCACAGTTATCTAACACCAGCTTAGAAGGGTTTGAAGATTTTTATTTTGATGTATGTAATGTTGATTACAATAAGATGTCTAAAGCTATGGATCCATTAGTAGAAATAATGGAAAAAACAGACAAGGTAAGAATTGTTAGTCCTGATACAGATTTAACCTTCTCAATTAAAGGTATTCCAGTTATCAAATGTGCTGGTGAGTGTAACATTCCAGATGGAGAAGTGTATACAGCACCAGTTAGAGATTCTGTTAATGGAAAGATTACTTATAACACACCATCCGTTTATCTGGGTTCTTTATATGAGAACATTTGCTTTGAATTTGAAAATGGCAAAATTATAAAAGCAACATCCACTAATACAGAAAAACTCAATAAAATACTAGATACAGATGAAGGTGCGAGGTATATTGGTGAATTTGCAATTGGTGTTAACCCATATATAACAACCCCCATGAAAGAGACTTTATTTGATGAAAAGATACAGCGTAGTATTCACTTCACACCTGGTAATAGCTACGACAACGCGTTTAATGGCAATCGTTCCTCTATTCACTGGGATATTGTTTTAATTCAAGCTACTGAGTACGGAGGAGGAGAGATTTATTTTGATGACGTACTGATTAGAAAAGATGGCATATTTGTTATTGATGAATTAAAACCGCTTAATCCAGAAAATCTTAAGTAAGTCATATAAGGCTGTCACTTGATAATACGCAATACCGTTAGTGATAGCCTTTAATCATAAATTACTAATGCTTGTCTACCTTGAGCATTCCAGCCCGCTTTGAAACTATGAATGGGTCTGTGATCTCTTTTGTTTTTTGAAGGATCATTATAGTAAATCATGTGCTCATCATAACCGACTATGACGACACAGTGTTCATAATAGGAGATTTCCATGATGCCATTAGGGGTTTTCCAATGCTGTGTGGTTTTATCACTAACATCATTATAGATGTTTGGGGTAATGACCAAGACTGGGTATCCTTCGCTTACAAAGGATAAGATATCTTCAAATCGACTCCCAGTAAGATTTAGAACCTGATTGGCAACATAGTTTTCTGCTAAATTAATAAGAGGTTGACAATAAACACCAATCCCCTTATTTTCTATGTTTCTCATATCTCCGACAAACCCAGTATGCATATCCCCAAAATGTATAAATCCATCTTCTATACTATAGATTGTTTCGTCTTTTTCAATTTCATCTGCAAGTGAAAGTTTATCGATAGACACTCCCATATGATAGGTTAATAGCATACTTAAGCTGGTAACTTCACACCCACGGGGCAGATCGGGTTTTTGTGCTATAATAGGAACCTCATTAATTAGAGTGGAACGTGGCTGTTCTGAAGTCAGTCCAAATCTTTTACGTGTTAAACCCTTTGTTTGATAAACCATTGATAAAGGATATTGCTCGCTGGCGTTAAATGCATCAACTACATTTTTATAGGTTCCTACTAATTGTTGATTGGAATATAGGGTGTAATAGGTTTGCTCTTTGCTAAAGGAAATGGGTATTACCCAAGCTTGGTTATTCTTTTGCTGTTCTGTTAAGATTCTTTCATTAATGGATTCAATTAAAGCATCTGTTTTGATAATCGTATCATAACCATTAGTTGTTACATGAATTAAAGGTTCATGCTTAGGATTATTTCTAATATCTTCTACAAGAGTTACTGACTCCATTTCTGTAAAGATTACTTTAGAATAAATAGCATTGTTCTGTACCTTTTCATGGTATTGGCATGGTATCACCTTAAGCTGATAATCTTCAGATATCTGTATGCTTTTGTAAAAAGTATTATCGGATGGGTACAGTGTTTGTTTTAGTTCTCCTATTTCATTATATAGATGCACGGCTTTATAGGGATAAATAACGGTGCCGTCTAAACGTTCAAATGACTTTTTTATCTCGTATTCTGCTATGATAATTGTATCATCTAAGACATCAATTAGATGCATACCTTCTGATGGATCGGCTGTGGATAAGGTTTTGCTCAGATTATGCTCTAAATTTAGGCTGTGGATGTTGTGATTATGTTTGCTCTGACTCTCCTGCCAAGCTCTTAAAACATTATTCTCATTTTTCTTAATTAAATCTTGATTCATTGGTAGTCGTTGTGCTGACTGTGTATAACTATATGTATCTAAGTCAATGGTATAGAGTACATCATTTATGGACATATATAAAAAATGGTTTTGTATGCATAAACCGTTCATATAGAATTCTAACGTTGTTAAATCATAGTTAATAGGAATAAATACTATGTTATCACAAGATTGTGTAGCGGTATAATAGGAGCGAACCCATAAGCCGTTGTAAGCACTAAAAACACCATGATTCATGTAGCCATAGATGCCATATACAACCTTTCCATCGTCAGTAACAGTAAGAATACGTAACCCATGCCTCCTGTAATTGTCAACGATGTAATCACTATTTAATTGATCAAAGCTAAATATTTTCGTTAAAGTATGTGTCGTATGATTATATAGCCAAAGGTCTAAATTCTTTATAAAGGCAGTATATTGGTTATTATCTGAAGCTGTTATATGGGTTATCTGATTCTCATAACCAGTACCCATATAGATACTATATTTATCGATATGGGGAGAATCATTGGTATTTCCATATCTTTCATAGTTGGAAATGACATAGTTTCCTTCCGCTGGATCAATCGTATATACTTCTTTGAAATCCCAGTACTCAAAGGTGCTCTGGTTTCTTACAGCTTGTGTATAGGTTAATTCAATTTCCATACCAAATGTATGAGGATCAATGGAAGTAATTCTAGGGATAGGTTCATTCATCTTTATCATATCACCCTTAAAATTCCATATCAGGGTTTCAATATCAGAGCTTAAATTAGCATAAGCTAAATGATGCAACGGTGCGGTTTCATGTTCCATTAAATGAGGCTTAAGGCTTTTTTTATCTTTATTAAATGTAGAATGATAGAAGCTGCTTACTTTATTTAGAGCATTTTCAACCAATTGAGGTTCGGAGTGATAGTAAAAGGGTTGATAGTAAAAAACGTCAGTATTATCCTTGTTATAGGTTAACTTTAATACATATTTTTCTAAACCTATAGTTAGTTTAGGAAGTGTAAGTGTAAAAATAGAGCCTTCCTTATTGTGTTCTATGACATTATTTTTTATGGTACTGGAGTATAGACTTTTACCTGTTGTGGTATCCACAAGGTCATAGGTTAAGGAGCCATTAATTATAGGCTCAGGAATATAAAAGGTTAACGGTTGTTCAGGTGAGATAAGAGTATAGGAGTCATTGAGAGTATACTCTACCATGGCATTTAAATAAGGATACATGACATTATAAAGAACATCACCCTCCTTAGTATATATGACAGGATAATTTGATATGTTGTCTTTTTCATTTTTTAATAATTGACTTTGTGAAGTCAGGTGTAATACTAAGGCTGCAAGGATTAAAATGACAAATAATCCTACTTTATGTTTTAATTTCATTTTACCAATCCTTAAAATGGTGTTGTTATAAAGATATCTAATTATTTAATGTAAGTCAATACATGTTTTGACAATAAGTGTCTTATTTCTATTTAATATTTTTAATTATTTTACCATACACTAATTTTATAGTAAAATAATCCTAGTAGATTTGAACTTAACTTTGATAAGGAGAGTAATGGTGATGAAGCGTATCGGAATATTAACTAGTGGTGGAGATTGTCCAGGATTAAATGCAGCATTAAGAGGTGTGGCAAAAGCGGCGTATGAAATGTTTGATTGTCAAATAGTTGGTATTAAGGATGGTTTTAAAGGATTAATCTATAACAATACAATTGAAATGTCTCCTCAAGATTTTTCTGGTATTTTAACAAGAGGGGGTACAATTCTTGGAACTGCTAGAACTCCTTTTAAAAAAATGAGGATTATTGGAGAAGATAATATAGATAAAATTAAATGTATGATTAATACCTATGAGTCATTGAGGCTTGATTGTTTAGTAACACTTGGCGGAAATGGGACACATAAGAATGCGAACTTATTGAGGGAAAATGGATTAAATATAGTTGCACTACCAAAAACCATAGATAATGATATTTGTGGAACAGATGTAACTTTTGGTTTCCATAGTGCTGTTGATATTGCTACAGAGGTTATAGATAGAATACATACAACAGCAGATTCGCATGATAGAATCATGTTGGTAGAGCTTATGGGACACAAAGCAGGTTGGTTGACGTTGTATGCAGGCATGGCTGGTGGGGCTGATGTTATTTTAATCCCTGAAATTCCTTTTGATTCTAATCAAGTTATTACAGCTTTAAAGAAACGCCATGAAACAAAGAATTTCTCTATTCTTGCAGTAGCTGAGGGAGCACTTACGATAGAAGAATCTATTCTGCCTAAGAAAGAATACAAGAAACAAAGAAAGAAGCTTGGTTCACTTTCGGTTTCATATCTACTTTCAAAAAAAATAGAAAATGAACTAGGTATAGAGACTAGAGTGACCATACCAGGGCATCAGCAAAGAGGTGGTTCACCATCCCCTTATGATAGGGTATTAGCTACTCGGTTTGGAACTTATGCTGCTTCATTAATTTGTGAAGATGATTATGGTAAAACCGTCTCATTAATTGATAATAAAATTGTAGCTACGCCGTTGGAAGAAATTGCTGGAAAGCTGAAGCTTGTTCATCAAAATAATTCAATCATCCAATCCGGTAGAAGTATTGGTATTAGTTTTGGAGATTAAAGTGTTACGGGAAAACATTAAATTATTAAGTGCTTTCCCTTATTCACGTAAAAGATTAGAACTGTTGCGAATAATTAAATCGGGTTCTAGCTCAATTTTAACAGCTTCATCTATAGTATTATTTCTAATTCTATCAAGGAGTATCTTAAAAGCGCATTTAGCCATTTCTTTTATTGGCTGACGGATACTTGATATGCTAAATGATTTAGCCAATATGGTGTCATCAAATCCAACCACAGCAATGTCCTCTGGAACCTTTTTTTCTATAGTATTCATCACTTTAATAAATTCTAATGCAGCGATATCATTTATTGTGAAAACTGCTGTAAAACTAATATCTTTGTGCTTATCTAGATACTTATGAATATCTTTGTGTATCAAATAATTATTATTTGGAGAACTGTCTAGGCTAATAAAATTATCCATATTAAAGGTAATTCCATTGTCATATAATGCTCCTTTAAATCCTTCAAATTTATTATCATCCTTTAACCCAATATATCCAAAACGTGTATGTCCATTTTTTATAAAATGCTCTGCTGCTAATTGTCCACCTCGGCGATGGGATATTGCGACGCTATCAAAAGAGTCCTTTATCAAAGTAATTACCACAGTTGGAATTTTTAGTTGCTTAATTTTGTTTAAGTTATTATCTGAGATTGGAACGATAATAAATGCATCCACTTGTCTAGCTATAAAATTTTGTATATTTTCCCACTCTGTTACGGGATTATGATTACAATTATGTAGGATAATATTGTAACCGTTTTGTCTAGCCTCTAGCTCTAAAGCTTCTACAAGTTCCATGAAATAAGGGTTGGTTATGTTAATAACACTAACTCCTGTTAAAAAAGAGCTGTTTCTTTTTAAGGTCTGAGCTGCTTTGTTAGGTTGATAGCCCACCTCATCAATGACTTTTAAGACTCTTTTCGCAACCTCTTTATTGACATTTTTATTCCCATTGATAACTCTTGATACAGTAGGCTGGGAAACATGAGCCATTTCTGCAATCTGTTTCATAGTAATTCTCATTCTATCACCTGAATACCTATTCTTAGTTTCATATAAGAATACTATACACCATTTCTAAGAAAAAATAAATACGGAATTGTTCGGCTTCAAAACTAATACTATTGAATTTTAGTGCTAGATGCATGATCGTTTCATAGGATAAACTATCAATGGCATTATATTGCTTATTTAGCTGGCAAAAAGGGAATATTATTTAGTAGATATTCTTATAGTCATAAATGACTTATTATACAAATGATCTAAAAAAATAGGGTTTATGAAAGTAAAATTAAAAATCATTGACAAAAGAAAAAGTGGGCTATATAATATGATTATAAGAATACGTATTCACAACACAATATTAAAAACTAAGGAGTGGAACAATGAAAAAATTAGTGATCATGTTTTTGGCGGTTGTTATGGTTGTTTCTATTGCAGGATGTACAAAGAAAACGAATGCAGACGATAAAATCATTATTTGGACACAAGCTTCGCCTGATCACCCAGAGGGAAGGATGTTTGCAGATCGTGTAGATGCTTATAATGCTGCTCATCCTGATAAACGTCAAGTTGAAATACAGAATTTTACTAGAGCTGGAGCGGGGTCGGGATATATTGACAAGCTGAATGCTGCTATAACGTCCAATGAAGTACCTGATATTTTCACATTAGATGGTCCTGATGTTGCATCTTATGCTGATTCTGGAGTTATAGGTACATTAGATGGCATTATAGATTCTAATTTTGTCAATGGCTTTACCGATGCTATGATAGAGCAAGGTACTGTGGATGGAAAGCTCTATGCTTTGGGTTACCAAGATTCTGGTGTGGCAATTATGTATAATGAAGATGTTATTCAAGAACTGCCACAAGAGGTTAAATTATTGATTCCTTCAATGGATGAAGATTGGACTTGGGAAGATTTTTATAAAGTTACAGAGGCGATTCAACAGCTTCGAACGAATCCAGAAACAAAGGATAAAGCATCGATAAAGAATCTTGAGCTTATTGTAGACTTTCTCACCAGTGATATTCCTAAAGGAGCTTATGAAATAGCTATGTATTATTTAACGCCGCTCTTTTGGTCCAATGGAGGTCAAGTCGTTGCAGATGATGGCTTGACGCTCGATGAGGTACTCAACAGCCCTCAGAATATTGAAGCCTTAGTGCAATTTGGAAAATTCTTTGCCAATGATTATGCTCAAGCCATAGAACCAGAGAAAGCGTTTCATACAGGTAAAGCAGCTATGGCTGTAGCAGGTTTTTGGTATATTTCTGATTTGGAAAAGAATTACCCCAGTTTGAAATTTAGAACCGTTAGATACCCAAAAATGGATGCATCTTATACAGGTAACTTTACGCCATCAGGGAGTTGGGCATTTGTGCGGTCTAATCGTTTAGCTATGGATAATCCTAAAACGAAAGAGGTTGTCGATGTTATGGAGTGGATGACCAATGATGAAGCTTCAGCAGAGTACTATCATGCTAATGGAGCCATCCCAGGACGCAAGCAGTCTATATCTGTTATTGATACTAATACAGATAATGACTACCATAATGAAGCATGGTCAGTCTTAAAATATCAAGTGGAGAATACCAATAAAGCACGTCCTGTTTCTGTTGGCTACCCGTATTTATCAGAAACATTTGCGCGTGATATCATCCTTAAGATAGCTCAGAATAAAGTAGAAGATGAAGAAACAATTAAGCAGTATGTTAAAGATACGATTGATAAATTAAACCTTGAGTTCAAAAAATATAAGAAGTAAGTATAGTACAAAACCTGAATATCCATTTTTTACTTAAAGGATGTGATAACGTGAAAAAAACATCTAAAGTTAAATACCGTACGGATGAGGTTATGACAGCCTATCTATTCTTATTGCCTGCATTATTGTTAGCACTTATATTCATTGTGGTACCCATTATTTTAGCTTTTATTTATGGCTTTACAGACTATTATTTATTAAAGCCAGATGAAAGAACTTTTATAGGCTTAGATAATTTTATTAGAATGCTGAGTGATGATTTGCTTATTCAGACCTTTAAGAATACGGTATATTTTGTTGTTTTGGTCGTCCCAATACAGTTGGGGATGGCTCTTGGATTAGCCTTGATTATTAACAAAAAATTTAGAGGGAATACCTACTATAGAGTAGCCTATTTCGCACCTGCGGTATTATCTTTGGTCGTTATATCTATTTTATGGTCTGTTTTATTAAATCCTTCCTCAGGATTGATTAATCAGTTATTAAGCAGCTTGGGATTGCCAAAACAACCATTCTTAACAAGTACAAGTCAAGCGATGCCAACCCTTGTCTTAATATCTGCATGGTCAGGTTGTGGCTATCAAATGCTCATTTTTTTAGCTGGTTTAAAGAATATTCAGCCTAACTTATATGAAGCAGCTGAAATAGACGGGGCTAATACGTGGCAGAAGTTTAAACATATTACAATACCTGGGTTAAGAGCTGTATCTATGTTCTTAATCATCACAACCACTATCCAAGCCTTTAAGCTTATTGTTCAACCTATGGTCATGACGGGTGGTGGACCAGATTACAAGACTATGACCCTTTTACAATATATTTATGAGTATGGATTTAGGCATAGAAATACAGGTTATGTCAGCGCTATAACCCTAGTCTTTACTATTTTTCTTGTGGTTGTTTCAATTGTATTTAAAAAGGTTTTAAAGGAGGAATAGGCATGAATACCAAACTTAAAAGATTGCTTTTTTATCTGTTGATTACCTTGCTTTCATTATTATTTATACTGCCATTATGCTGGATGATTTTATCCTCTTTTAAAATCGATGAAACCATTTATAAAGATTTGGGAACGGTTTATGCTTTTATACCTAGATTTAAAGATTTGACTATAAGATCATATCAAGAATTATTGAACTTGTATCATATTTTTAAAAATATGTTTAATAGTCTTATCTATGCCTCTATTACAGTGGTTATTGGCTTAATCATTAACTCCCTTGCCGGTTATGCCTTAGCAAAATTTAAGTTTCCTTTTAAGAATTTAATCTTAATTTTCATTATTGCCTTAATGATTGTGCCTATAGAAGCTACGATACTACCATTGTATCTGGTTGTAAATCAACTAAAACTTATTAATACCATTTATGGTTTGCTATTACCTTTTTTAACCAATGTAATGAATATCTTTTTATTTAGACAGTATTTCTTAGCTTTTCCAAATGAGCTTGCAGAAGCTGCTAAAATTGATGGACTAGGACACTTCGGATTGTTTTTTAAAATTGTATTTCCAGTCAGTCGTCCTATCTATGTTACAATTGGTATTATTACATTCTTAGCTTCATGGAATGACTTTTTATGGCCTGTGATGGCGTTATCTAATTCAGATCTAATGCCGATACAGGTTGCTCTCAACGCCATCTTTAGTGATAGATACAATATTTTTACCAGTCACATTATGGCTGCATTAACGCTCGTAACCATACCAATCATTATTATTTATATATTATTTCAAAAACATATTATAGAGGGCGCTGCTAGAAGTGGTATTAAATAGTTAAAGAAAGGACTTAAGTAGAATGGATAAAAAAACAAAAGCAGATGAGTATATTAAAAATAATAGTCATAAGATCTCCAATCAACCAGCTTTTCACCTAATCCCCCCAATAGGCTGGATGAATGATCCTAATGGATTTTCTATGTTTCAAGGAGAGTACCACTTATTTTATCAGCATTATCCATATGATACACAATGGAACTTCATGCATTGGGGACATGCCAAATCTAAGGATTTAATTCAATGGCAGCATTTGCCTGTGGCTTTAGCTCCTGATTGTCTGTATGATTTTGGCGGCTGTTTTTCAGGAAGTGCTATAGAAAAAGATGGCAAGTTATATGTGATGTATACGGGGCATTTAGATCCAAATTTAGGACTTGATTTAGACCTTGATCAAGTGAGACAGAATCAGAATATAGCTATCAGTGAAGATGGTCTTAGCTTAAAAAAGTATAGACACAATCCAGTGTTAGATGAAAAAAGTCTTCCATCCAATGCTCAGGTGCAGGATTTTAGAGATCCTAAGATTTTCAAAAAAGAGGATAAATATTATGCTGTCATTGCTTCCAAGCATATGGATACAACTGGTCAGATTTTACTTTATGAATCTGAAGATATGTTGGAATGGACCTTTGTATCTGTTCTCGCAAAATGCGATCCTGAAGCTGAGGAGATGTGGGAGTGCCCAGATTGCTTTGAATTAGATGGACAGGATGTGCTTATTGTATCTGCGATAGCTCTAGGGAAGCAACAAGATACATATAGATGTGCGTACAGAATAGGCAAAATAGATGATAAGTATGTGTTTAATGAGCAATATGTAGCATCACTGGATATGGGCTTTGATTTCTATGCGCCTCAGAGTATGCTAGATGATAAAGGAAGACGATTGCTAGTCGGATGGCTTCAAATGTCGGATACTACTTTATTGCCTAAGCATGGCTGGGCAGGCATGATGAGCCTTCCTAGAGAGTTATATATAAGAGAAGGTAAGCTCTATCAGAGACCTATTGATGAGTTAAAAAAATATAGACGCAATAGGGTCAACTACTCAGACGAAAAAATCAGTGGAACTAGGATATTTGAAGGTGTCCATGGTAATTGTATAGAATGTGAAATACATATGGATGCATTGAATGCAACAAAATTCGGTTTAAGTATCTTGAAGAATGATGATTGTGAAACATTGATATACTATGATAAAGAACAGGGACAGCTTATCTTTGATCGTACGAATAGTGGTATTGTCAGCAAAGATAGAGAACATATCAAGAAGATAGATGTAGATTTAATACAAAATCAGCTAAAACTAAGAGTTTTCATCGATCGTATTTCTGTAGAAATATTTGTCAATGATGGAGAATATGTTCTATCATCAACGGTTTTTCCATTAGAAGATGCTTCTAGTATTGAATTTTTTTCAGATGATGGTATTCAATTAGTTGAACTGAATCATTGGACAATTATAACTGAGTAATCTATAAAATAAAGCCACCTGAAAAGGTGGCTTTTAAATAGGTGCACATAAGGTGTAGCTTGTTAAAATAGCTAACTAAGGCTATACTTATATATGAACACTATAAAAGATTGCCGATGTAAGTAGGAGAAATAGATTATGAGAGGCAAGTTGAAGTATATCATAATGATAGCAGTAGTAATGACTAGTATGTGTTTATGTAGAAGAGAAGTATGGGAAAAGACTAAGCTGGACAAAGATTGTTCCGATAGAGGTAAATAATTGAAAGCTATATATTAGTATAAAAGAAAAGCAATGAATGAAGATTGTGTCTTATAAAAGATATAAAGAAGTTTTCTAAAAGCCTATACATTTTTATGTATAGTTCTTTTATTATCATTACCTATCTGATAAAATAGAATATATGTTCGAGGAGGTGAGCGTATGTCAAGTATCAAAATTATACATACAGCGGATATCCATTTAGGTATGACCTTTAAAAATGCGAGTTTCTCAGGAGAATTCTCAAAGAAAAGAAGATATGAGATTAAGACTACTTTTATGTCTATTATAGACAGAGCAATTTCTTCAAAAGCAGATATTTTACTGATTAGTGGAGATATGTTTGAAGATGAGTATACAACTATAGGTGAGTTAAAAGCCCTTAACCATAAATTTAAGCAGGCAGAGAATACAAATATTATTATAATTGCAGGTAATCATGATCCTTTACTTAAGACATCTTTGTATTATGCTATAGATTGGGCGGATAATGTTAAGATTCTAGGTTCGACCATTGATAAAGTGGAATTTAAAGATCTAAATACAGTAATCTATGGAATAAGTTGGGATAAGAAGAAAATAAAAGAGCAGTTACTGTATGATGTTGTGGTTGAGGACAAAGACAAAATCAATATTCTAATGGCACATGGAGATATTTATCAAAAATGTGATTACCTACCAATTGATAAAGATAATCTGCTATCTAAGGGATTTGATTATGTAGCATTAGGTCATATCCATAAACATGATTTTGTTACACCCAATATTGCTTATTGTGGTAGTCCAGAACCTCTTGATTTTGGAGAGCTGGGGGAGCATGGTATTATCGAAGGCACCCTATCAAAAGATGCCCTTAATCTAAGCTTTGTACCAATAGCACAAAGACAGTTTTTTCAACTGAAAGTAACAATGAATGAAAGTATGATGATGGAAGAACTGATAGAGACCATCAAGACCACCATTTTATCTATTGGAACCAATCAAGATATGTATAGAATTACTCTTGAGGGTATGCATGATAGAGATATGGTTATAGATTATGATTATCTTAAACATACATTAAATGACATAGCCTATATAGAATTAAAAGATCATACAACCACTAATTATCATTTAGAAGCACTAAAAAAGGATCATCAGGATTCAATCATTGGGAAGTACATAGAATATATGGAAAAAGAAGACCTTAGTAATCCTGTTGTTCATGATGCTTTAAATGAAGGTCTTAGGATTTTACTCAGCGAGAAGGTGAAATAAGTGTATATTAAACAGTTGATGTTAAGTAGTTTTGGTAAATTTCAGAACAAGGAGTTAAATCTAACCCAAGGACTCAATATAATCTATGGTGATAATGAAGCGGGAAAGTCTACTTTACATAAGTTTATTGAGGGGATGTTCTATGGTTTTTATAAACCCTATGCAAAGTCTAGAAGAACTACAGAAGACTATGAGAGCTATTTGCCATGGTACAATAAAAGTCAGTTTCAAGGAATTCTAATTTATGAGCATGAAAATGATGAGTATAGAATTGAGAGAAATTTTCTCAAAAGAAATGAAAGTGTAGAGATCTATGATAATGTAACAGGTGAGAAAATTACCCATCTTTTTGACTATGATCCAGTTATAAAACTGCATCAACCACATACCAAGCATTTTAAGTTAAATCAAACTTCTTTTACGAATACCATTAGTATCAAGCAGCTTGGAAGTAAAACTAATGACGCTTTAATCAAAGAGGTTAAAGACCGACTGATTAATTTTAGTAGAAGTAAAGATGAACAGATATCTATAAAAAAAGTGTTAGAACAACTCAATGAAAAAAAAGAAGCTATTGGCAGTATCAGAAAAAAGAAATCAACTTATGGTATGCTCGTTGTGAAAATCAATCATTTAAAAAAGGAAAAAGAAAAATCCCAAGTGGCATGGCAGAATATTTATGATTTACAAGAGCAGTTAAATAGGTACAATAAAGAGTTAATAAGTCTTAATCAGAATAAAAACGATTATACAGAACAATTAGAACTGGTCAAACATACGGAATATGAAAAAACATACAAGAAAATAGTAGATCTGAACAAGACTCTCGTAACTATTGAGGATAGAATGATGGAGCTTAAATCATTAGATAGAATTGTTCAAGAAGAAGTTGATACGATTCTAGAGACCATAACCTATCATTCTTTACTTAAAGAAACGCTAGAGGAAAAAAAGCTTCAGCTTCAAAAATTTAAACTAGAATATGAAGAACAGTATAAGCAATTGGATTTACAACCCTATTTTGCTGAGCCTGAAGCAAGGTCTATCGAAACCATATTGGGCGTTTATTCTATTTATGAACAATTATCAGAGGATGCTAGTGTGTTAGAAAAAGAAATTCAAGAGTTAGAATCACGAATGGAATTTTATCGTAAGCATTGCAATAAGAATATAGGACAAGCTTTAACGGACTATGAAAAGCTAGAAAAAGAAAAAAATGAAATGTCTATTGAAAATAAAGAAAATGAAATGCAAGAGCTTTTACCACAGATTCATATTCTAAGAAATATCATGAAGCGCTATACGATCGCCTTAATCATTTTAATAAGTTTGTTTATAGGTTCTGTGGTTGCAAGTATTCTACTAACGAATAGTAGTTTTACAGCAATAGCTGTTGGGATGCTTGCCTTAGGTGTTTTAAGTGGTATTCAACGTCAAAAGGCAGTTAAAAATGTTCGTAATTATGAAGAAACAATAGAGCGAATAAAGCTAGTGCAAGCTGAGAGGAACGATACCTACAGCTTAATAGAAAACAAGCAAAAAGAGCTATTAGCGCACTATCAATGTCAATCTAAAGAGGCGTTAAAGGCGTTAAATGATAAACATGCTAGTCATCAGATTTTACTAGAAGACACTAAAAAGCATTATCAATTATTATGTGATAAAAGAAAAGATAAGCAACAATCGTTAAATGAAAAAGCAACCTATTTTAAGTTCTGGCTGGATAGAGTTATGCATACCACGCATATATCAAAGAAAAATATTGAAGCTGTCAAAGAAGCATATGATATATACAAACAAGTTCAAAAAGAACTCATGGAGACTAAAAAAAGATGCGCTATATCAGAAGACAATATAAATAAGAGTACACAACACTATCAAGAGCTAGAAGAGTCAATTGCTGCTTTTTATGAAGTTATTGATGTTCCTGTAACTATAAAAATTGAAGAAGTTAAGCAGAAAAAGAATGAACTGGAAGCCTTGAAAGTAGAACATAAAAATAAACAATACGTTAAAGAGAATTTATTAGGTGAAGATACACTTGAAGAATTAGAAAATAAATTAAAAGCGTATAAAAACAAACAAGAAACTCCTACTTACTTAACTTATGATGAAATTAAGGATGCTCTAGAAGGTGTCAATAATCAAATCATAGATATCCATCATCATATGAGTGGTGTACAGGAAAAGATACATCTTCAAGAAAAGGCAATACGCACCCTAGTGGATATCGATCAAGATTTACTAATAACACAAAAAGAAAGGAAAGCTTTGGATGATAAAATGGCTTCTCTATCACTTGCTACAGAAGCACTAGAATCTATATCCAAAGACATTCAGAATAATTTTGCACCAGAGTTAAATAAACAAGTTTCACAAATGATGAGTAGCGTTACGAGTGAAAAATATGCAAATGTAAAGATAACCCCAGATATGAATATTCTTGTACAATCCCCTATCAATCATGAATTAGTCTGTGCAAGTAAACTAAGTTCAGGAACTATTGATCAGATGTGTTTTGGCTTAAGACTGGGGCTTATAGATGTTATTTATAAAGAGAATCATCTGCCCTTTTTATTAGATGACTGCTTTGTTCAATATGACACTCAAAGGCTAAAGAATATGCTGAAACTACTTAGCAAGCTTAACCGTCAGATTCTATTATTTACCTGTCATACGAGAGAAGAACAGGTTATGCGTGAGCTTGGTATAACTTTCAACAGTATAAAACTAGATAAAAGTGTAAGGTCAAAAATAAACTAATTAGTAAACGACCAAGGGTGAATAGCGTTAGCTACACAACTTCTACTTAAACGTCAGTGTTGAGTAGGGAGCATGCTCTAATGTGTAGCTAATACTATTATGTCAAACTAATCATTCTTATAGATTCAAATTATTTTCTGTTTTACAACAGAATCACATGACTCATTTGGCTTATTTTGACTTGATAGTATAAAATTTTTTAGCATACTAACCTGCTTTTTAGGTTCACCGATGCATAATTCGCCATGATAAAAATCATTAATACATATAATTTGCATATCATCAACCATTTTTTTCATTTTATTATAGGGTTTTTTCATGTACATCAACTCTTTTGAAGAGTATACGATAAGGCATTTAGTTTTGATGTTGCGTATGGATTCTTTTAAGGAATAGTTACAGACAAGTTTTTGTACATTCTTAGTTGTCCGTTTTGACATATGCTGTAATAAATTTTTCGTTTCAAGACAAAGATCTTTAGGCATTTTCATATTGGATAAAAAACTATCTAAAACTCTTTCACACACTTTATTCCCTCTACAGCCATTGTATATAATAAATTTTGATATATTTATCAAAATCCATCCTGCTAACTTGTTAAGTCCAAGTGAGCCAGACTCAATAAACGCATACTTTGCAAAATCATTTGCTTGACATAATATTTCTAGGCTGACATCAGCGCCAAGCGAAGCGCCATAGATAATATCAACCATAGCAATACTTCTATCCATAAAGTACTCAAGTATTTGTGATGCTTCTAACTCGATGGACTCCAGTTCAGAGTTATCATTAATATTATGACCATTTAATAATGGAACAAATACATGGTAATCAGCTTCTAACTCTTGAATCTGTACTCGTAAACTTCTCCATGATGTATAACCACCATGAATTAGAAGTGCTTTTTTTTGATTCTGTTTACCAAATTCTTTAAATTCCATTTATTTCACTCCTCACAATAATAATGCAGTTTTAGTGAATAAATAATATTTGTATATTCATCTATGACGGCATTTATATCTGTATCAGTCTCAATGGGATGATTTGCCAATACGCCTTCACCACAATACAATAGAGTTTTGAAGCAATTGGAGACTTCCTTCTTATTTTTAAATTTATGAACATCGATTGAATTTAGTAATTCGTTATAAAGTAACGTTTGTTTTTTCTTAATAAGTTTCAAATCATCTTGAAGTTCTGCTTCGCTTTCAAAAAACATTCTTTTAAGTAATTTATAATAAACGTTAAACTTATCATAAAACACTCGTTTAACTTTGGTAATATCTATAATTATGCTGAATAAATCATATGGTTTTTGATTAATGATAGTATCAGTTATAAATTTGTGTTGTTGGTTAAGCACTTGATTAACAATAAATAAATAGTATTCCTTTTTATTTTTAAAGTAATAAAATAATAATGACTTTGAAATTCCAGCTTCTACTGCCGCTTTTGACATTGAAGCCTTTTTATATGAATAATTGGCAAAAACTTTACACCCAGCATTAAAAATAGTTACCCTGTTATTGTAAGGTAGCTCTAAAAAACTTTCTCTCAAAACCATCACTCCTTTAACAAAAAACAACTAGTTCATTGCTATAGTTAATATTTTAGTGTTACTGACCGATTTTGTGAAGGTATTATTGGCGTTTTTTTAGGCATAGAAATAGGATTAAAAGCTGATACTTTAAACTCAAATTATTCAAAATAAAACAAACACATAAGTTAATGGTAAGAGATAATATTTTGTCTTTTCTTTTTCATACGCACGTAGTAGGACTCGAACCCACAACATTCCGGTCGTAAGTTAGATATATATGGAAAATGGCATTTACATACCTCTTTTTATGATATGACCTATTAGCGCCAGAACAAACGTTCCAATACATTTCACTACTGTTATATTGATTTCAGTTAAATGCTAAATGTCAACTTAGCTCATACGTCATATATAAGTAATGTATAAATTGTCAAGTAGGTTACTTTCATAATTGAAGGTAGGTTCTATTTCATTGCCCTAAAATAAATTATCTGATATTATTAGTTATCTGCAATCTCCATTTCAGGGATTACCTTTGGGGTCATAAAAAATGTTTGGAGGAGAAGTTAATGGAAAATCATGCACAAAGATTTAAAAAAATCGTGCAGTAATTAACTTTACAAAGGATGAAAAAGAGCTGATAAATAAAGTAGCAAAGTTAATGACTGATATAGATAAAAACTATAATGAATTAAATGATTTGATTAAATTAAATGATGGGTTGCTACCTGTACCAAAAGAAACATTATAGAATGATATAATTCCTGAAGTGAAGACTACACATAATAATACGTTAGCGCTAGGTTCGGGCTGGGGGGCAAAAAGCCTCTTAGGCGTTGCCCTCACACATTCCTCAATCTAAGCACAATCGTGACAGTCGGCAAGGATAAAAAGATATTAATTCCACTTTTTAAGGATGAAATTAATCAACTTGATAGTCTGTATAATGAGAAATCATATCTTGGGCTAAGGAATCTAATCATAATACATTTAATGCTTAACCTCAGTGTAATTAAATTAAAAAATAAAGGCTAATTTGCCTTTATCTCTTTAGTCTCATTAGATTTGTTGATGTTTAAATAATTAGTAATTTCTGTTCTTAATGCATTAGTAGTATATTGAGCTTTGATTCTCATGACTTTGTATCCTGCGTTATTAAGTATAGTGTTAACATAATTAATTGAATTATTGAAATAGACAAGACCTTAAAAGAATGGATTTAAGATCAATCAGTAGTTTTTATACGGATAGAAGTAATGAGTACAAAAGGAAGTATTTATATATTAGATAAAATATTTTAAAATATTTCAAAAGATTTATGAACCTTTAAACACCGAAAAAACACCTAAAAAAGCAAAACTAAAAAGGATAACGATACTGGGAAAGCCCATAAAATCGTTATCCTTTTTCACACGCACGTAGTAGGACTCGAACCCACAACCCTTCGGTCCGAAGCCGAATGCTCTATCCAATTGAGCTATACGTGCATATAGCGACAAGTAGTATTATAGCACTTATTAAAAATGTGTCAACACCTATTTAAATTTCTTTTTTAACCGTATATCCTCTCCAAAGAAAAGTAATGTTTGATAGTTACCAAAAATCCTTGAACCAATACGGTCAGAATAATTATCGGACCAATGGTTTGGCATAAGATTGGTTGAAATCAATGTAGACTTTGTGTTCAATAATCTTGTATTCAAGCAATTAAACAGCTCTCCACTTGTAAAGGTATTATTTAATTCAGTACCTAAATCATCTATAATTAATAGATCGCAGCTAAAAATAGATTCTATTTTCTCTTCGCTGATATCCTCATAGGATCTATTGAATTTATAATCCTCAAAAAGCTTGAATAAACCAAAAGCTGTTAAGTAGATAACGGTATAGCCACCATCTAAAAGTGCTTTAGCAATACAATTGCATAAAAAGGTTTTGCCAAGACCAGAACGTCCATATAGAATAAGATTCGTATAGGCGGAGTCAAAATTTTCAACAAAAGAGCGACATTTACCATGGATCAATCTAATATTATCTAATGGCGATATACTGTACTTAGGATCAACTTCATTTGAATAAAAATCAAATGAAAAGGTATCAAAATTTTCTTTGGTTAATATGTTTTTTATATTGGATTGCTCGTAAGCAACATCAATCAAGGCTTGCTTAAGACAATTACACTTCTCATGACCTATATAGCCTGTATCTTGACATAGGGGGCAGTCGTATTTTGGTTCAA
This sequence comes from Vallitaleaceae bacterium, assembly GCA_028277605.1. Classification (GTDB taxonomy): domain Bacteria; phylum Bacillota; class Clostridia; order Lachnospirales; family Vallitaleaceae; genus JANQFZ01. Next base: position 43,021 of record JANQFZ010000026.1, on the reverse strand, counting down.
GATAATCCTTAGGATAACCGTACTCACTAAGTAACTTGAGCTTCTTAAGACTTAGTTTAAGATTCTCGCCCTCTAATTTTTCCATATAGGATTGAGCCTTTAAAGGCTCTTCAATCATGAGCAATGAGGTTTTGATACTATTGGATGCAATCATAGCATCAATTCTTTCGATTTCTGGCAGGGTACGATAGATTTCTTTTTTTCTCAGTTTAAGCAGATGTTTGTGAGCTAATTGCTTTTCTTCATACTGCCTTAAAATACGTTTAAACTCAGAATGTTTAATTTTCATGAATTAGTACCCACCTTCATTTGTTTCTTTAAAAAGCATTTCCATAGCTTTTTTACCCAGTTGATCATAGTCGTATTGCCGTTGATTGTAATTGGCAACCTTATTCTTAGAATTTTTATTCGCTTTATTTTTTGTTTTTTTGTTTGTTTGATGGATTTCATCCAGCTTTTTAACATCATCAAAAGTTTTTACATTATTTTTATGCCAAAAAGAAAGAATGGCATCGGCATAACTAAATTGTGGTTGATTAATTTTATCAATCGTACGGTTGCATGCTTCAATAATAAGTTCCATAGATAAATTGTAGGTTGTTGTCCATTTCTTTATGTAAGATATCTGTTTAATAGAAGGATTTCGGTCGCCAATACCAAAAGCTTTCATAACAGCAAAGTATTTTTTATTAAAAGTTTCAATCCTATACTCTGCTTTTTCAATGCTCTTAATATTATTTTCTGTCCAATCTAATGCAACTTTTTCAATATACTTCATATTTCTATGATTGTTGGAAACGCAATATTCAATAAGGAGTTCAATCACTTCAAAAGGGAGTCCAAGCCAGTCATGAAAGCTAATCAATACATTAATATCCTGCTCTGTTAGCATTTTACCTAGATATTTTTGTGTAACATAGATGAGCTGCTTATAATCTGCCTGTTGTATAAATCCCTGTATTTCATCAATTGAATAGTGTGGTTTGGCTAAAATAGTACTATGAATAGATTCTTGATTCTCAGATGTATTCGGTTCATCGCTGTTAGGAGAAACATTTAATGAACACATATGAATAGCACATGGTTTTTTTCCTTTGTAGGCTATACTAAGGACTTTTTTGGATTCCCAATATTTAAGCGCTCTAAGTATATCCGCTTCAGTTAGTTGAAGCAAATCTGCTAAATATTCGGTAGATAAATCATAAGAATCCTGACCGATCATACGGAGTATCAAAAGATATATCTTAACAAAATCACCATTGGCATGAATTAAATGATGATCAATAAAATCATTGGGGATTAATGTATAGGTTATGTTATCCAGTGGATAAATTTTTAAGGTTCCCATATGTAACATCCTTCTATCAAGTTGATTTATGTAAACTAATAAAGATAGCATCAAATACTAAAGCTATCATAAAAACGTTTAACGGTAAAAAGTAGTTTTTATTATAACATATATTTCTACGTTTGTGATGAGAATATTGTATGACATCAAATAATCTATATTCTGACATAAAAGGCGGACTAATATGTCTAATTGATGTCTATTATAAAAAGTAAAATCATATTTTAGAGTTTGATGTTAATACTAAATTGTGCATAAAGTTGTGGACAATGTGGATAAAGTTTTACATAATGTGTCAACCAAAAATATGGACACGCATCATACTAAGAAAATACGTGCCATCAATCTATAAAAAATTTTTAAACAGTGTGAATTATGTTAACTTAAATATTCACATATAGAGAATAACTTACCTGTTGACAAAGTTGTGGATAATGTGGATAATTAGCCATTAAGTAATTCTTCTCCAATGATTTTAACGTCTCCAGCACCCATAGTTATCAACAAATCATTTGGATAACACTTTTGAAGCAAGAAAATCTCAATTTCATCAAAAGACGGAAAATAATAAACCTCTTTTTTCATTTTTTTTAATTCCTTGACTAAATCTTTAGTATGGATATCTCCTGTATTTTTTTCTCTAGCAGCATAAATGTCGGTTAGAATAATGTTATCTGCCAAAGTTAGAGCATTTGCAAAGTCTTTTAAAAAAGCTTTTGTTCTTGTATAAGTGTGAGGTTGAAAGACTACCCAGAGATGGTTATGTGGATAATTTTTTGCCGCTTGAAGTGTTGCTATAATCTCGGTAGGGTGATGAGCATAATCATCCACAATATGTATTCCCTTAAGATTGCCCTTATATTCAAATCTTCTTTTAGTACCAATAAAGCTTTCAAGTCCTTTGATAATGGCATCCCATTTTATATTTAATGCAGTAGCAGCTGCAATAGAAGCTAAAGCATTTAAAACATTATGTGTGCCATTGACACTTAATTGAATTGATTTAATTGGATTCCCTTGATAAAATAGGTCAAAGGATGGGTTGCCTTTTTGATCGTATTTAAGATTTCCATAAGAGAACTGGGCTTTGCTTTGGTCTGAGCCAAAGGTAATAGTTTGACAAGGTACTTCTTCAAGTATTCTTTTGTAATCATGGATGTCTGTATTAATGACTAGATATCCATTTTTAGGTATTTTTTTGGCAAAGTTAATAAATGAAGATTGTATGTGAGCGATATCTTTAAAATAATCGAGATGGTCTTCTTCAATATTCAATATAATACCAATATATGGGTAAAATTTTAAAAAACTATCACAGTATTCACAAGCCTCTGTAAGAAAAAACTCAGAATTACCCACTTTAATACTACCGTTAATCTTATCCAATATACCACCGATAGATAATGTGGGGTCGGTTTTGGCTTCTAATAGTATGTGGGAAAGCATAGAGGTTGTGGTTGTTTTCCCATGGGTTCCAGCTACAGCTATTGGATACTTATAGTTTTTCATCAGCTGCCCTAAAAGCTCAGCTCGATCGATTATTGGTATTTGTTTTTTAAGAACGGTTTGGTACTCAATATTGGATGGTTGAATAGCGGCTGTGTAAACAACTAAATCTATATTATCTGAAATGTTGGAGCTTCTATGACCAATGTTAATTTCTATACCAGTTTTTTGTAATCGTTCTATAATTAAAGAGGTCTTCATATCTGAACCAGTAATTCTAAATCCCTTATCATGTAACAACTCTGCTAATCCACTCATACTAATACCACCAATACCAATAAAATGAATACTTATAGGCAAGTCAAAATTTATGTTATACATAGGTAGGCACACTCCTTAAAATAGTATCTATAATATTATATATTATACCCATAAAAGTGTTTGTTTTAAAGTGAAACAAATTTTAAGTTTAAGCTGTTGCAAGTTTTACTTATAGGGGGGGTTCATGTATAATAATAAGCATAAGAATTAAGGAGATGGGCTTATGGACAAAAGAGTAAGCAAAGGTGAAAGGATAGCAGCAATAACCAAAATATTAACAGAAAATCCTAATCAGGTTATAACCCTCAATCAATTTAGTGAGCTTTTGCAGTGTGCTAAATCAACATTAAGTGAAGATATAGATGTAATTGAAAAAGTATTAAGTCAACTAAACCTAGGAGAAGTAGGATCTATAGCCGGTGCTGCTGGTGGTGTATACTATAGCCCAAAAATAACTCTTGATCAGATTAAAGAGATATGCCATACACTGTGTGAAAAAATCAACAAGGAAGACAGAATAATTCCGGGAGGCTATGTGTATATGAATGATATATTCTATACACCTAGCTTATTAAGAGAAATTGGAAAAGCCCTCGTTTATCCTTTCTTAGATAATGAAATAGATTATGTTGTAACTATAGAAACAAAGGGCATACCTCTAGCTGTTGTGGTTGCCAACATGATTAATAAACCTATGGTTGTTGTAAGAAAATCAGCTAGACTTACAGAAGGTACAACTATTATGATGAATTATTTAACAGGTTCATCAAGAAGGATTAATAAAATGGCTTTACCAAAACGTTCTATTCCTAAGAGATCTAAAGTATTGTTTATTGATGATTTTATGAAAGCTGGTGGTACAGCTAAAGGGGTTATGGACTTGATGAAAGAATTTGAAGCTGAAGTAGTCGGGATAGGAGTTGTTATGGTAACCAAGGATCCAAATAAAAAGCTTATAAATAATTATTATGCATTATTAGAGCTAGATGAAGTGGACGAAGAACAAAGGCGTATTTCCATTTATCCGCGAATGAATGGCGTATAATAATAGATGGATGAGTAGAAGCAGATGAAAAGCAGAGTAATATCTACAAAAAAAGATAGAATATCTAAAATTTATATAAAAGCTGTGAGGCAAAAACCCTCTCAGCTTTTTTCTTATAAGAGAATTTTATCTCGCTCTATTCGTGTTCTACTGGATTTATGTTGATGTCTGCAATATATTTTGTTTTAGTAGTGTTATTATAATGGTTTTAACAATGACTTGTGATGGCATGATGAGTTGTTGTATAATCCAAACATTTTTTGTGAATAAAACCCATCTGTTTTACATATGGTTATATTGGGTTAAGCCATAAATAGTTGAGTGTGACTTTTTTTAATACAATATATTGTACATGTCGAATGACTATATACTTAATAGAAAATTAATCATTCATGCTTTTTGTGGAATAAACTTATATTGGCATAGAATAAATTTTGGGCTGTTTATGGGATAAAAACAGAGGTTAATCGTTTAAAATTAACAAAAGTCACGAAAAAAAGACATGAATAATATTTATAAGATCTAAATAAAAATTTATTTTTACTAAAACAGTTGAAAAAAGTGCCATATTTTTTTACAATATAAGTATACAAACTTGTTATTTTACTAAAACGCACGCATTAACTTATTAACGCAATTGTATGATGCTTTAATTGTCAGCTTTGTATCATTTTTATTAGAGGCAAAAGTGTAATGCTAAATTGTACATCATAATAAATATGACATAACAAATAAAGCATTGGTACAATCCAAATTTGAAAGGGGGAATATTATGAGAAAAAAAGAAATTATTGCAATGCTACTTGCAGGTGGTCAGGGTAGTCGGTTAGGGATTTTAACCAAGCACCTTGCAAAACCTGCTATAGCTTTTGGAGGCAAGTACAAAATAATCGACTTTCCCTTAAGTAACTGTATTAATTCTGGTATTGATACGGTAGGAGTTTTAACTCAGTATCAGCCACTTCGTTTAAACAGCCATATAGGTATTGGTATTCCATGGGATCTTGATAAAACCTTTGGTGGTGTTACAATTTTGCCACCATACCTTACAAGCAAGACGGGCGAATGGTATTCAGGAACTGCAAATGCTGTCTACCAAAATATAGGTTTTATTGATTATTATTCACCAGAATATGTTCTTATTTTATCTGGGGACCATATCTACAAAATGGATTACGAAATGATGCTAAGTGCTCATAAGAACAAAAATGCAGATGTAAGTATTGCTGTGTTAGAGGTTCCTTATGATGAAGCCCATCGGTTTGGCATCATGAATACAAATGAAGAGGATAGAATTATTGAGTTTGAAGAAAAGCCAGAAAAACCAAAAAGCAATTTAGCCTCTATGGGTATCTATATCTTTAATTGGAAGTCGCTAAAAGAAGCGCTTCTCAAAGTCAATGGTGTTCAGCAGAAGTTGGATTTTGGCAAGCATGTGATTCCTTATATGCTGGAAAACGAAAAAGATATTTATGCTTACAAGTTTAAAGGCTTTTGGAAAGATGTTGGTACATTACAAGCTTATTGGGAAGCTAATATGGAATTAATTGACTTAGTTCCAGAGTTTAATCTCTATGAAGCTTTTTGGAAAATCTATACCAAAAATGAAATGCAGCCACCTGGCTATACGTCACCCAACGCCTATATAGAACGGTGTATCATTGGTGAGGGAACAGAAATATACGGACAAGTATATAATTCTGTCATAGGATCTAATGTTTGCATAGGCGAGAATACAGTTATTAGAGATTCTATTATTATGAGTGATGCAACGATTTGTGATGGCTGTGAAATTAATAAGTGTATTATCTCAGAAGAATCTCATATTGGTAATGGTGTAAAGATGGGAATAGGGGATAATATCATTAGCAAGGACTATCCGAATTTGTATAACACAGGTATAACCGTTATTGGAGAAAAAGCAACCATTCCTGATAATATAACCATTGGAAAAAACTGTGCTTTGTATGGAACACTTTTACCTGAATACTTTGATGAGGGAGAGTTACTAAGCGGTGATTCACTCATAGAAGAGGAGGTAGAATTATGAGAGCATTAGGTATTATATTAGCTGGGGGAAACAATGAACGATTACTGGATTTAACCCATTATAGAGCTGTAGCAGCTATGCCAATTGCAGGCTGTTACAGAGCTATTGACTTTCCTTTAAGTAATATGAGTAACTCAGGAATCAAAAAAGTTGCCGTTATTACACAATACAATTCACAGTCCTTAATAGAACATTTAAGTTCGTCTAAATGGTGGGATTTTGGTAGAAAACAAGGGGGGTTATTTGTACTTAGTCCTCATATTACAAGTGAAAACAGCTTGTGGTATAGAGGAACAGCAGATGCAATTTATCAAAATATTTCCTTCTTAAAGAACAGCCATGAACCATACGCTATCATAACATCTGGTGATGGCATCTATAGAATGAATTATAACGAGGTATTAGAATACCACGTAAGCAAAAGGGCAGATATGACGATTGTTTGCACAGAAATGGATATGGAAGAGGCTAAGAACTACGGTGTCATAGAAATGGATGATCAAAATAGAATTATCAATTTTGAAGAAAAACCTTTAGAACCTCAAAGCAGGTTAGCTTCTACAGGGGTTTATATCATAAGAAGAAGGCTATTAATTGAACTTCTTGAAGAAATCTCTAAAGAAGGTAGATTTGATATTGTCAATGATATAATTATACGATATCGTAAGAAAAAGAAAATTTTTGCCTATGTACATCAAGGATACTGGAAATGTATTGCTAGATTAAAAGGTTATTATAATGCTAATATGGATTTTCTGAAGAAAGAAAATAGAGATTACTTTTTTAGAACTTATCCGTATATTGCGTCTAAGGTAGCCGATGAACCACCCGCTAAGTTCAATTTTGGTGCAGTGGTTAATAACAGTTTAGTTGGAAGTGGTAGTATTATCAATGGACGAGTTGAGAACTCAGTGACTTTCAGGAAAGTATTCGTTGGAGAGCACTCCGTCGTTAGAAACTCCTTAATCTTAGATAATGCTTTTATCGGTAAAAACTGTTATATTGAAAACTGTATCGTAGATAGTAAAAGCAATTTACCAGATGGTAGTATATACAAGGGAGAGAAGGCTGAGCCTAGGATAGTTATCAATAAAACACCACTATATCTATAAATTTATAAATAATGAAAAATATTTTAGAGAAAATTATTGAATTTTTTAAATATGTGTACTATAATAATTTTTGTAAATAAAAATATCTATGTAAAGGAATGAGGGGTCTATCCCCTTAAATCTTCAAGTTACAGAAAGGGGTTACTTTATGGAAATTACAGATGTAAGGATTAGAAAGGTAGCAAAAGATGGTAAGATGAAAGCCGTTGTATCAGTAACATTTGATAATGAGTTTGTTGTACATGATATCAAAGTTATTGAAGGTGAAAAGGGATTGTTTATTGCAATGCCTAGTCGAAAGGCACTAGATGGTGAATTTAGGGATATAGCACATCCGATTAATTCAGAGACTAGGGAAAGGATTCAAAAAAGCGTATTAGAAAAATACGAAACTATTCTTTTAACAGATGCTCATATCGAAGAAGAAATTGCCATAACGGTGATAGAAGAATAGTAAAAAAAGCACTTCATTTGAAGTGCTTTTTTTATGAAATTTTATACCTGTTCTATTAAAATATAATCTAGACATAAATGCTAGAGAGTGATAAACTATAGGGTGGTATACATTATACATGAAGAGTTTATTGATTTAAAGTATAGAAATACCTTATTTCAAAGTAGAGTGTAAGATTGTTTGCCTTAAGTAAGGGGAGGGCTCATAATATGATGAAAAACATTAAAACCATTATTTTGGCTGCTGGTGGTGGGACAAGGATGAAGTCTAATACACCAAAAGTCATACACAAACTATTAGAAAAACCTTTGCTGGAATATGTTATAGAAGCTTCAAATGAAGCAGGTTCTAAGGAACTATGTGTAGTGATAGGTCACCAATATGAGGTGGTGAAACAAAATATTTCTTATGATGTCACTTATGCCTATCAAAAACATCAGTTAGGTACTGGACACGCAGTTATGCAGGCACAGGATTTTATTGAAGATGATGCTGTTATTCTTATATTATTTGGTGATACACCCTTAATTACTGGCAAAACATTAGAAAAAATGATAACTCAGCATATTGAGCATCAGAATGCGGTCACTGTCCTATCCACTATAGTAAAAGACCCATCTGGTTATGGTCGAATTATTAGAAATGAGGATGGGAAGCTAATAAAGAGTGTTGAACATAAAGATGCAACCCAAGAAGAAAGAGCCGTTAAAGAAATTAATTCAGGGATGTACTGTTTTGAGGGTGCTGCATTAAAAGAAGCCTTAAAAGCATTAACTAACAATAATACACAGGGAGAATATTATTTACCAGATACGCTACAGTTTATCCTTGCAAAGGGATTAAAAGTAGATGCAATGATTACACCGTATAGTGATGAAATCCTAGGTGTTAATGATAGAAATCAACTCTATCTAGCAAGTTCCATTATGAAAAACCGACTAAACCAGTACCATATGGCTAACGGAGTAACGATTATCAATCCAGAACATACGTACATAGGGAAGCATGTAACGATAGGTAAAGACACTATCATTTATCCCAATTCATTTATTAATGGTAGGACGAGTATTGGAGAAGCCTGTACCATTGGAGCAAATACAAAAATAGTCAGTTGTCAAATATCAGATAAGGTTTGCATCGAGCAGTCAACCCTGTTGCAAAGTACTGTAGAATGTGAGACAACGATTGGTCCATATGCCTACATACGCCCAAACTCTCATATTGGATCACGTATTAAAATAGGAGATTTTGTAGAAGTTAAAAATTCTACTATTGGCGATGAAACCAAAGTCTCTCATTTAACATATATCGGTGATGCAGATATTGGTAAGCGGGTTAACTTTGGCTGTGGTACAGTTGTAGTTAATTATGATGGTAATAATAAGCATCGAACAGTTGTTGAAGATGATGCTTTCTTGGGATGTAATACCAATTTGGTTTCTCCTGTTTATATAGGTGAGAATGCTTATACAGCAGCTGGTTCGACTATAACAAAGGATCTTCCTCAAGATGCTCTAGGTATAGCTAGAGCACGTCAGATTAATAAATTAAACTGGGTAAATAAAAGCAATAAGTAACTTGGATTGTAGTTATCTGCAAGGTTTAATTATAGGCATCAAGGCATATAAAATATATAGAACAAAATCAACGTATACGGTTTATGATTAATCATGTCTTACAACGGTCACTATATAAGAGAATGATATACTAGGAGGATTTTATGACAAGCACATTGAGTAACGTTACTCATAATGAGATTAAAATATTTACCTGTAATGCTAATTCTGAATTAGCTAAATCTATAGCTAAAGAATTAGGATTATCTCTTGCAGCATCAGATGTGGGACAATTTAGTGATGGTGAAACCTATGTTAAAATACAAGAAATTGTCCGTGGTATTGACTGTTTTATTATTCAACCAACACCATATCCAGTTAATGATAATCTAATGGAACTACTTATTACCATAGATGCTTTGAGAAGAGCTTCAGCAGGAAGAATTACTGCTGTAATACCTTATTATGGTTATGCTAGACAAGATAGAAAAACCCGTGCTAGAGATCCTATTAGTGCTCGGCTGGTTGCTGATTTGATTCAAGCAGCAGGAGCAGACAGAGTTTTAACTATGGATCTGCATTGTTCTCAGATACAAGGATTTTTTACCATGCCAGTGGACCATATGCTCGGTAGTCCTTTGTTGGTGAAATATTATAGAGAAAAATTTAAGGATAGTTTAAAAGACATTGTTATTGTATCTCCAGATATTGGTAGTGTTAAGAGAACAAGGACATTTGCAGGAAAATTAGATGTTCCTATGGCTGTTATTGATAAACGAAGACCAGAGGATAATGTTTCAGAGGTTATGCATATTATAGGTGACATCAAAGGGAAGACTGTTATTCTAGTAGATGATATGATAGATACTGCTGGAACCATTTGCAATGCTGCTAATGCTTTGAAAGAAAAGGGAGCTAATGAAGTCTACGCCTGTTGTACACATCCGGTTTTATCTGGACCAGCAATAGAAAGAATTCAAAAATCAGAAATTATAGAATTGGTTGTATTAGATACCATATCACTTCCAGAAGAAAAAAGTATTGATAAAATCAAACAGTTATCAGTTGCAAAGATACTTGCTTCTGCTATCTATAATATTCACTATAATGAATCTGTATCTATTCTCTTTAATTAAACTGGAGAGCCAAAAGCATCAAGTATTCAGGTAATTCTACAAAAAATAGTTTAGCACGATTTGCTACAAGATAAACATGAATATTCATGCTATATAAAAGGCTGTCTCTTAGGACAGCCTCTTTAAAGCATATATAATGAGGTGAAAAAATGTATATGGTTGTTGGGCTTGGAAATCCTGGCCTGATGTATAGTACAACAAGACATAATATCGGCTTTGAAGTGATAGAACGATTGGCATATGAACATCATATAAAATTAAGCCAAAAGAAACACAAAGCATTGGTCGGTCAGGGCAGCATTGGTCAGCACAAAGTATTACTAGCACAGCCTCAAACCTATATGAATTTAAGTGGAGAAAGTATTAGACAAATGATTGATTTTTATAAGCTTGAGACAGAGCGGTTGATAGTTATTTATGATGATGCTAGTTTAGATTTAGGTAGGCTCAGAATTAGAAAAAAGGGTAGTGCAGGAGGGCATAACGGTATAAAAAATATAATTGCACATCTTGGTACTCAAGAATTTCCAAGGCTTAAAGTGGGCATTGGACATAAGCCGCCTGGGTGGGATATAAAAGACTATGTTTTATCAAGATTTCAAGAGCAAGAAATGCCCGCAATAATTCAAGCAGTGAAGACGGCCTGTGATGCTATTGAGATTATCGTTCAACAAGATATGGATAAAGCCATGAATCTATATAATACTAGGAATATGGAATAAGAGAGGCAGTTAGAGAGCTAACTGTTTTATTTCTATGTTCAGCATGATAAGTTAATATTTAATAAGGTGAATTAGGTATACAGTTAGAGACTAGAAAACTTAAATCAAACAGATATAATATTGTTCATTCGTATATACTATAATAAAGTTTGCGTTTGAGAGAATATAATTTTAAGAATAGAACGATTGGGATGGGATTAGCATGAATACATTCATAGAACCTTTAAAGGAATTAGAAGCGTTTAACGATATCATAAGGAAAATAGAAGAAAGAGTTTCTCCAATCTATATTACGGGTGCTACAGATTCAGAAAAATGTCATTTAATCTATGCTATTAAACCGAACCAATCAAAATTAATTATTACATACAATGAGATTCGTGCAAGAGAGCTTTATAATGACATGAAATTTTTTGGTCATGATCATGTATTCATCTATCCGAGTAAAGATATTATCTTTTATAGCGCAGATGTTCATAGCAATGATATTATACAAGAAAGAATAAAAATTATTAAAAAAATAATTGAGCAGGAAGACTGCACAGTCATCGTAACAATTGAGGCATTGATGGAAAAACTGACACCAAAAATGGTTTTCAAACAGTATGTTCTATCTCTTCAAGTGGGAGAACAGCTGGACTTGGAATCCATGTCAAAACAACTGGTCTTTATGGGTTATGAAAGAGTGGGGCAGGTTGAAAGCAGGGGACAATTTGCTATTCGAGGTGGTATTTTAGATCTATTTACTCTAACCGACGAGTGGGGGATTAGAATAGAGTTATGGGATAATGAAATTGATTCAATAAGAACACTCAATGTGGATAGCCAGCGTTCTGTAGAAAAGATAGACCAAATATCCATCTATCCAGCTAAAGAAGTGGTTCTTAATGATTTAAACATTAATCAGGCAAAAGAAAAAATAAAAAAAGATAGAGATACTTTAGCAGATTATTTTAATAAAAATGAGAAATTTCAAGAGGAAGAGCGTATTATTAATGCGGCTTCAACTATTTTAGAGAAAATGACCAATGAAAAAACTTTTAGCGGCATTGAAGGCTGGATTAACTATTTCTATAGTCAAACAGAGTCTCTGTTGGATTATTTAGAATTAGAAACTCTTCTTTTTTTTGATGAACCATCAAGAATTCAAGAACGTAGTGAAACCATTGTTAAAGAGTTTAGAGAGAGTGTTATCAACCGTTATGAAAAAGGGTATTTATTAAAGGGGCAAACTGAATTATTAACCGATTTGTCTGTCATAAAAAATAAAATAGATGATTATAGATGTTTGCTTATAAGTACTTTACTTCAAAGGCAATCGTTACTTGAGCATAACTATACAATAGATATTACAGTTAAGTCCGTTAATCCATACCATTCTAGCTTAGAACTATTAGTAAAGGATCTAAAATATTGGTCGGATAGTCATTATAAAATTATTTTATTAGCAGGAACTAAAACACGAGCACTTCGATTGGTTCAAGAATTAATGGAGAGGAAGGTTCGATGCTACTATTTATCTGTATTGGATCAACCGATAAAGAGTGGAGATATTGTTGTTAGTTATGGAAGTCTCAACAAAGGATTTGAGTACCCCTTAATCAAATTTGTGATTATTACAGAATCCAACATTATTGGTAAACAGAAAAAGAAAAAAAAGAGAGTAAAAAGATCAAAATATAAAGGTAGTCGAATAGAAACATTTTCTGAGCTTAAAGTAGGGGATTACGTTGTTCATGAAAATTATGGGGTAGGTGTCTTTAGAGGTACAGAAAAAATTGAAGTAGATGGTGTAAGTAAGGATTATATTAAGATATCGTACAGAGATGGGGGTAATTTATATATTTCTACAAGCCAATTAAATATCCTTCAGAAATATATTGGTGGGGAAGATAGGAGTCCAAAGCTTAATAAGCTAGGAACCAATGAATGGAATAAAACCAAATCACGGGTTAAGGGAGCTGTTAAGGACTTAGCTGAAGATCTGGTTAAGCTTTATGCAAAACGTCAAGCAAAAAAAGGCTTTAGTTTTGATGAAGATTCAATATGGCAGAAAGAATTTGAAGAAATGTTCCCCTATGAGGAAACCGATGATCAACTGACCGCAATAGAAGATACCAAAAGAGATATGCAGAGCGAAAGAATTATGGATCGTTTAATTTGTGGAGATGTAGGTTATGGAAAAACAGAAGTAGCTATACGTGCTGCTTTCAAAAGTGTACAGGATAATAAGCAGGTAGCCTATTTAGTGCCTACCACCATACTTGCACAACAGCATTATAACAATTTTGTTCAGAGGATGAAGGATTTTCCAGTTAGAGTAGAAATGCTTTCTAGATTTAAAAGCAGAAAAGAACAGAAAAAAATCATTGAAGATAATCAAAAAGGTTTAGTGGATATTCTCATAGGTACCCATAGAATTATTTCTAAGGATGTTGTTTTCAAAGATTTAGGATTATTGATTATTGATGAGGAACAGAGGTTTGGCGTTGTCCATAAAGAGAAAATAAAGCAGTTAAAAGAGAATGTTGATGTCTTAACATTAACTGCAACTCCAATTCCTAGAACCCTCCATATGAGCCTGATTGGAATCAGAGACATGAGTGTATTAGAAGAGCCTCCTCTAGAGAGACATCCTATTCAAACCTATGTGTTAGAGTATAATCAGGAACTGATAAGAGATGCTATCTATAGAGAAATAGCTAGAGATGGACAGGTTTATTATGTTTATAATCGAGTAAAGAAAATTGATGAAGTGGCTGATAGAATTAGTATGTTGATACCAGAAGCAAGTGTAGCTTATGCACATGGACAAATGAATGAAAGAGAACTAGAAAACATTATGTTCGATTTTATTAATGGGGATATTGATATTCTTGTATCTACTACTATTATAGAGACTGGGCTAGATATCTCAAATGTCAATACTTTAATTGTTGAGGATGCAGACAGAATGGGACTTTCTCAATTGTACCAGTTAAGAGGAAGAGTGGGAAGATCCAATCGTGTGGCTTACGCCTATCTTCTCTATAAAAAGGATAAGATTTTGCAAGAAACAGCAGAGAAAAGATTGCAAGCCATTAAGCAATTTACAGAATTTGGTTCAGGATTTAAAATAGCCATGAGAGATCTCGAAATACGAGGGGCAGGGAATATCATAGGCTCTAGACAGCATGGACATATGGAAGCGGTCGGTTATGATTTATATTGTAAACTTCTTGAACAGGCGGTTCATGAACTAAATGACAATGTAATAGATATACCATTTGAGACTACAGTAGAATTATCCATAGATGCTTTCATACCAACCCGATATATTAAAGATGAAATAAGAAAATTAGAGGCTTATAAGAAAATTGCAAGTATTCAAAATGAAAAAGACTATTACGAAATTGGGGAAGAATTAGAAGACAGATATGGAGATTTACCTCATTCTGTTATGAATCTTCTAGAGATTGCATTAATAAAGTCGATGGCTAACAAGCTAGAAATAGTAACCGTAGAACAAAAAGGAGAAAATATAAAGTTTACAATAAAAAGTGATGCTTCATTAAACCCAGATAAAATACCAGAGCTACTTGGTTTACATAAAAACCAACTGTATTTTTCACTTGATAAACTGCCTTATTTCACGTATAAACTTGGTAAAACCCATCGGAAACAACTATTCAGACAAATTAAGAATGTATTACATGATATAAATCGTTTGAAGGAATGATAGGTTTAACTTATAATATAAGTGTTAATTGGTAAGTTGCAGCAAGGGGCGATTAAGTTGAAAAGCATTATAACAAATCTGATAGGTATGATTTTGCTTTTCATTAGTATTTGTTTCCTAGTTATAGCCTGCGGTAGACATCCTAATCGTTTATCTAATTCAAATCAAAAAAATGACTTATTAACTATTGATGACAAGGTTATTGATACTAGTGAAATTATGTTATATCTATTAGAAGCAAGGCTTGAGTTTGAACAAATAGGTGGAGAAGATATTTGGGAAAGTGATGGCTTCAGCAGCGGGAAAAACGCTGAGGAAGTTGCTAAAAATGGTGCTATTGAGAATATTATTAAGACAAAGATTGTTATGGCTAAAGCAGAGGAAATTGGAATTACGCTATCTTCACAAGAGGAAGAAGATGTGAAACAAAGGTCTGCTGATTACTATAATCAGTTGGATGATACTTTGATTGAACCTTATACAATTTCTATGGATACAGTGTATAAAGTTTTTAGGGAAGCTTTAATACGTTCTAAAGTGGTTGAAGAAGTTACAAAAACATTTGAACCAGAAGAAGCTAAAATTAATGAAATGTTAGAACAGGATGTAGATTATATTACACTTGTGGATAAGAATCCATATGACGTTTTAACTCAAATTCATGTTAAGCTTGTGTCTGTTGAATTCGATGAAGAAAATCAGCAGGAACTAAAGCAACTCGCTGATGAAATCTATAGCTTAACTCAATCGGATACATTCCAAGCTGTTATAGAACGTTATAAAGAGGATGATAGAGTAGGTAGCAATCTAAATACCACTCTCACATTATATCAAATTCCTGAGGAAAACAGAGAAGAAATACTAATGTTACAATCTGGAGAGTCTAGCACGGTAATAAAACTATCTAACGGTTATTATATATTTTGGTTGGAATCATTATTGGAACCAACTAAAGAGCAGCTCATCAATTATCAGGAGCAGTATAAAAAATGGGAGGATAATAAAATTAAAGAGATCAAAGAGGGTTTAAAACTTCAAGCTTTCAACGAAATCTATAGCGAATGGAAAAATACAAAAACAATTATAATTAATGAAGCTATGTGGGATGAAACTAGCATTCATGGTATCATCCAATAATAGATAAAAATCGCCTTTCGACTTCCATAATAAGACAAGCTTTTTTATAATATTAGACTGATTATTATGGTGTTCAAATTTATTATAGAGAGATTAAAGAGGTACTAGTTGCTTAATACTATTGGAAATTATTGAAGGTTGAACAATGTCAAAAGATGAATAATATAACAATATTGTAACATACTATTAATGACAGCTTTGAGATGACCATCTATAAGGAGGAAATTAACTTGAAAGCAACTGGTATTGTAAGAAGAATAGATGATTTAGGTAGAGTTGTTATACCTAAAGAAATAAGGAGAACACTTAGAATTAGAGAAGGCGATCCACTAGAAATATTTACTGATAAGGATGGAGAAATCATACTTAAAAAGTACTCACCAATTGGAGAATTAGGTACGTTTGCAAAACAGTATGCTGAAGCACTTGCACAAACAACAGGACACACAATTTGTATATCTGATAAGGATCAGGTCATTGCAGTTTCGGGTGGGTCTAAACGTGAGTTCTTAGAGAAGCAGATAAGCAAAGAACTTGAAAACGCAATTAATGAAAGAGAAACAATAATTGCCAATAAAGAGGATAAAAAGTTTATTGATATTCTCCATGACAATGGAAATGATGAATATCTATCAGAAGTTATAACACCCATTATATCAGAAGGTGATGCAATTGGTGCCGTCATTTTTCTGAGTAAAGATTTAAAAGCTAAGATGGGTGAAGTAGAAACGAAGTTAGCACATTCAGCAGCGGGGTTTTTAGGTAAACAGATGGAACAATAAAAGGGCCCTCCATTTCCAATAGTTGAAATGGAGGGATTTGTATGGTTAATGTGACCGCTTATTATTCATTTATATTCTTAACACTGGAAGCACCAGAGGTATCCTGCTGTATGGCAGGTGTCCCTTTATATGATACTTTTGATGCTCCACTAGCATCTATAATTAATTGCTCAGTTGTGTATGTGTTAACATGACTAGCACCAGAGATATCTATATCTGCTTTTTGTGCTTCTAGTTCCAATACATTAACAGTACTAGCACCAGAAGCTTTAACCTTTATCGTATCTGCTTGACCTGATAGTGTAGTTTTACTAGCTCCAGATGATTTGATGGTCATGGTATCCGATTTAAATGTACCAGTTAGTTTGCTTGCTCCAGAAAGTTTTACTTCAAGTGTATCTTCTTCTATAGATTCGAAACCAAGACATTCTACTGTACTAGCTCCACTCACATCAATTTTCTTTAGATTAGGCATAGCAATTACACATTCTAAGTGCTGATTGGTGAAACTAAAAGTAGGTTTTAATCCAATTGTAAGCGTGTCATTATTCTTTTCTACAATTAAATACTCTACCAAATTTTCATTAACGGTTGTTGCAACTCCATAATCATCACTATGCGTAATTTTCGCATCAAATGCTGAGTGAATTTTAACTTTATCAAAGTCTATGATATCATATCCGTTTGTGGATAGATCATCGGCTCCTTTGATTGACTCTCCAAAAGACTGACAACCAGTGACCAAAACAATCATAAGAAACAATGATACTATTAATTTCATACTTATCTCCTTTCATCCTATTTTTAACTATAAGGCTTTCTATTAATTATAATAAAAATTATTAAAATAATCTAGGTTTTTCTAATACGTATTATAGAATTAGTAAATGCCGTATAATACTTATAGTAAAATATTTACATTTTTCGTCAAATTAACCGTTTAATACTATGAAAATTGGAAAAGCTCAAATTTTTGTAGCTAAATTATTTTAATATAGCCTATATATATGAAGCACATAATAGGATATATGGTGTCTATAAGTATTAGGACACATGAGTTAAAACGTATAATAATATAGTACTAATCTATGTGTTAAGATACACGCTCTCGAAAAATTGTGTTATAATATGGAAAACAACATGACCTAAGAGCTTATTATTATAAAAGTAAAGGACAATGTCTGTTCTTATTTGAAATGCATAGGTCAATAAGAAATAAATAGTTTTGTAAAATTCAGAATGGAGCAAAACGATGAAACACCTTAATTTAGAAAAGGAAAGCTATACTTTTCAGGATGTTCTAGCCATTATGAAAATTCTAAGAGGTGAGAATGGATGTCCGTGGGATAGAGAACAGACTCATGAAAGTTTAAAACCATCAACACTTGAAGAAGTATATGAAGTGATTGATGCTATTAATAAAAAAGACCATAACAATCTCAAGGAAGAACTAGGTGATATGCTGCTGCATGTTATTTTTCATGCTCAGATTGCTGAGGATTTAGGGACATTTACAGTTGAAAATGTCATATCAGAATTAGCAAAGAAATTAATTAGACGTCATCCTCATGTTTTTTTAGAACAAGAAACTATAACTAGTGAACAGGTTAATCAAAGGTGGAATGCTATCAAGAAAAAAGAAAAAAAAGCAATCACACAAACAGAACTTATGAAAAGTATACCCAATGCTATGCCAGCTTTAATTAGAGCAGCTAAAATCCAAAAAAAAGCTGCAGAAGTTGGACTGGATTTTCATACAGTAGAGGATGCGCTAAGAAAAGTACAAGAAGAGCTTAAAGAACTTGAAATAGCTCGAAAGAACGGTGACTCTGATGATATAATGGAAGAATATGGAGATGTACTGTTCTCAATCGTTAATATTTCAAGGTTTTTAAAAATAAATCCTGAAATTTCCTTGACAAATGCTTTAGAAAAGTTTATAAATAGATTTGAGGGTATCGAAAAGATTGCCAATCAAAGAGGTTTTAAGCTTGAATCAATGACGCTTAAAGAATTAAACTTGTTATGGGATGAGGTAAAAATTTAATAATAATCAATGAATGGATTATTATATGCCACTTTGTTCTAAATACAAAAATATAGCAGAGGAGGAGTTATTTATGAACAAAGCTGAATTAGTTACAGCTATGGCAGAAAAAACTGAGTTAAGCAAGAAAGATGTTGAAAAGACATTAAAAGCATTTATTGATGCTGTTTCTGAAGAATTAACAAACGGGGGAAAAATCCAATTGGTTGGATTCGGTACTTTCGATGTAACTGAAAGATCAGCAAGAGAGGGTAGAAATCCTCAAACAGGACAACCTATGCAAATTCCTGCATCTAAGGCACCAAGATTTAGAGCTGGTAAAGCTTTAAAAGATGCTGTTAACGGACGTTAAGTATGATATAATTCAAGGAATCTACACTAGACGGTGTAGATTTTTTGCTATTGATTAATCTTTAAACAGATACCAATGATACGAGTGGGTGCAATTATGAGATTAGATAAGTATTTAAAGGTTTCAAGGCTGATAAAAAGAAGAACCATAGCCAATGAAGCCTGTGATTCAGGAAGAGTTTCTGTTAATGGGAAAGCCGCTAAAGCTGGAACTAAGGTTAAAGAAGGAGATATTATAGAAATAGCCTTTGGAGATAAGTCGGTTAAAGTTGAAGTCATTACTGTTAAAGAAACTATACGAAAAGAGCAAGCTAAAGATATGTATCAACACTTAAGTTAAATAAGAAGTATATAATGAGAGTTCCTGTTCAAAGCAGGGGCTTTTTTTCTTGTTAATCTCTCATGGACTAGAGGTAATAAAAATAAGAATACTTTAATATAATGATATAAGATGAGCAGTTATAGGAGGGATTGTATGGATGAGAAAAACAAAACTTTAAATCATCGTGTTATTATTAACAATAGAGAAACAGCCTTATTAACTGGAGTTATTGATGTTATATCTTTTGACACAGATGCAGTATTGGTGGAAACAGACATGGGTATGTTAACCATAAAAGGTGTTGATCTACATGTCAATCGATTAAATCTTGAAAAGGAAGAACTAGATTTAGATGGTGAAGTTCATAGTGTAGAGTATAGTGAGGGTAATCATTTTGGTAAATCAGGAGGATCCCTAATATCAAAATTATTTGGTTAAGGTGAGTTATGAATCAATTAATTAGCGATCAAGGAATCAATTTCATATTAGCAGTACTCAATGGTGCTTTTCTTGGTGTTCTTTATGACGGTATAAGATTATTTAGGAGAATCATTAAGCATGCACCATGGGTAATAAGTATAGAGGATTTTTGCTTCTGGGCAGTAGGCAGTGTCATTATATTTATTGATATTTATAACAATAACCACGGTATAATAAGAGGTTTTTTATATGCAGGTGTTGTCATAGGATTACTGCTATATTATTTAACCTTAAGCTCCTTTATCATAGAATATGTGCTTAAAATATATGAGGTTGTTAAAAATATCCTGTACAAGTTATTTAGAATTATAGTAATTCCTTTTAATATAATTTTAAAACCAATTGTTTTTCTTCTAAAAAAAGCAAATTATTTCTTGAAAAAAATATTCAAATGGTTAATAATTAGAGTCAAGAGGATATTAAAAGAAATCAAGTTTATGATTAAAAAAATATAAAGATAGGGTGATCTTATGAAAAAAAGGACAAGCAGTGTCAAGCCCTTATTATTTATAACCTTTGTTTTAATTGTATTGGCAGGGGTTATTGGATTTCGAATATCTAAACTATCAGTAGAACAGCAGGTTTTAGAGGCTGAATTAGAAACTATAAGACAAGACATTGAAGATGAAAAAGAAAGATATATTCAACTACTTAAAGATAGAGAATATAGTCAATCCAATGCTTATATAGAAAAACTTGCAAGAGAGAAATTTGGACTAGTTAAGCCTAATGAGATTATCTATATACCGGAAGAGGAGTAACTGAAAGATTAAGCATAATAAATAATATAAGAAAAATGTTGACAAGGAAGGTAGTCCCATGTATAATATTTACTCGTGACACCTATGGCGGAGTAGCTCAGATGGCTAGAGCATACGGTTCATACCCGTAGTGTCGGCGGTTCGATTCCGTTCTCCGCTACTGATTCTCATTGCACTTAGTGCAATGAGAGTTTTTTTGTTTCTTAAAACCTTAAATGTCAACATTAAATTCAAGCTAATCATTGAATAATCTAAGATTTCATATTTTGATAATTCGTCATATTCTACAATACTTCTAAATAAAATATCCTTATTAAAAGTAAAACCAAAACAGAATCGCTACATTTGGTATATAATCAATTGCTTTACACAATATGTTGTGGCATCACTAAAACTTTTTCTTATAATAACTAAGATGAAGAAAACATATTGTGTCATATTATCTTACCGAGTACGAACTACCATATATAGTATGTGTTAATAGACAAACACATGATGTTGTGTTATTAAATCTAGATTAGATTTAAGTAATAAGTTAATCGGTTAAAATATAGTTCAGGTAACCTTCATGATAAAAAAATTTTCTGCTTTGAATTTTAAAAAGGCAAGATTTAAAATATACCATATATTATATGCATTATTTTTTCTAGCCCATATCTTGTGGTTACTAAAAATATCAATGTTCTCATGATAATTTTTGTCTAAAAGTTTTTAGTTGACAAGTCTAGAAAGTGACAAACAATTTAAATTTGATGTTTTATAATTAGGTCTGCATTATTGTAAACCATTTTTTTATTAGCACTTAAGCTAAAAATGAAAAAAGGAGAAGAGTATATGGAAAAAGTAAATTTAACCTTGAGCCAAAATCTTCCTCTTTCAGATAAGAGGTTGTTTAGGGCTATAGGTCCAGAAATAATAAGAAGGGTTTTTATCATACTACTGGGCATTCTAATGGGAAGGGCAATTGTTTTTAGTACGATGACACCAATAGCAATAGGCTATTTTTCAGCGGTCTATATGGATAAAAAGAATAGAGTATGGATATTTATCTCAGTCCTTTTTGGGCTGGCAACTTCTCTTACCATTTTAGATGTTTCCAAATATTTATTGATGATGTTTTTAATTATGAGTTTCAATGCATATATTGATACTAAAGGCAAACAAACGAATCTATTTCAGCAAGCCGTTGTAGCAGGTAGTAGTGGTTTGTTAATTGCTCTAGTGACTACCATTATGCAGCCCAATAATATTCAAAATGTCTATTATGCTTTATTAGAAAGCTTTTCAATATTTTCTTTGGTACTTGTCTATGGTAGAGGTTTAAAAATGTTTCAAAAAAAACAGCAGGTGTCCCATGAGGCTGTCATTAGCTTAGCCATACTATTAAGTACAGCTGTAGCTGGTATAGCAGGTATTCGGATACTTGGTTTTGATTTGGTTCAGATATGGCTTTTCACAACCATTTTGTATCTAGGATATAGATTTGGTATAGGCACAGGTGCTGTTGTGGGATTGGTTTCAGGTGTTATCATTACGGTACTAGGCGGATATACGTCTGATATTATTGGTATATTAGGTATTACTGGTATACTATCAGGGCTATTTAGAGAGGTGGGAAAACTAGGATGTATGATAGGATGTCTTCTGGGGGGAGTCGGTTTATGGTATTATTATGAACCATTAGGTCTTCAGTACGAAATGATTCAATCCCTTGTTATAAGTATTGGTATTTTTCTTTTATTGCCGAACAATAAGGAGCGGTCTATACAAAAAGCTTTTGATACCATTCAAGATCCTCATCAAGAAAGTATTCAGCAGCTATTAAGGGAAAGACTAACAAAGTTTTCACAGTCCTTTGAAAAACTAGGAAGTACTTTTAATCAAATTTCTCAGAAAAAGACTTCATTATCTCAGGATGAAATAAACCATCTTTTAGATGATATTGCTGAAAAGGTATGTGGTAACTGTCCTATGCGTAATATCTGTTGGAAAAGAGAGTTTTACGATACATATAGAGCGGTATTTGGGATAATATCTGCTGTAGAAAATAAAAATGAGATACAGCAATCTGATGTGCCAGAGGTATTTTATAAGAAATGTATCAAGCCTGATGAGTTTATTGCTACAACCAATCGGCTGTTTGAAATCTATAAAATGAATCTAAATTGGGAAAATAGGATAGTTGAGAGTAGAGAGCTTATAGCTCAGCAGTTTTATAGTATTTCTAAAATTATAAAGGCTTTTTCCAATCAAATCTATAAGGATATTCAGTTTGATACTCAATTAGAGGAGATTATTTCTAAAGCCTTTAAAAAATATAGAATAGCTGTATCAGACGTGATTGTATATAAAATGCCAGATGGGAGAATGAGGATTAATCTAAAGGTTAAATCATCAAGCGATAAAAGTAAATATATGAGAGATATGATTCCTGTTCTAAATAAACTAACGGGTCGCAAGTTGAGAATGGAAGAGGGGTGTAAGTTTGTTTCTGGGCATCAGTATTGTGAGGTTAAGTTTATTGAAAATGAAGTTTTTAGAATTGCTAAAGGAGTAGCAAGACTTTCTAAAAATAAACAGGCTTTGTCGGGTGATAACTATACATTTATAACTTTGCCAAATGGACAAGATATCATTGCTTTATCTGACGGTATGGGTACAGGTAAAAAAGCATTTTTAGAAAGTAGTGCTGCTATTGAGTTGTTGGAGCAATTGCTCGAGGCGGGTTTTGATGGGGATACAGCTCTTAAAATGATTAATTCAATCTTAGTATTAAAATCTAGTGAGCAAACCTATTCTACTTTAGATATGAGTGTTATCGATCGATATACTGGTTTATGTGAGTTTATTAAAATTGGTGCGGCATCTTCTTTTATCAAGCGAAATGATAAGGTTGAAATAATAAAATCCACTTCTTTACCTATGGGCATGTTTAACAAAGTAGAATATGAAGAATCAGATAAAAAACTAAAGGATGGAGATATGGTCATTATGGTAACCGATGGTATTGTTGACTCAGAGAAAAAAGAAATGGAAAAGGAGAAATGGGTAGAGAAAGCCTTAAGAAATATAGATAGTAGAAATCCGCAGGATATTGCAGATTACCTCCTAGAAAAAGCAAAGCAAAAATCAGAGGGTAGTGAGGGAGATGATATGACGGTGCTTGTTCTTCGCTTATGGGAGAAGATTGCCTGATACATACCTAATTTGATATAAAGATAAATCTTTGGTTGATTTATAAGGATAAGTCTAGTATATTTTATGTATGAGAAATCTTGCTAAGTGCTTCCAACAATGAAAATACGAAATAAGGATGCTTATGTTAAACAAAGTAATTAAAACCATCGACAATTATCATATGATCAATGATAAAGAAACTGTAATTATTGGTGTATCTGGTGGCATGGATTCTATGTGTTTGTTGAACGTACTTTATCAATTAAAAAGCTGGTACGTCATTAGAATGCATGCCGTTCATATCCATCATGGCATTCGTGGAAAAGATGCGGATGAAGATGCTAGGTTTGTTTCTAAGTTCTGCAAGCGGCTACATATTCCTTGTGATATTTTTTATTTTAATGTCAAGGAGGAAGCAGCAGTTCATAAAGTTAGCGAAGAAGAAATGGGTAGGAATATAAGGTATAAAATGTTTGATAAGGTAAGTCAGCAGTACCTTCGTCCAAAGATTGCAGTAGCTCACCATGAGAACGATGTTGCTGAAACTATTCTATTCAATCTTATGCGAGGTACAGGCTTAAAAGGTATGTCTGGAATAAGGGCAGTGAGAGGAAATGTTGTCCGTCCTTTGATAGAATGCTCACGTAAAGAAATTGAAAGTTACTGTTGTAATAAAAAAATTCCATATAGAGAAGACTATACTAATACAGTTAATATTTATTCAAGAAATAAGATTAGAAACCATCTTATTCCTTATATTGAAGAGAACTTTAATGCTAATTGGATTTCAACCATTTCTCAAACAGCTAGAATTATTAGAGATGAAGACGAGTATTTAGGATCCATAGCAAACACCTATAAAAATCAGTGTGTAAGTGTTAACGATATGAATGACTATCTGATTGATTTGGATAAATTTAGACCCCTTGATAGCGTTATAAAAAAAAGAATTATTAGAAAAGTATTGGTTGATATGGAGGTTGGTTTAAAAGATTTTGAACATAAGCATATTGAGAGTATTATTAAGCTAGAAGAAAAAAAAGTATCCAAGCTGATTCATCTACCAAAAGGTATGTCAGCCAAAAGAGACTATACGCATATTATCATAATGCCTAAACGGGATCGTGTTTCTTCACTTACCAGTTTTAAATACACGGTAGATATACCCTCTAACCTATATTTAAAAGAATTAAATGAAACCATTTCATTTAAATTGATGGACAAAAAAAGTGATGCATTTCCCAAAAAAATGTATACGAAATGGTTTGATTATGATAAAATAGAAAATAATTTGGAAGTAAGGACTAGGATGGCAGGTGATTTCATTTATTTAAAGGATACTGGTAAGAAAAAACTAAAAGATTATTTTATTGATGCCAAGATTCCTAGAGACATAAGGGGGGCAATCCCACTATTAACAGATGGAAGTAATGTGATTTGGATTGTGGGATACAGAATGAATGAGTATTATAAAATAAGTAAATCTACTTACAAAATACTAGAAGTATGTTTTTGCTAGGAGGTTTTTGATGAAGGAAGTATTAAGCACATTAATAAGTGCCAAAGCTCTAAAAGAGAGAATCGTTCAATTGGGAAAGCAAATATCGGATGATTATAAGGGAAAAGAGATTCACCTTATTTGTGTGTTAAAGGGCGGCGTTATGTTTATGGTGGATTTAGCTAAGGAAATTGACTTGATGGTTACTATTGATTTTCTAGCTGTTTCCAGTTACGGTAATGCATTAAGTAGCAGTGGAATAGTAAAAATTGTCAAGGATTTGGATGAGTCCATTGAGGGTAAGCATGTATTGATTGTAGAGGATATTATTGACTCAGGTAGAACTCTAAGTTATTTAGTCCAAATTTTAAAAGAGAGAAAACCAGAAAGTATTAAGATTTGTACACTTTTGGATAAGCCCGAGCGGAGACTTGTTGAGGTAGATGTTGATTATGTAGGCTTTGCTATTCCAGATAAATTTGTTTTAGGGTATGGTTTGGATTATGCTCAAAAATATCGTAATCTACCCTATATTGCAGTAATGGAAGAAACAAGAGAGTAAACAGCGTTGCTTGATAAGGAAGGAGGAATCATCTCTTGAATAAGAAGTTAAAAGGAATTGGATTTTATGCGTTATTATTATTAGTGTTACTTTTTGCTGTGTTGTATACCACGAGTTCGTGGCAAGTACCAAAAGGCAATTATGGGTACACAGAATTTTTACAAGAGGCTAAAAGTGGAGTTATTGAAAGGATAGATGTCAAGCAAAATGGTGAAATACCAACAGGTAAAATTATGGTTCATTCTTTGTCCAATACAGGTATAATGACCAAAGAGTTCTTTGTATCGGATGTTAATCATATTATCTATACGGATGCCCCAAAATACGACATTCCTGTCTATACCAATGATGTTGAAAGACCAAGCTGGTTTATTCAGATATTGCCATCTATCATTGTACTAGTTGCTGTGGTATTTTTACTTATTTTTATCATGAACCAAGCACAAGGCGGCGGCGGTGGCAGTAAAGTTATGTCTTTTGGAAAAAGCAAAGCCAAGATGGTGGTTGATGATAAGAAAAAAGTGACGTTTAAGAATGTAGCCGGTCTAGAGGAAGAAAAAGAAGAACTAGAAGAAGTTGTAGAGTTCTTAAAAAGCCCAAGAAAATTTGTTGAGCTTGGTGCAAGAATTCCTAAAGGCGTGATTCTAGTTGGACCTCCAGGAACAGGTAAGACACTCCTTGCTAAAGCTGTAGCTGGTGAAGCAGGTGTGCCCTTTTTTAGTATATCGGGTTCAGATTTTGTTGAAATGTTTGTAGGTGTAGGAGCATCAAGAGTTAGGGATCTATTCGATCAAGCTAAGAAAAATGCACCGTGTATTGTATTCATAGATGAGATTGATGCAGTAGGGCGAAGAAGAGGTGCAGGTCTTGGTGGTGGACACGATGAACGTGAGCAGACATTAAACCAATTGCTTGTTGAAATGGATGGCTTTGGTGTTAATGAAGGCGTTATAGTCGTTGCTGCAACCAATAGAGCTGATATTTTAGATCCTGCCTTGTTAAGACCTGGACGATTCGATAGAAAAGTATCTGTTGGACTACCAGATGTTAAAGGGCGTCAAGAAATATTAAAGGTTCATTCCAAGGATAAGCCCCTATCTGATAATGTGGATATGGAGGTTGTTGCCAAAACAACAGCAGGGTTTACTGGAGCTGATTTAGAAAACTTATTGAATGAAGCGGCTATCTATGCAGCTAAAGAAAATAAGAGATTTATTGAGCAGGAAGACCTGCAAACAGCTTTTGTAAAGGTTGGTGTTGGAACCGAAAAGAAAAGCAGGGTTATTACAGATAAAGAAAAGAAAATTACTGCTTATCATGAAGCAGGTCATGCTATCTTGTTTCACGAGCTTGAGGAACTGGATCCTGTCCATAGCATCTCAATTATTCCTACAGGTTTTGCAGGTGGGTATACCATGCCTCTGCCTCAAAAAGATACTATGTACTTAACTAAGAGGAAGATGGAGCAGGAGATTATATGCCTACTTGGTGGTAGGGCTGCTGAGCATATTATTTTAGATGATAATATAACAACGGGGGCTTCTAATGATATTGAAAGAGCAACCGCAATAGCTAGAAATATGGTAGTAAAATACGGTATGAGTGATGTCATTGGTCCTGTCCAGTTTGGTAGTGATAATGATGAAGTATTTATAGGACGAGACTGGGGACATACAAGAAACTATGGAGAAAACATTGCGGGGCTTATTGATAGTGAAGTTAAGCGGCTATTGGATACAGCTTTTAGCGAAGCAAAGAGAATACTAGATGAAAATATGGATGTTCTTGACAAAACAGCTAAGTTACTACTGGAAAAAGAAAAAGTAACTGGCGAAGAGTTTGATGCCCTATTCGCTTAAACACTATAATAAATAGCTCTAATATAATAATCAATTGTTTAATATTTTTATGGATATAGAATAACAATAGAATAATACAAAACAAAAGTCTGACAAAAGTCAGGCTTTTGATATATTCTACACTGGGCGGCACTCTAAGTCTCTTATAGCGAAAGGAAAAAGTAAAAGATGGAGCAGCAGCAATTTTCAGTATCTGTTAGAGAAATGATAAGCAATACGATGCAGGCAGGAGACATACATACTTTTTTTCTAAGTTCGTCTAGAGCGGTAGATGGTATCAAGGCGCATCAGGCTGTTCAAAATCATGCAGGTGATAATTATGAAAAAGAAGTTTCTATAGAGGATGAGATTATTCATGAAGATATTGAGCTAAAAGTAACAGGTAGAATTGATGGAGTGATTGATGACGATTGTATCATACTAGATGAAATCAAATCAACCCATCGACCGGTTGAAGAAATTAAAGAGGATGATAACCCTAAATATTGGGCCCAGGTAAAAATCTATGGGTATATGTATTGTAAGAAAAATCAATTAAGCGGTATTTATCTTCAGTTAACCTATTATGAGCTAGGCAAAAAACGTCAAAAGAAATTTAAAAACCATTATACCATTGATACATTAAAGCAATTTTATGATGAAATAACTGGTAGGTATATTGCATGGCTGAAACAATGTCAAGAGTGGAAAAGGACAAGAAATAAAAGCATTGAAGTATTAGAATTTCCCTTTAGGCATTTAAGAGAAGGGCAAAAAAAACTAATGGGAAGCGTATATAAGACGATAACTACAGGTGAGCGTCTTTTTGTAAGAGCGCCAACAGGTACAGGAAAAACAATAGGCACACTTTATCCAGCTATTAAAGCTTTACAGCAAGGTTATGGCGATAAGATATTCTACTTAACTGCCAAAACCATTGGCAAAGAAGCAGCATCAAAAGCATTAGATATACTTGAAAAACAAGGGCTACAAATAAAGAGGATCGTCATAACGGCAAAGGATAAAATTTGCTTAAATGGTATTAAAAAGTGTGATCCTAACTATTGTCCTTATGCTAAAGGTCATTATGATAGGCTTCGAGAACCGTTAAATGAAATGTTAGAATCGGTTAATAATTACAATAGAGAAACCATAGTCAAATATGCCAGACAATATCAGCTATGCCCATACGAGCTTTCATTAGATTTAGCGCTTTATTGTGATTGTATTATTTGCGATTATAATTATATGTTTGATTTAACTGCTAGGTTGAGAAGATTTTTTGAAGAGGTTAAAGAAGACTACATTATTCTTATAGACGAAGCTCATAATCTTGTCAACAGGGCAAGAGATATGTATTCATCGGTCATAGAAAAGACAACCATCCTTGCGCTAAAGAAGCTTATTAAAGAAAAGGACAAAACCCTGTATAAGTATTTTAATCAATTAAATCAAGCATTAATTGAAATAAGGCACCAGCATGTGTTAAAAGAAACGGAATATATGGTTGAGAATGAAATGCCTGAATCTTTAGTCGATATTCTAAGAGGCATTGTTTTTAGAATAGAAAAATTATTTTCAGGTTTAAAGGACTGGGACCATATTGACAGTCTGCTAGATTTTTATTTTCTAAGTTACGACTTTATCAAGAAAAGTGAGCTATACAATGATAAGTACAGAACCTATTATGAGAAGGTTAAAAGCAATATTAAGGTAAAAATGTTTTGTATTGATCCATCTGAAAATCTATCCAATTGTATGGAAAAGGTAAAAGCTTTGATCTTCTTCTCTGCTACTTTAATACCAATGAATTATTTTGTAAAGCTGCTTTATAATAAGAAGAGCTATGGTCTAGTTTTAGAATCTCCTTTTGAACAAAAGAACCTATGCCTTATATCCAATCATACAGTTTCAACCAAATACAGAAATAGAGCCAGTACGTATCATAGAGTGTGCGTATCCATCTATTCTACAGCGCAATCAAAAAAAGGAAACTATTTGGTGTTTTTTCCATCCTATGATTATATGCATCAAGTACATCAACGGTTTATGGAGCAGTATGAAGAGTCACAGCTAGAAACTATTGTGCAGGATAGAAACCTATCTGAACAGGGTAAAGAATTATTCTTAACCGAGTTTGATAAAGATAGAGATAATACCCTAATTGCTTTTGCTGTTTTAGGTGGCAATTTTGGTGAAGGTATTGATTTAGTAGGAGAGAAATTGAGTGGTGCTATTATAGTAGGGGTAGGACTGCCAATGATTTGTTTTGAAAGAAATCTAATAAAAGATTACTTTAATGATAACAATCACTCAGGCTATTCTTACGCTTATCTTTACCCTGGTTTTAATAAGGTTATGCAGGCGGCTGGGCGTGTCATTAGAACCGAAAAAGATAAAGGTGTGGTTGTACTTATTGATGAAAGATATGGCTATAAAAGCTATCAATCCATATTTCCTAAAGAGTGGAAGCATATGCAATATGTACATGAAAAACAATTAGATAAAATCATTCAAGCGTTTTGGAGGGATTAGATGTGAAAAAGGTTGCAATCGTATTTACAGGCGGTACCATATCAATGAAGGTAGATGAAAGATTAAAAGCAGCTATACCAGCTTTAGAGGATGAAGAAATAGTAGCAACTGTTACAGGTATAGAAAAGATGGCAGAAATCAAACTCTTCCATTTTGGAGCCTATCCAGGACCTCATATGACACCTTCATTAATGGTTAAGCTATCAAAGCTTGTGCAGAATATTATCAGCCGAGAAGACATAGAGGGTGTCGTTATTACACATGGGACAGACTGCTTAGAAGAAACGGCTTATTTTCTTGATCTTAGTATCAAAACAGATAAGCCGATTGTACTGACTGGTTCAATGAGGAACTCCTCAGAGCTGGGCTATGATGGTCCTGCCAACTTGTCAGCTTCTATTTGTACTATCTGTTCTGAAGAGTCGAAAGGTAAAGGTGTTTTAGTGGTTATGAATAATCAGGTCAATGCTGCAGATGAAGTAACCAAAACCCATACCCTAAGTTTAGATACCTTTCAAAGTATGGATTTTGGACCTTTGGGTATTGTAGACCAAGACAAGGTTATTTATTATCGAGATAGGAAGTCAAGAACCATTATTCCAGTGAGTGAAATAGAACCTAAGATAGCTTTAATTAAAACAGCGGTTGGTATGGATTCGGATTATATGGATTATGTCCTCGATAGAGGCTATAAAGGAATAGTTATTGAAGCTATGGGGAGAGGCAATGTACCACCAGCTATGGTAGAAGGCATTGAAAGGGCTATAAAGAGCGGTATACCCGTAGTGTTGGTGTCTAGGTGTCCAAAAGGCAGGGTGCTGGATACTTATGGTTATGAGGGTGGTGGAAGAGGTCTGAGAGAAATGGGTATTATACTTGGAGATAATTTGTCGGGGCAAAAAGCGAGAATTAAGCTAATGCTGGTATTAGGAATGACACAAGAAATAGAGCGTGTTCAGCAAGTGTTTGAGCATGATTTATACACCAAAAAGTAGCCGATTCAAAAAAGGGCTTCAACAGGTGAAAGCTTTTGTGGAACATTTAATCTCTGTTCTTTTATGTATAAATAGGCATTGTAAAACTACACAAGAATCATTCTTAAAAAAATCAAAGTTTATGCACACTTTTGCTTGATACGGTGCTATAATTAATCTTGTAAAACCCCCCAATACAATATATATAAAAGTTTTTGCTACACCCCATAAGAACAAATACCTTCTCCTTAAACGAAAGGACAGTCGATCGGTAGACTGTCCTTTTGACTTTTATGGAATAATTGCAAATAAGGGTATGAAATAAAAGAGAATTGTATACTATTTTAATATAGATAAGTATTCAATACTCTTTTTTGTGTTTAAAGGGGTGTCTTATTGGAATGATAACAAAAAGAGAGCTTAAAAAAAGAAGCAGCTGTATTGAGCTGATTATGAATACCCATAATCATACCTTAATAGAAATTAAATATACCATAGATAACAGTATCTCTAAACAAGTAAGCTGTTCTTACTACGAAACAAAAGGCAAATGCTTCAATACGTATTTAACACGATTGAACTATCTCTATGACTGGGGATACCAGTAAAAGTGCAAAAAAGTATGATTTAAAAAGAGATAAGTTGTAATTTGTAGGAATCTATTATAAAATAGAGTGTACGTAGATTTTATAGAAGGAGGGTTCATTGATTAAATGATTTAATCAATGATAATAATAGCGATGCAACTATCATTTGAACATTTTTCAAAATTAGAAAAGTTTATGTCCTATATATTAAACAGACAGCCTATACTTAACGCAAGAGCTATATTTAGTGATGCTACTCAAGGCTATAGAATTCCTATGGAACCTATGAAAGGTGAAAACGTTAAGGTTAGAATTAGAACAGCTAAAGACAATATTGATGAAGCTTTTCTTTGTTTTGAAGACAATAAGATTCCATTAGAAAAGGAATATTCCGATGATTTATTTGATTATTATTATGGCAATATACCTCCACATAGCGAAACGGTTGAATATTATTTTGAGCTCAACGTTGGAAATCTAAAATGCTATTATAATAAGAAGGGTGTTATTCGAGAACCAGATTCTTTTTATAATTTTAAAATTGTAAGAGGATTTAAAACTCCCGATTGGGCTAAGGGAGCAGTTTTTTATCAAATCTATGTTGATCGGTTTTATAACGGAGATACGTCAAATGATGTGTTAGACAACGAATATATATATATTGGAGAGCCTGTAAAGCAAAATAAGGATTGGAAGAAAATGCCTGATGCCATGGATGTGAGAGAATTCTATGGTGGTGATTTGCAAGGAGTTATAGATAAATTAACTTATTTAGCTGATTTAGGAATAGAAGTCATCTATCTTAATCCGATTTTTGTTGCACCTTCTAATCATAAATATGACACACAGGATTATGACTATGTGGATCCGCACTTTGGTGTCATTGTAGATGATGGTGGAGAGGTTCTACATGAAGGCGCTATGGATAACAGCTATGCAACCAAGTACATGAAACGTATTGCTGATAAGGATAATTTAGAAGCCAGTAATGCTTTTCTTGCTAAGTTAGTAGAACATGCCCATCAATTAGGTATTAAAGTGATTTTAGATGGTGTTTTTAATCATTGTGGCTCATTTAATAAATGGCTGGATAGAGAAAAGTTTTATGAGAAAAGTGGTTATGAAATGGGAGCCTTTAGTTCTAAGGACAGTCCTTATCATTCGTTTTTTCATTTTTATAACCAAGATGCTTGGCCAAATAACCCATATTATGATGGGTGGTGGGGACATGAAACCTTACCCAAGCTTAATTACGAAGGTTCAGAAAAACTGTATAATTATATATTAGGGGTAGCTAAAAAGTGGCTGCTACCACCCTATTGTATAGATGGCTGGCGGTTAGATGTTGCTGCTGATTTAGGATATACCAAAGAATTTAACCATGTTTTCTGGAGGGATTTTAGAGACGCTGTTAAATCTGTTAACCCAGAAGCTATAGTGTTAGCAGAACACTATGGCGATCCAAGTGATTGGATTGAAGGAGATCAATGGGATACCGTTATGAATTACGACGCTTTTATGGAGCCTGTGTCTTGGTTTTTAACAGGTATGGAAAAGCACAGCGATGAATTCAGAAGAGATTTACTAGGAAATAGCAAATCCTTCTTTGATGCTATGACTCATAATATGTCCAGATTTCATATACAATCCCTACAGGTTGCGATGAACGAATTATCCAATCATGATCATTCAAGATTCCTAACAAGAACCAATCATAGAGTTGGAAGACTTAACACACTAGGCTCTGAGTCAGCCAATCAGGGCATCAATAAAGGTATTATGAGAGAGGCAGTTATGATTCAGATGACATGGCCAGGTGCTCCAACCATCTATTATGGTGACGAGGCAGGACTGTGTGGATGGACAGATCCAGATAATAGAAGAAGCTATCCATGGGGTGAAGAAGATACAGCGTTAATTGACCTACATAAGGTGTTGATAGCTATTCATAAGAGCTATAATGCACTTAAAACAGGTTCAATTAAATTTCTGTATGGTGAATATCAAGTCATCAGCTATGGACGCTGGGATGAAAATGATAAATTTATTATTGTTATCAATAATCACTATGAAAGTAAAGATTTAGAAATTCCTGTATGGGAAATAGGTATCAATAATAATGAAATCATGCAGCAGATGATCATGACAACTGAAGAAGGATTTACTCAAGAAGAGGTACCATACCATGCTAGAAAAGGTAAGATCAGTATAACAATGCCGAAGTACTCAGCGGTGTTGTTAAAGAAATAGCTTAGTTTGTTATAGAATGTAATAAATATTAATTAAATATATTAGAACAAGAAACAATATGGAACTTCATTAGACTAGTTTTATAGCAGATAATGAAGTTCTAATTACGTAATAGCCATAATAATTAAGTTATCTAAAAATAGATGTTTTATTTTTGGTGGAATTGTAGTATAATGACCTATGTATTTGGAGAGATGTCCGAGTGGCTTAAGGTGGCGGTCTCGAAAACCGCTGTGCGTTACAAGCGCACCGAGGGTTCAAATCCCTCTCTCTCCGTTTTATATCAAGAACGTCCTAGCTGAACCCCTTATTTGTAGGGGGTGTAGGACGTTTTTTGTGTTTCTGTGGGGGGAGAGAGGAGAAGGTTTTAGCAATAATTTTATACATCAAGTATATTTAGATTTATGCTTCCTGTAATGATTCATATATAATTCTATGGTGGAGGTGAAGTTTTAGGTAAGGTAGCTGACATAGATATGAATGTGGGTGAAGTTCATGAAAGCTTTTGCCATTAAGGCTAGGAAGTTGTAGGTTCTCAAATTTGACAAGGTGGCTAATGATGAGTAAAATCATAATAAATCAATCTATTATTGCGGGAACAATTGAAAGTGGATGAAGAAATAAAAGTTTTATTACTAGGGTTAGATAGTGGGCTGTTTATCTACCAAGATATACTAGAGTGGTTAGATATATGCCTAGAAAATGATAGGGTAATACCAGATGACCTATATGATATTCCTTTTGTTAAAGGAAATAAGACGCTTCAAATAAGAACGATCTTATTAGAATGTTGCAAATGGAATATAGAGATAATGGATATAAAAATAGTTCTAGGGGTTATTTACAAACAGCTAGAGCATGATCAGTTAGAAAATGATGAAGCGCTATCAATTATATATAAATTATTAATAGACAACCCAATTTTCAATATTGATGATGAAATGGAAAGAAAAATTCATTATCTCTCTGACGGATATTTCTTAGCAACAACAGACATTTATGGTGATGCTGATGAAATTATTAAAGAATTTACAGAATGGTTAAGGACATATCAAGAGTTCTCAAGGGATTTCAATTTACCCATCTGCTTTAAGAAGTAATTATTAATTGTTATAGTAAATATTGCTTTAAATCCTAAACGCCTTCAATTAGTCGCCAAAAGCGTAAAAGCAGTTGTAACAAAAAGACTGTCAAAATGAAATGCCATGAACCAAAGCTTCTTATTATATTAAATAATAATTATGGAATTAAACTCATTATTAAGAAAAGAGTACTTAGCACAAAACAAAACATTTTAAATATAACCCTTAATCCAACTATCAAAAGGCTTAAGGGTATTTTTATATCTAAAAGTAAAGTTAATAAATAGCTGCTATAACTAAATATTGATACTAATTTTAAGACCTTATAGTATGTCTGATAGGATGGAAGATACTATAAATCAAGTGTACTACTAACCAAATTAAATGCTATAATAGTTTTGTTTCAAATGAATTTTATATAATTTGCTTGACTTTTTTTATTGTGACTTGTTAAAGTTAATTATATAGGAGGAACGATATTATGTCAGAAATGGATATTTATAAAAACAAGTGTAGTAAAATAATAAATTTTGTTCATGAAACAACAGGGCTAAACTATAATACAAACTCAAAAACAATTATGGTTAATGAATATGTATTAAAGAATAGCAAGGATTCTACTACTTTACAAACTCTTAAAGAAACTAAAACCTTTTTAATGAGTCATCTTAAGGAAGCAGTTATTCTTATTTATTATGTTGTATTCTTAGTAGAATCTATAGCTTATGGTGTTCAGTTTCATGATAGTTTTATTACATTAGATCTAACTATATTTCCCCAAAATCAATATGTTTTACTATTTTGGCTTGTAAGTCCTATTATAATATGGCTATCGTCAACAAGTACTGTCTTTTGGAATTATCATACTAGAAAATTAGGGACATTAGTTTTTATCATTATTGTATTATCTTTTAGGTTTGCAACCTTTTTTTATATAATAAGTTATAAGTTGTTCATACCATTTATATCTAAATGTAAATTAACCCCAACAATGACAGTCAATAAAGTATTGGGGCTAGGTTATATTGTTCTAGCTATACCAACACTAATAAGTTTTATTATAATTTTAAATATATATTTACAAATAATGAAGGATGCAGAGTTAAAAAATGATATTAAAAATTTTAAAATAACTCACTATATTCATTTGCCTAAAAGTACTTTTTATTCCTATACTATGTCTATTGTAACAAATATGAAAAATGGTGTTAAGAGCACTATATCTGAACATGATAGATGGCTTCACAGCATAATCGTTGGAGCTACTGGCACAGCGAAGACCTCTTCTTGCTTATTACCTGCTATTTATCATGACTTAAGAGTTAGGTATAGAAATATGGCTAAACTTAAAAAAATATGTATGAAATACATAAAAAAAGATAAATTTTACTTAACAAAGAAAATTAAAGATAGCGATTTTTCTATAAATTATGTACGCTCTAAAAAGGGTAATATGAAAAACTACAATCAATTAATAAAAAAGTTTAAGATGGCTGGAATTACGGTCATAGCACCAGATGATTCTATCACAGATAAAGTTTATGAATTAACAAAATCATTTAACTTTAAATGCAATCGAATTGACCCTAAGTTAACACCCGAAGGGAAGTTAAAGGAGGAATTTATTGGCTTTAATCCACTTTTTATTTCTCCTACTATACCTGATTGGGCACGTACACAGGAAATGGTAAAAAGAGCTACTTTATTTGCAGATGTTATGCAGGTTTTAAATGAACTATCAGGTACTAAATCAGACCCCTATTTTTCCAGTATTAATCGTATTGCTACTACTACTATATCAATGCTATTAATGCTAACTTATCCAAGAATACACCAAGGAATACACCCAACTCCCAACGATGTACTATTTTTATTGAATGATTTTGATAGAATCATTCCGTATTTAGATGAATTAGATAAAATTAATATCAATAATCAATTTCAGACAATAAAAGATGTTTTACAACGAGATTTTTTAGGAGTCGGTAGAGATACTTTTTCTCAACATAGTCGAGGGTTGCGTGTACAGTTGAATAACTTTTTAACTAATCCTTTAATTAAAAATGTTCTGTGTACACAGAATTCTGTAGACATAGATAAAGCACTTGCAAATGGAGAGATAACGGTATGCAATATTGAACTTGGCGAACTAGGTCCTAGTGATTCTCCTGCTTTTGGGTTGTTTTACTCAGTTTCGTTTATAAATGCAGTATTAAGACGACCTGGTAATGAATGGACTCGATTGCCTCATTTTTGTTATATTGATGAATTTCCTGTAATTGTGTCTCCTGCATTTGAAAGTTGTTTCAGTTTATTTAGAAAATTTAGAGTTTCTATGAATGTCGCATTGCAAACGCTTGATCAGCTTAATAAAAGTCCTTTTACAAAGCATCTTAAAGGAGTTTTAATGAATAGTTGCGGTCATCATATTGTGTTTGGGAGAGCGAATTCTACAGAAATGAAAGAATACAGTGAGTTAGCGGGGAAAGACATCAAACATGTGGTTCAAACGGGTATATCTGAAACTCACTTATCTGATGATAATCCTATAATCTCTTTCAGTGAAAGAACAACACCTACATTAGAGAATATAATTGAACCTAATAGTATTAGAAATAAAAGAGATTTTCAAGAAGTTACTTTTATAACAACTCGTGAAGGAAGATTACTAAAACCCATACATGGGAGAGTTTTTTTTCTATCTAAGCGTGCATATAGCTTGAAGCGAAAACTTGAATATATGTGGGAACAACATTATAAGGATGAGGATACAGAATCATCAGATAAATCAGAAACTAATCAATCTGTTAATTATGAGACTATTAGATTGGCCAATAATATAGAGTCAGATGTTAATAACACACCAATAAATCAAAATGATTCTATACAGAGTTATAAAAAAGCAATAAAAAATTTTGACGAAAATATGAATAAGAATAGTGAAATAGTAAATATTGATGACATATAAATTTTATAGTTATATAATTAACTGTATAACTATAAATGTGAAACCTGATATTAGTATGATTCACATAAAGGTAGTATTTTAACTGCTTTTATGTTTTTTATTACTTTTTTGTTGACTTTACTGGTTCAGGTTTGAAATAATAAGTAAGATAGCAGCAGATTTCATTTATTTAGGAGGTGAAATGATATGAATAAAATGCTCCTTATAGTATTGTTTTTTACAGTATTTACTTCTGGATGTGTTAGTGTAGATTATATAGTAAATGTTGAAAAAAATGAGGGGAAGCGTGTATTAACATCAAATGAGGTTTACAATAATTTTGTTAAAAATAATAATACTGAGTTTAGTGATTTTTTAGAGAAAGAACATAAAAAAGGCAATATAGAAGGTAACTATATGGATTACTTAACCAAGCAAGGCATTTTTATTTTTGAAGGTTGCTATAATGCACTTGCAAAGTATATTGGATACATTAGTTTAATTTTCTTTTTTATTGGAGCAAGTATTTACATTCTTTTTAAGTATAAGAATAAAAAATTGCAAAAATGGGGGCTGTGGATTGGGCTAGGTTTTCCAATATTATTTATTATAGTAATATATGCAAAACCTATGATAGAAGGATTAGTAAGTTAAAATTTTATTGGAGGTAGAATCAATGGATACGGTTCAAAATCAGGAAAGTGAAGTTTTAGAAAATAATATTACAGATTTATTTATAAGCAAATATAAGGAACTTAGTGAGATAGAATCTGAAGAAGATTTGATAAAGAAATTTAATAAGTTATTATCTACTAAAAGAATTTTTAGCAAAATTTTCAGTGCAGCTGATGTTGAAGGCAATTTAACAGCTCAACTCTATTATGGGTATATTTTTTACATGCCTAATGAGGAGTTATTTGGGAAAGTATATCCTCCTAAAACTAAACATAGACACTTGAATAAAGAGATTCCAGTATTAATTTATGATATCGATATAAAAAATAAGCGGGTATATGTAAGTAGAAAGCGAGCTAAAGATAAAGCACAGAGTGAAAAGAGGTTAGACATTATTAAACGGCTAGAAAATAAGGAAAGTCCAATTATTGAAAAAGCTATTATTAAGTTTATTGATTCAGGGAAAAAAAGGGTAATCATAGATATTGGAAACATTGGTATAATGGGCGTTATCCCAATTGAGCATTGGAAACAGGGCTACGAATATTACTTAGAAAAAGTAGCTGTTCGAAATAGAGTCGTTGACATAGATATAATTAAACACATGCCACGTAAGAATAGATCTTCATCAAATATTTATGTAAAGAATGAACACTTTATTTGTTCTAGAAAGAATTTAATGCCTGACCCTTGGGAAGGTATAGAAAAGAAATTTCCTAGAGAAACTGTTGTAACCTTTACGTGTATTAACAAGTTAGATTATAAGTTCTTTGCAAGAATAGATGGATTAGATGATATAGACCTGTATGTAGAGTATCCTAATAAAGAAAGAAATATTCCGATTCTAGAAGGAATGAAATATCAAGGATATATTTATAATGTCAACGAAGAGAAAAAGATTTTTAAGGCTAGAGTTTTTAAAATGTTACCTGAACAAGTAGAGTAAGGAAGGGGGAGAATATTCAATGAACAATTATAAAGAAGAATATAATTATAGAGAAGCTAAACCTCAAAGTACTTCTAATAAATTAGAGCAGATTATTAAACTAATAAATGATAAACAAACGCCTTTTTTGTTTCATCAAGATATAGAGTTAACATTAACTAAAGAAAATAAAAATCTTACAATGGATGAAGTTATGGTCAAATATTTAACTAATTATTTTACGCTTTCTGACTTATTTATTGCAAATGCCATAGCAGATGTAGAATATGGTACTAGAGATATGATACATAGAGTTCTAATATATCATTCTACTAAATATAAAGATAAGATAATACCCACGGATTATGAAAGTTTAAAAGGTAGATTATCTGTTTTAACACAATCTAGTATTGTTA
Organism: Vallitaleaceae bacterium; assembly: GCA_028277605.1. Classification (GTDB taxonomy): domain Bacteria; phylum Bacillota; class Clostridia; order Lachnospirales; family Vallitaleaceae; genus JANQFZ01. The sequence goes on along the minus strand of JANQFZ010000026.1, from coordinate 2,767 downwards.
GAAGATTTCAATACCAGACACCTAACAAAAAAATAGTTGCTTTTTATACTTTAACAGCAATAGGGTATAATTTTATAAAACGTATTTGTGGCTTTTCAAAAACATATGATAGTTTAGCTTCAGTTACACCAGTTGATAATATAGTAAAAAAATTAGCTGCCATGAATATTATGCTTTATTTTACTAAGTTGCATTCTTTTGTTGATTATGATACAAATATTAATTTTTATCAAAAGAGCTTAGGACTAAACAAGTTAAATTGTGAAATAAAGACAAAAGTTGATAATAACTGGTACTATGTACTAATTGAGCCAATATATTTTAGATACAATGATAAAAGAATATCTCAAAGTGAAGTTGAAAAAGAAATTGAACATAGGATCCGTATGGTAAAATCTTATTTTTCTAACAGGACAACTAAAGGAATGCCAATTATACTTTTTGTTTGTGAAAACAAAGAGGGAATTATCAAAGTAATTAAGTTTGCTATAAAACAGTTACCTAATTATTTGAATAGAATATATTTAACCACCGATTCTGTAGTGTATAACAATAATGGTATCCATAATTCTTTAATCAATGTTATTGATACAAGTGGTAATATTAGTTCTGAATTAATGTGCCAATTTTATTAGATACTCTCGCATTTCTAGGTAGAAGCTTTAAATTATATGTAGACTCAAAGATTCTCTACACAAGAAAATATAGAAACATCTAATTAAAAAATTATTCTACAATCATTTTTATTTTAATAATAGCTTTATACATGGTTTAGGATTTAGGCTTAGTTTTGGCAATGGAGCACAGTAGTGTTAATACATCAAAAACAATTATCAAGGATGGATGCTGGCAAGATATGGTCAGCTTTTATTGATATTTTGTCGAGTATATCTTAAAGACAAGCTAAGGCAGTGCATATAATAATTCTATACATATAGTAAAAGAGTATTTAACAAATGAAAAAAATTAAGGGAATAATAATTATGCTAATGGTGTTAATACTAAGCGAGAATGTATACGCAGGTATAAGTTTAACCGATATTAGTAGCCACTGGGCGAAAGATAACATTGAAAAGCTCGTTAGTAAGGGTATTATTAACGGTTATACCGATCGTACATTTAAACCTGAAAACAAAATAGAACAGGATGCATTTATTAAGCTGCTTATGACTACACTAGGTTATCAGCTGGACAACCATCCTGAACATTGGGCTAAGAATTACATAAATAAAGCTATTGAAATCGGTATTATCGAGGATGGAGAAATCAAAAAAGGGTCTTATATTACAAGGGAGCATATGGCGAATATTATAGCCAAAGCCTTAAAGCTTAATAATGATATAGAAGTTGATAACTCAAAGCTTAAAGCCTTCTTTGAGGAGGTTAAGGATGTAAAAGACATTAATAGTGATTATGCTAAGAATGTTTTTATAACCTATCAGGAAGGAATAATTACAGGCTATCCAGACGGACGTTTTTTACCTAATGGAATTTTAACCAGGGCAGAAGCTACAACGGTTATTATTAGGCTTGACAATAAGCTTAATGATATTGATGAAGAACCTACGCAAGAGCCAGAGGAACCGCAAGAGCTGTCCATTGAAGATATTAAGATGACCCTGAACTTAGTAAGAGGGTTAATTTTGATAAGTTAGATTTCCATGAGAATGGAACGGTAACGGTTTCTAGTGGTGATGGCAGCCATACAATGACCAAAGGGCAGACAGCTATTATTAAGGGTATTATTGAGAAAGCAACACCAATATTACCTGAAGGTGAAAAAATTGCAGTTAGATATGTTGACTTAGGAGGAAATTATAAAGCTGTAAAGGTTGAGTTAAGACGTTCATCTTTTTCTATACACTTTGCACTAGACTTTATAGTAAATCCAAGTTGGAAACATCCAATAGAAACCATAGGGACTAATCCAGAATTTATATTGACTTTAAGTTCTTTAAAATATAATGATATTCCAGAAGAGTATAGATATAACACCATAATTGTAATTAACGGCAAGGAATATGAAGGTTATGTAGATAGCCGATATGTAAAGGCTTATAAGACATTTTTAAGTGTGTTATTTAAGGATAATGCTAATACAATGTTTGACTACACGCTAGATAGATATTTTGATTACGACGAAATAGATTACTTTGGTGAAAATGACTTTACAAGTAAAACGGATAATTGCTTAGGTTACAGAATTGACCGTACGTGGACATCAGCATACGGTACAGAATTTTACTTCAATAAGTGAGGTGACGAATGATGAAAAATAGAGTAATGGCATTACTATTGATTATATGTTTAATGCCTATAAATAGTCTAAAAGTGAATGCTACAGTAACAGCAACAGACCAAGATACATTTTTTGAATACTTAAAATCTAAAAATATAAAAACAGAAACTAATACCAGTATATAATGCTCATACTGGGAAAAACAAAAAATTGATAGCTAATTATGATATATACCGTGAATACAACGAAATAGTATACGGTTATGAGAAGCTTATTGCTGGAAACGATACTAAATTTGCAGAGGAAACAGGAAAAATTGAGTATCTAGGGTATATATGCACGAATTAAAATGACGTTTAGTAAAAAAGTTAATAGTTTGTCCTATAAAGTAATTAAAGAAAAGATTTCAGCAAGTACATAGACAACTCCAATATCTTATAAGTGCTAAAAAGTAAAGGAGAGTGCTACAAATGAAAAAAATTAAGGGAATAATAATTATTCTAATGGTGTTAGTATTAAGTGAGAATG
>JANQFZ010000013.1 GCA_028277605.1 Vallitaleaceae bacterium | reverse complement strand
AACATTTAATCCGGGGACTATTAATGAGAAAAAGGCTCTTGATGGTGTATCCATTACATTAAGTGAAGGTGATTTTGTCACTGTAATCGGTGGAAATGGGGCAGGTAAATCAACGCTTTTAAATGCATTAGCAGGTGTTTGGCCGATTGATTCAGGTAAGATATTAATTGATAAAGTAGATATTACCATGATGCAGGAACATAAGAGAGCTAAGTACCTTGGACGTGTTTTTCAAGATCCGATGATGGGAACGGCAGCAGGAATGGGAATCGATGAGAACTTGGCTCTTGCAAAGCGTAGAGGTAAAATTAGAGGACTTAGATCAGGTATAACCGCTAAAGAGAAAGCCAAATATAAGGAATTGCTGAAGTCTTTAGATTTGGGACTAGAAGATCGTTTAACTTCTAAAGTAGGTCTACTGTCAGGGGGACAGAGACAGGCGTTAACTCTGTTAATGGCATCTTTGAAGAAACCTAAGCTTCTATTACTAGATGAGCATACGGCAGCACTAGATCCTAAAACAGCAGCTAAAGTTCTTGGAACTACAGAAAAAATAGTAAAAAAGGACAATATTACAACACTTATGATTACCCATAATATGAAAGATGCAATTGCTCATGGTAATCGACTTATCATGATGAATAAAGGAAAAATTATTTTTGATATAAGTGGAGAAGAAAAGATGAAATTGTCTGTAGAGGATCTTCTTCAAAAATTTGCAGAAGCAAGCGGACAAGAATTAGCAAATGATCGAATGATGTTGAGTTAATCAAATATAAACTTAGAGGATGATTCTATTCAAATATGTATTATGCATTCCCAAACCTCATAAACCCTAGTAAGAATTTTGGGATACTTGCCTAATATGTTATATATTGATATCACCTATAGTTATGATTGCCCTATGCCTTATTAGATGCATAGGGTATTTTTATATAACAAACTAATATTATTAACCTAATGCGTACTTAACTTTGATTACAGTACTTTTTTTATTGACATATTTGTCTAAAAGTGTTAGACTAATTTTGTCTAAAGATGTTAGTCAAGGAGGATGTATTATGGAAAAATATAAACTAGGTGATATGGAGCAGAAGTTTGCTGATCTAATTTGGAAAAAGGCACCGATAAAAACACGTGATTTGATTGCTTTATGTGCTGATGAATTCGATTGGAAGAGAACGACTACCTATACGATGTTAAAACGGCTCTGTGATAGACAATTATTTATCAATACAAGTGGTGAGGTTAAGATTTTGTTGAAAAAAGAAGATTTTCTTGCTGAGAAAGGCGAAAAATTCTTAGAGCAATTGTTCGAAGGCTCATTACCAAGATTTTTGACTGCTTTTACAAGAAAAAAGAAGCTAAGTGATAAAGAGATACAGGAGATACAAAAATTAATCGATGAGTATAGGGAGTGATTGGTATGTTGGAAAAGTTGTTTATTGAAATTTTGAATATGAGTTTTATTGGGAGCATAGTCATTTTAGCAATACTATTTATTAGAGTGTTTCTTAAAAAAGTACCAAAAAAGTTCTCTTATCTACTATGGGCAGTGGCACTATTTAGATTATTAGTACCATTTTCATTTGAGAGCGTACTAAGTCTAATTCCAGTTAATCCAGAACCTATACCAGCTGACATTGGAAATGTAGTAACACCTCAAATTAATCCAGATTTGATGAACGTTACTGCTCCCGTTAACAATTCACTTCCAGCAAGTGAAGCAATAACAAGTGTAAATCCAATGCAAATGCTGTTTTCAATAGGAACTGTGATATGGATAATCGTTATGGTATTGCTTATTGCTTATGGAATCGGTTCATTAATAAGGATAAAGAAGCAGTTAGCTAATGCTGTTATGGAAGAAGATGGTGTTTATAAGTCAAGTCATATCAGTACACCTTTTGTAATAGGAATCATCAAACCTAAAATTTACTTACCGGATTTAGTATTAGACTCAGAAAGAGAGTATATTCTATTACATGAACAAACCCATATCAAAAGACGAGATCATATTTTTAGGTGTATCAGTTATTTAGCCTTGTGTATTCATTGGTTTAATCCTCTGGTATGGATTGCCTTCTATGTTAGTGGTAAAGATATGGAGATGGCTTGTGATGAAGCGGTGATTTTCAATATGGGTACGGGTGTTAAAAAGGAATATTCACAATCACTATTAAACTTCACGACAAGAAAAGTTAAACCAAGTATGTCCCCGTTAGCTTTTGGTGAAGGAGAGACAAAAGGTCGTGTTAAAAATATTCTTAATTATAAGAAACCAAGAACCTTTTTTATTATAGTAGCGATAATAGGTTTACTTATTATTTCTATTGGGTTATTAGCCAATCCGTTGAAAAAAGCATCTTTGCCTAGTTTTGAAGGTAATACTTATAAAGTTGAAGAAATTCTTTTTCATGGTGTAGTATATTCATTTACCTATACGACTGAAACAGCTCCAGTATTTAGTATTTCCTCCGATCATCAGCTCTATACTAAAGAAACTGGAAACAATGAATGGAAAGCAGTTGGCGGATTATATGAAGTTAACCTGAAAAAAGATGAACTGTTAAGTTGGATAAAATTTACAGATATGCTTGATAATAAGGTAATAGCTTTATTAGATAAAACACAATACGTATATAGAGCAGATACAAACAATGATAATGATGTTTTTTACTTAGTGTTTGAAACTGAAGATAATCAGATACTGATATTCTATGGTTATGCAAAAGAAGAAGGTACTTCCATTAGGTGGATATTTGAAATGGAACGGTTAGAACCTTTAGAAATCTCTTTATCAACCACAGAACTTTGGAGACATCGAACAAAATATGTTGGAAATAGTTCAGCCATAGCAAATATAGCACACCAATTACAAATCCCTGACTACTTAGAGTATAAGAGTATATCTTTGCAGACAAAGAGTCAACCATTTGGAGCTACGATAGTTTTAAGTGAAAAGGATGAAAATGTAAATATTACCCTAGATGAACATGCACATGTTCTTTTTGGAATGGATGCATGCATTATGTTTTCTTTAGTTCAAAATGTAGACCACGTAGTGTTCGAAGTTAACGGAAAACCCATGGTGTATACAAGAGATTGGGCAATAGAAACAATGGGTATCGACTTATGGAAAGAGAGTGAGGACGAAGAATCTTTTGAAGAGCTTCTATTAAAAATTAAAGAGAAACTAACGAATGGTTCTGATGCTCCGACTGATATGCATATAGCGTCAGAAGAGAATGTATTGGATCAAGCGATAAGCAATGCAATAATAAACTATCATTTTGAAAACTCAAATATCGCTGGGCAGATTTTTGAAAGCCATATAAATCTTGCTATTGAATCAGATGAAAGCGAAGATGAGGTTAGGGTGTATGCTATGGTTTTATATAATGTTATTGATAAAAAAGAGAATGGCTTGGATATAGTAATCTACTCTCATATGCCCTGTAGAATAACGCTAAAAAAGACAGAAAATGATAATTACGAGTTCGTTGAGTATTGGAAGCCAAGGGATGGATCCTATCATGCTGTTGATATCCGTGATGTGTTCCCAGATGCAATAGAGAAGGATGCTCTAGATACCCAAAAATATAATCTGCAGCAAAATCAATCCTGTTATCAACAAGCTGTAAAGGCATTTAATATTAATGTCAATGATGTAATAGACTATCTACTGGAACAGATTATGTCATCACCAAAATCATCCTCGAATCCTACAGATTATATCGATGCGCATATAAGAGAATATCGTGAGTTGACATATTATGGTGATTATACGATTGCATATATTAAAAACAGTCTTGAAACAGGTGTAACGGGATTGAAGAGTAAGATACTAGAAATTCTATTGGATGAAATGACGATGTAATATAGGTTTATATAGCATAATACTTAATAATAATATCAGAATGTTTTTGTATCCCCTCTATTTCGATTTAAGAAGTAGAGGGGAATATTTAAATATTTTTCAGTATCTATATAAATCATACTATATAATTGCAGACCCTTTTTATTGACAGGGAGTATAGCTGTTGCTACACTTATTATAGAATATTATATAGGCTAGACATGAGTTAATAAAATTATAGACATAAAAACCGTAGTATTATTATAAAAAATTAGAAAGAGCAATAGGACAGATTTAAGGAGGATATTCGGTGAACAAGATTAAATTGATTATGAGTTTAGTTCTTCTACTAGTACTTAGTGTGGGATGTTTATCAAAACAAGAAGTGTCTATAGATCAACAATCGTTACTACACGAAGGTACAACATCATCTGTTTGTGAAATAGAGACATCCAATGCTATAGGTAATACAGAACAAAAATCAGAAGAGAACATAGTGGATGAAGAGCATCCTTTATACGATATTAAACCTGGAGTAATCGAAGATGATGAAATATTAAACTATCTTTACAACGAGTACTTTTATAAAGCAATCACAACAATATATAACCATGGTGATTTTAGTCAAGCTAGTGATATCCAACCACGTTATATTGTGGAGTTTGCTGCCAGAACCTACATGTCACAAAATGGAATAAATCATCTTGAAGCAGACCATGAAGGAGATTATTATAGATATATTCCCATAGATGCACTTAAACCCTATTTAAAACTATATTTTAACATAAACTCATTCGATGTTAGTAGTTTCAGTGGTTTAGATTTTAACAAAGAGCGTCAGGCTGTATATGTGAATACCCTTGGAGTAGATGAATTGAATGATTACAAAGCACCTAATAGTTGGGGAATCCACCTTGAAAATGTTAGAATGACGGATGAAGGCGAAATTATTGGGGAGTTAAATCAATATTTTGATGAATCAGATCAACTAAAAAAATGTTACAAGTTAACCTTAGCACCTCACATGAACCATACAGGTACTTTCTATATAAGAAGTGGCGTGGAAACCTTCTACAGCCAGAACATAGTTGAGATTGATGGAAATTATGAAGTAATCAATACTTTTGCAAAGTATCAACGCAAAGATAATGCACTAAATGCCAATATCTACTTTCTATGTGAAATTGAAGATGCCATTATACTAAGTATGTCTGTACATGGCTTAGAAGGTGGTAATAAGCTGGTTGTTGTTGACAAAGAATCAAAAATGATTATCAAAGAATTAGATATAGAAAATAGTGAGAATGAAGAAATTTATCGTATTGAAGCTAAGGAAATAAATCCATATGGAAAGGTCATTGCACTATTTACAAATCATGATATAAGACTATTGGATATGAGTTTAAATGAGCTAGGGAGTATTATGCTTCCACAAAAACTGAAAGAGGAAATAGTAGAATATGAGTATGATAGTAATGATGCATTAACTAGGGTTTTTTTTGGCTATGACATATCTTCTGATATGCAATTATATGTGTATTCAAATGAAAGAGGTCTTCATTTATTAGACACTACTAACGAAAGTTCTATCTTAATACAAGAAAAACTAAAAAGAGAATCAAAGTTCTCAAAGTATCATCACTTTAGTCAGCCACAATTTGTAGGAAAAAGTAACAATGTGTATGCAACTATTACAGGCTATGAATGGAGTAATGGCTTTCTATTGTATATGTATGATACTAAAAGTGTTCAATTATATGAATATGTATCTGATTATGACCCAATATTAAAAATTAACGGTACCAAGTCTCATTTAGCAGTGAGTAGACAGGAACCTATTGCTTTAAACCTACTAACGGGTGAACAATTTGATATACCAGAAGCATATTTAAACGTCAATTTTGCTGTGTTTTTTGAAGGGAATTATTTAGGGTATCATAATGGCGAAGAAGGAGTCATTACTGTTAAATGGAATGAAGAATTTAATAAAGCGGAAATTGGGTACATAGATCAACATGGTATAGTGTCAGAAGAAAAATTAGTGATTAAAAATGCACATGTAGATATCATTGGTCATTATAAGGATAACATGGGGAATGTAAATGCAATCATCTCCTATTTGGCAGAAGGGAATGAAAATGGCATCATACTATTTAAGATTCATTAAAAAGAAGCGATATGTTTTACAGTTTCTTGTTTCTTGGTGGTCTAATTAATAATCATCAAAAAGCAACCCCGAATTAAACGTAAAGAAATTATGAATAACGGGGTTGCTTTTCATATACTAATCAATTTAAGCTACATAAACAGATGGTTTTTGAAGCTTTGAGCTCAGATGCTTTGCAATCTGCGCAAATTTTAGTAGAATCGGTTCACTCCAATATTTACCGACGATTTGTATGCCGATCGGAAGACAATTCTGGTCATTTCCAATAGGAATATTCATTGCAGGATGACCTGTACCATTAAAGCAAGCAATAAATGGGAATTGATATTCTGCATAAGGTATGTCTCCAGCTTCTGTTTTTATAGGTTTGCCTGGTTTTGTATGTTCATAGGCAGGACCATAGCTGATAGGTGATATTAATAAATCGAATTCAGTAAAGATATTTTCCCATTCCTTTATAATGGCATATCTTCTATTAATTACTTCAGCATAATGTCTAGCATCCATCTGAAATCCTCTTTCAAACTCTTCAAATTCTGTTGGATATCCTTTGAAAAACCCTTCTTTGTATGAGTTTTTAACAAGTTCTCGAACATCTTGGGGCAAATCAGTGGCTGTAGCATATGGGAACAGACTAAACCATATATCAATGGATTGATCAATCAACTCTTTTGGTATTTCTATTTCTTTAACCGTCACACCATTTTTTCTAAGTGTATCAACATAGCTGTAAATATTCTGTTTTGTTTGCTTTGAAATCGGGTAATCTGCCCAGTTCACTGTGTATCCAATTTTATACTCATCTAGAGAATTCCTAGTTACTTTATCATATTGAACTGGCGATACAAAGCGTTCCATGGAACTAGGACCTCTAATAATCTTCCACATCAATTCAAGATCATAAGGGTCTCGACCAAGAGGACCTAAAGTCCCTAAGTTTAAAATAGGACCCTTATCTCCCTCATTGTAAGGATACATGCCATGAAGTGGGATGGTGCCTTCTGTTGGTTTGAGTCCGTAGACGCCGCAAAAGTTTGCAGGAGCACGGCACGACCCAGCAATATCTGATCCAAGTTCTATTGGAGTAAAGCCAGCTGCTACTGCAGCAGCTCCGCCGCCAGTACTGCCGCCAGGTGTTAGGGATTCGTTATATGGGTTGTTACCTCGAGGATATATCTGTCCACTTGCTGAATAGTCCATAACCATATGAGCTAAGTTAGTTTTACCGATAATAATTGCACCCGATTCTTTGATACGTTTTACAATAGTTCCATCTTCTGGTGCAACAAAGTCTTTAAAGATCTCAGCATTAATTGTGCTCGGAGTATCCTTTAGCCAAAACATCTCTTTTATGGTAACAGGTACACCGTGCAATGGTCCAAGAATGTTGTTTTCTTGAATTTGTGTATCTCGGATCTTTGCTAGTGCAAGTGCTTCTTCCTCATAAACGCTAATCATTGCATGTAGTTTACTATTATGTTTCTTAATGTGGTCAATATGCGCATGAACGATATCGTAACTGGTTGCTTTTTTTTCCTTAATAAGCAATGCAAGCTCATGAGCAGGTAAAAAAAGTAATGGTTTCATAGTATTCACTCCTCATTCCTTTATGATATGCTCATTATAGGCGCTTATAGACAAACATGCATTATCATTTGTTAAGTGTATCAGTTTACTCTAGTCCCTTTCTAATACGGGATAGTGATACAGGCGTAAGTCCAATATAGGAAGCAATATCTTTTTGCGGAATTCGGTCATAAATATCTCTGTATTGTTTCTTGAATCGAAGGTACCGTTCTTCTCCTTTTAATTTCAATAGCGCCTGCTCTCGTTTTTCACTTTCTGCAAAGAGTTTTTCAGTAAAAATCCTTGCATTATTGCTCCACGAGAGTGAAGTATGGAGGAGCCGATTATACACTTTTTGCTTAGTGTATAAGTACTCTGTATCTTCCATTGCTTGTACATACATTTCTGATTCCGTTTGATTTAGAAAAGCATAATATGAAGAACAAAACATATTTTCAGAACGAAAATGTGTAACCCACTCATTCCCATCTAGATCAATGATAAATATTTTCATTAGTCCATTTGTTATAAAAGCAAGTTTATCAGGAATATGACCTTCCATTACAAAGAAGTTATCCTTTTTGATAAAACCAGGTTGAAAGATTACTTTTACTTCTTCAAGTATGTCATTTTCTTTATGTTTAATATTTTCTTCAATGTGTTTACTAAGCTGTCTATAAGGATTTTTGGTTTTCATAACTCTTAGTATTCTTTGTAAAATCTGATTTTATTCAACCTCTCCTTGCACACACTTTATAATTCTAGCCTAATTTTTAGTTGTACATTATTGTACATAAGTACAAGAATCTATGAGATTAACGGTAAAACAAAGACTTTTCATGGGGTAGTTGATTATGAAGTAGGCGTTGTAAATTTTTTTTAAAATAAATGCGTATCGACAAGTAATGACAAAAAACGACAATAAAATAGGTTATAATTAATACTATAAAAGTAAGGAGGAGATACAATGAAGGGACTTAAATGGAAGAACTTAAAGATAGGTTTTAAATATGGAGTAGCATTATCAATTACAATTATATTATTTCTTGTTGCTACAGGGTATACGACAATATCTTTAATTAATATTAAAGATTCTATTGCAGTTATTGAGAATGCCGGAGAACGAGCTGTTATCATTACTCAGATGTCTTATTTATTAAAAGCTAAAAATTCGGTAATATCTAAATATATTCTATATCCATCCAGTACTTTACTTGAGGAGTATGACTCATATGAAAAGGAGTTTTTAGAACTACAAACAAAAATAGAGCCTGAAATGAATACAGAGGCTTTGGAATTCTTATTTGATATGATTACCAATAACAATGAAGAAGCCAACAAGATGTTTGAAGATAGCATTATTGCTGAAGTAAAGAAAAACAACACGAAAGCGGCAATGGGAATTGAAGGAAAAGTATCGGCTTTAAACAAAGCTTCTTTTCAACTGTCTGGTAAGTTAAGAACTAAAGTAAATGATGAACGTAATAAAAGCATCGATAGTGCCTATGGTACTTTGGATAATACCATTAATACTTTGATAATATCTATTTTAGTATCTATTTTAACTGGCACCATTATTATTGTATTGATTAGTAGGAGCATAAGTCGCAATTTAAGTAAAATTGTTAATGCGCTTAATAGAGTTTCTAAAGGGGATCTAACGGTTGAAAAAATAAATTATAATGGACAAGATGAAATTGGAGAATTATCAACTGCAACTGATCATATGCAATATAATCTACGTAATATAATTGGGGAAGTTACAACATCGTCCTTTGAGGTAAAAAATCAAGGCAAGGCTCTAAATCAAATTGCATGGGAAGTAAAAGAAGGTGGAGAGCAAATAGCAACAACCATGGAAGAAATGGCAAGTGGAGCTGAACAACAAGCAAGCTCGTCGGATGAGATTGCAAACTCAATAATTAGACTGACAGAATTAATAGAGCAAGCGAGTAAAAGCAGTATGGCATTAGAAAACTCATCAAAAGGTATTCTAGATGCTACCTATAAAGGAAATGGACAGATGGAGTTCTCCATTGGAAAAATGAAAGAAATAGACAATATTTTCAAAGATTCGGTTATAAAAGTCAAGCAATTAGAGAAAAATTCAGACAATATAACCAAATTAGTTCAAGTCATCAATGACATTTCTGAACAAAGCAACCTGTTAGCATTGAATGCTACAATTGAAGCTGCAAGAGCAGGAGAAGCAGGAAAAGGTTTTGCTGTTGTTGCAGATGAAATAAGAAAATTAGCTGAGCAATCAGGAAACTCAGTTAATGAGATTACAAATATAGTATTAGGTATTCAGAGTGAATCTAGGTCAATGGCAGAATCATTAGAAGAAGGATATCATCAGGTGGAAACAGGAACTGAACAAATTAAAGTCACAGGACAAGCTTTTAAGGAAATTAATGATGAAGTGGCAGATATGGTCAATAAGATAAAAGATATATCGCAAAATATTAACTATATAAGTGAAGACGGCAATTCTGTTAATAAAGCAAGTGAGGAAATAGCGGCAATATCCCAAGAAAATTCTGCTGGCATAGAAGAAACAGTGGCATCAATAGAGCATCAGAATGGTTCTATGGAGACTATTACCGAAAATGCAAAGTCTTTATCCAATTTAGCTGAGAGATTAAATGAAGTAATTACTCATTTTAAATTATAGTATAGCGACAGGTTATTAAACTATAAATATTTTTTAATAAATGATTAAAATGTTTGAAATGATTAAGAGACTTAAGTTTCATAATAAAATTATTATTTATTGTTACAATTAAGGAGGAGAATCAATTATGCTAAAGAAAATATTAAATATTATTATGATTATCACATTATCATTTACATTTGTTGCATGTGGATCACAAAATAAAGAAAACGTAAAAGCAAAGTGGGTAAAACTCAGTATAACAGTTAGTGAAAATTCAACATGGTATGAAGGAGCAATAAAATTTAAAGAGATTGTTGAGGAAAGAACACAAGGAAGATACGAAGTTGAGATTTTTTCTGATGAACAATTATCTGGCGGAAATCAAGTGAAAGGAATAGAAAATATTCAAAACGGGGTTTCTGATATAGATATTCATTCTACTATAATTTATACAATTGTAGATCCTAGATTTACTGTGCTCAATATGCCTTGGATGATTCCAACATATGAGGAAGCTGATGCAGCACTTGCGGGAAAAGGTGGAGAATTAATTTTTGAGATAGCAAAGGAGAATGGTATTGTACCTTTGGCGTTTGGTGAATCAGGGTATAGACAAATGACGAATAATGTAAGACCTATTGCCAAGCCTTCAGATTTTGAAAACTTAAAAATACGTGTACCTGGAATAGAAATGTTTCTTGATTTATTTGGCTTACTAGGTGCAGATCCAACTGCCATGAATTTTTCAGAAGTATTTACTTCATTGCAGCAGGAAACAATCGATGGACAAGAAAACCCAGTGGATATCATTTGCTCAGCAAAGCTAGAAGAAGTACAAAAATATTTAACAATGTCAAATTATGTATATGACGCGTTATTAATGAGTGCGAGCACGAAGTTGTGGGACACATTGAGTGATGACGATAAGGTTATATTCCAAGAAGCAGCTAAAGAAGCAATGGACTTACAAAAAGAGATAGCAAGACAAGTTAATAATGAAAAAATCGAATATCTAGAAAAAGAAATGCAAGTAAACGTATTAACACCAGGAGAAATAACAACATTTCAAAAAGCTGTAGCCCCACTTTATGTTCAATGGGAAGAAATTCTAGGATTAGAATTAATGGAAGCTTTTGGATATATTAAGTAGTATGTAAGTACTCATATTTCTTTCAGTGTGATATAGAGACAGATTAAGTATATTGAGGTTCAATTATTCTTATCAAGACATATATGTGCAAATTTTGTAGAATATTGTTGATAGTAAAATAGTTGAGATTTAAAGAGCACCTTGATTTATAACGTTATGTTTACTATTGATATAAATAGGTGCATAATGGTAAAGATAGAATAAAATTACAGAAAAGGAATAGGTCATGATAGAATTAGGAAAACGACAGAACTTAGAGGTTGTAAAATCTACTATGTTTGGTGTTTATTTAAAAAGTAAAGATAAAGAAGAATCTATATTATTACCAAAAAAACAAGTGCCTAATGATATTGAAATAGGCAATGAAATTAATGTATTTGTCTATAGAGATTCGGAGGACAGATTAATTGCAACAACAAAAATTCCTAAAATTGTTATGGGGGAACTTGCCTCTTTAACGGTAGTGGATATAACTAAAATAGGAGCTTTCTTAGATTGGGGACTTGAAAAAGATTTGTTTTTACCCTATAAAGAGCAAATCTATACAATTCGGAAAGATAATGAATATTTGGTTGGATTGTACATTGATAAAAGTGAAAGATTATGTGCAACCATGGATATATACAAATTACTTCTAAGTAATTCAATATTTCAAGAAGGCGATCGAGTCAAGGGGACTATTTATAGTATTAAGAAAGATATGGGCGCATTTGTTGCAGTGGAAAATAAATATCATGGATTAATACCTAAAAATGAATGGCATAATGCTTATCAGTGTGGTGACAGGGTAGATGTCAGAGTAACTAAGGTGAGAGAAGATGGTAAATTATACTTAAGTTTAACTCAAAAAGCTTACTTACAGATGGAAGAGGATGCAAGTATTATATTTGAAAGAATCATTCAAAAAGGTGGTAAACTAAGCTTAAATGACAAAAGCTCTCCAGAGGACATAAAAAAAGAATTCAAGATGAGTAAAAGTGCATTTAAAAGAGCTGTTGGCAGACTACTCAAGGATGGAAAAATTAAATTCACAAACAATGGAATTGAAATTGACCAAGCAAGGTAATGCTTAGGCTTACAAAATATACTAGATTGACACAAGTATACGATATGTGTATAATAAACACATAATCGTATAATAGGAGTGAGTTAAATGAGCAGGCAGTTAAATATGACACACAGAATTGGAAGAATTCTATCAGTCTACTATTTAGCAACAGGTTTAGGTTTCTTGCTCTCCGCAGATTTCTATAGTAAGATGATAGCAACCGTTAATTCAGATCCAATTCTAATTAATCTTTCAGGTATGGTACATCTGTTTATTGGAATAACAATTTTGGTGCATCATTTTAAATGGAACAGCCTATTAAGAATTGCAGTCAGTCTCTCAGGAGTCATGTACCTCTTAAAAGGTGCCTCCTTTATAGTTTTACCAAAATTGACTTTACAGACAGGTAACAACCCTGCACAGATTCCCTGGTTAATGTCCTTTGGTTTTATTGTAGCAGCACTTGTAATTGGTTATTTCTCATATTTTGGTAAAGCAGCATATGAAGAGTAAAAAACGAGATAGTATTATCAATACTTCAAAAGAACTCTTAAACCAATTTGGGATAGACAAAGTATCTGTGGAAGAAATATGTAGAAAAGCAAATGTGAGTAAAGGTACCTACTATAAGTATTTTTCTAATAAAGACCAAGTGGTAATGGAATTGGTGAAAGGTTTTTTAAAAGATGCAAAGGAAAGGTTTCTTATATTAGTACAACAAAGGGCTGTGTTTGAAAAACTTATTGAAGGATTAATAAAAGTAAAAGTAGATTTTATGAAAGAGTATACTGAAGTATTTCTAAAAGATCTCTATAAAAGTACAGATGAAATGATTCAACAGGCATTGTTAGAACTAAATAAGCAATCTTTAGATAATGTAGTCTATGTTTACGAACTAGGATTAAAGGAAAAAAAAATAAATCCATGTGTTACGATAGAGTTTTTTTTGTATCAGCTTGAGTTGATGGACAAAATAAGAACAGATGAAAGAATAAAAAAAATATACCCAAACAGGGATGAAAGAGAATTGATAGTATTTCAGCAATTTCTTTTTGGAATTACAGGTATTAAGAGAAGCATGGAATCAAAAAACTAACTATAATAATTGAATTACACAGGTGATGTATAGACTTCTAGTCGATTCATCACCTTTTTAATCTTTTCTTCAATAAACTTATACTTTATTCTTGATTTTTCAATTTATAAAAAATGCTATTTAATAACATCTTATCTACATACTCCATGTAATCACCTTCAAGAACAATACTGTTGTTAATAATTAATTCAGATATACCATGAACGAGACTCCACATGGTAAGAATGTATGTAACCTTACTATCTGGGTTAGAATCAATGGAATCAATTGAATCAAAAAAGTTTGAAGCGGTTCTTGCAAAAATTGAAAATGGATCATTTGAATTGGCATCGACAAATGAGCTATCCTTTATTGATACAGGAGGAGTGTTTCTGTTGATAAATAGAAACTTCAGATATTCAGGGTTTTCAACCATAAATTGTACATACTTTTTGCCCATCTTATGAAGCTGAAGTGCATAATCTGTAGAGTATTTTTCTATTGCAGAAAAGAGTGTGGATGAGAAATCTGTCAGTACTTTTTGAGTAATTGCTTCTATGAGTTCATCAATATTTTTAAAATGCTTATACGGTGCTGCATGACTAACACCACATAGCTTTGCCAATTTACGTAACGAAAAGTTTTCATATCCTTCTCTATTCAATAATTTAATTCCTTGATCTATCAGCTCCTCTTTTAGTCTACCGTGATGATATGATTGATTATTCATAACTTGTCTCCCTCTAACAGAATAAAAAAAGTATAACATATTAAGTTGACAATGTAAATATGAAATGATATAATGCATTTAAGTTAACAATGAAAACATTGTATACAGAATAAACATAGTATACTACATAAACATTGTGTACATAATAAACATAGTATATAGTATAAACATTGTAAACAATATAAACATTATTTCATTTTTAAATAAGGAGGATATGCAGGTCTATGATTTTCATAAACAATGCATATAAGAAGTTATGAAAATATTATTAATTAGTGACAATTTTACAAATGAAGTATTTAATTCATGTCTTACTTATGTAAAGCGTGAATTAAACACTGAACAACATGAGTTTGAACATATCAATGTTGATAAAGAGGATTTGAATTACTGCATTGGATGTTTTAGCTGTTGGGTTAAGACACCTGGTGTTTGTATTTTTAAGGACTTAGGAGCGAAGATTATTAAAAAATACATTCATAGTGATATTGCTATTTTTATGACAGAACTGAACTATGGCAGTTATAGTGTAGCAATAAAAAGAGTGTTGGACAGATTGATTCCAATTTCATGTCCTACATTTAAGAAGGTGAATGATGAGGTTCATCATGAAGCGAGATACGATAAATATCCTGAATTTGTTGTTATAGGATGTGATGAAAAACCATCCGTTCAAGAAATAAATACAATAAAATCTTTAGCTGATGCTAATGCGATAAATTATCAAAAAGATGGTGCAACTACCTATATCTGTTCTAAAGAAAGTGATATAAAACAAATCGTTGATTCACTATTAATAAAGATGGCTAACTAGAGTATATGCATCAAAAAATTAAAATGCTTAAGAGTTATAAATATTTAATAATAAAATCAAAATTAGTCAGTATTGAGACTGTAGATAGTATGGAGGAAATAATATGAAAAAGTTATGTTTAATCAATGGAAGTCCTAGAGGAGATAATAGTTGTTCAAAGTATTTGCTTAATTTTATAAAACAACAACTAGATGAAAGTACGTTTAATATACAAGAAATTAATGTAATTAAAGCTCAAAGAAAGAATAAGATTCATGAAGCTTATGAAGAACTTAGTAATGCTGATAGTATTCTTATGTCATTACCATTGTATGTTGATAACATACCATCACATCTTTTAGAGTTTCTTGTTGAATATGAAAAGTATTGCAATGAAATCATAGATGAAAAAAATACGAAACCAAGGTTCTATGCAATTATTAATAATGGATTTATTGAAGGCACTCAGAATATAAATGCAGTCAATGTTCTACAAAACTTTGCTGAAAAGGTTGATTTTAATTGGAGATTTGCGATAGGTATTGGTGCAGGTGAATTTATGCGAGGCTCAGCAGATTTCGTAAAATGGAAGAGTCGGTTGAAGATTGATGTATATAACAAACTAGTTCAACTAGCTGATGATATTGAATCCAATGATATGCAATGTGTTGATAATGTTTATACAAATCCAGCAATGCTAAAAATTTTATTTATGTTTGTAGGCGCACAGCACTGGTATAAAGCCGCTAAGAAAAACCAATTAGAAAAGAAGCAGCTTTATTATAAACCATATTAATAAGATTGACTCTTGTATTTTTTCTTTGCATAGTGTATCTGATAGATACACTATTTTACTTTTTAAAACTTAATAGTTTCTTCTATATTTTGTGATGTTGATCAGTAGTTAAGTTTGAAAATATTGTTACATTATTGGTAAATATGTTATAATTTAGATATATAAGGTGGCAATATAATCTTATTCTAGATATTCAACTCATAACTATATTAGGAGATGATGAACATGAATATTAAGAAATTAGTATCAATCGGTTTTGGAGTAATAATACTATTTTTAGTAATGAGTGCAGGTATGCTTTCTAAAATTAATGGATTACAAAATGAACTATCAAATTATGAAAAAATAAGATATGAAAGTAATTTATCAGCAGATGAACTCAGACAGTCATCTGACGATTTAACACGTTTAGCAAGACTATATGTAGTATCTTATAATAATGAACCTGAGCAAGCCCAAGAATATTTAAGAGAATATAATGCTATTTTAGATATTAGAAATGGAAAAATACCAAGACCAGAAAACTATAGAATGGTCTTTTGGGATATTGCTGCAATAGAACGCAAAAATCCAACCAATGATTCAAATGAAGTAATATCCTTAATGGACATTATGAAACAATTAAATTTTACGGAAGAAGAGTTTTCTTTATTACATCAATCTGAACAAAATTCAAATGGTCTTGTACACACAGAAATAATAGCGATGAACCTTGTTAATGGTCAAATTGGGGGTGATGAAAGAGCTCTAATGAGAGAAGGAGAAACGCCTCAAGATACTGCAATTAGAATTATGCATGACTTTACTTACATGACTAATAAAGCGCAAATTATGAGCCCTATAAATGATTTTTTATTAAAACTTGATGAGAGAACAAAGCAAAATGTGGATGATGCAAATAAAAAAGTAACTTTTTATACAACTTTAACTATGACGCTATCATTTGTTATGGTTATCATAGCTCTAATTATAGCAGTTTTGGTGAACAAGCTAGTTATAAAGAAAATATTAATAGTAAATAAAAGACTCAAGAATTTAGCTGCAAATGGTGGCGATCTTACTCAGAAACTAAATATCATATCTAATGATGAGATTGGTGAACTTGCAGCAAGTACAGATTTTTTTCTAGATAATGTTGGAGGAATTGTTAAAAATATTAATTCTATATCAGAGCAAGTGTCATTATCCTCTGAAGAGCTAACAGCAACAAGCCAACAATCAGCTGAATCAATAGATGATGTAGCAAAGGCAGTAGAGGAAATTGCAAATCAATCAAATGAACATGCAAAAGATACAGAAAGGGCAGTAAGAAGTATTAATGAACTTAGTTCTTTAATAGAAGACGAACATTCAAAACTAAATCAATTAAATAAATCAACGCAGCAAGTTGAAAAGCTCAAAGGAGAAGGACTTACAGAAATACAGCAGTTAGTAAAAAAGACAGAATTAAATCAAAAAGCATCTGAACAAATAAATGAAGTTATCATCAATGCAAATGAAAGTGTAGAAAAAATCTATCAAGCTAGTCAAATGATCAAAGGTATTGCAAATCAAACCAATTTACTTGCGTTAAACGCTACTATAGAAGCAGCTCGTGCTGGAGAATCGGGTAAAGGATTTGCAGTTGTAGCGGATGAAATACAACAATTAGCAGAACAATCAAATCACTTTACAGAAGATATATCCAAGATTATTAATGACTTAAAGAATAAAACAAATGATGCTGTTTCTACAATTAAAGAAGTGAATACACTTGTCGATGAGCAAGCAGTAAGCGTAAAAAATACAGTAAATAAATTTGTGGGAATAGCAGATGAAATAGGAAAAACACAAGACATAATAGATAATCTTAATGAATCTGTAAAAATGATGGATAATAAAAAAGACAGTATTATTCAAGCCATAGGAAATCTATCTGCTATATCAGAAAAAAGTGCAGCAGAAACTGAGGAAGCTTCTGCTTCAGTTGAAGAACAAGCAGCATCACTGAATAACATTGCAAATGCTAGTGAAGAATTAGCAAAACTAGCACAAGAAATGAATGGTAGTATAAATAAGTTTAAATATTAGCTAATGTAATAAATCCAATTAGCAAGATAGGATTATTTTATTTGTAATGCTCTGTAACTCTTTAGGTCTTATTTGGCGTATATGGTATATAATTTGGCATCCATTGTAGTTCATTTATTTTCTATACAGGATATAATAACCTTATAAGTTAACTATAAAATGATGGAGGAGAAGATAATATGAGTAAAAAAGTAGCATTAGTAACTGGAGCGAGTAGTGGTATTGGATTTGATGCTGCAATTAAACTTAAGAATAATGGATTTATCGTATATGGAGCCGCAAGAAGAGTAGAAAAATTAAATGAATTGGAAAGTAAAGGTGTCAAAACCATTCAACTTGATGTAACAAAAGAATCATCCATGACAAACTGTGTCGATAGTATTGTAAAGCAGGAAGGAAGAATTGATGTATTAGTTAATAATGCAGGATACGGGTCCTACGGAGCTATAGAAGATGTTTCAATGGAAGAAGCAAGAAGACAGATTGAAGTCAATGTTTTTGGACTTGCCAGAATGAGTCAATTAGTGTTACCTTATATGAGAAAGCATAACTTTGGAAGAATCATTAACATTTCCTCAATGGGGGGGAAAATATATACAGCCTTTGGAGGATGGTATCATGCTACCAAATTTGCAGTAGAAGCGCTCAGTGATTGTATGCGTCTAGAGGTAGAAGAGTTTGGAATTGATGTTGTTTTGGTTGAGCCTGGAGGCATTAAAACAGATTGGGGTATAATTGCAGCAGATAACCTAAAGAAAGCATCAAAAGGTGGTGCTTATTATAAGAGTGCATCAAAGGTAGCTGATGGAATGAAAACTATGTATAGTGGTAATAGCCTCTCAGACCCTAAAATAATATCAAAAGTTATTGTTAAGGCAGCAACAGCTAGGAAACCTAAAACAAGATATCTTTTAGGCTTTGGGGCAAAACCTACTGTATTTTTAAGAAGAATTTTATCAGACAGGATGTTTGACCGTATTATTCGAAGAATATAGAGGTGAATGGGATGAGTAATTATTATTTGCTCGATGAAACATATAAGACTTACTTAGAATCTCTAGGTTTAAATGTGAAGTTAGTTTTTAAGAAATCAGGTATTTCAATAAATGCGGTGAACAAGAATGGATACGCTTTAACAAAAGAGCAATATATGCTTTTTATGAATAATATTGGTAGTATAATGGATGACCAGCAAATAATTGAACATAGTAATATTGATCGGATTATGATGTTTGTACCTCCTTTGTTCGCTGCTATGTGTTCAAAGGATGGCAAGCGATGTTTTGAAAGAATCTCTAAATACAAAAAATTAATTGGCCCTTTTGTACTAAAGGTAGAAACAGATGATGAAAAATTAAGCTTAACATATGAATTTGATGATGGTAGCCTAGATATGCCTAGGGTTACAGTATTAGGTGAACAAGTTCTTATGGTAGACATTATTAGAAAAGCAACTGGGCTTGATATTAAGCCTATAAAAGTTGCTTCAGTTTATGATTATGGTCATGGTGAATTTGAGCAGTATTTTGGGATTAAACCTAGTCATTTAGATTTTAATATTATAGAATTTCGTTTAGAAGATGTCTTAGAACCCTTCATAACAGAAAACAATATTATGTGGAGTTACTTAGAGCCAGAGTTTACTAAAAGAATCAAAGAAATGGAAATTGATGAATCATTTTCTGCAAAGGTTAGAAGTGTACTTTTTGAACTTATACCTGCTGGCGATGATAATATAGAGTCTGTTGCAAAGGAACTTGCTCTTAGTGTTCGAACGCTTCAACGAAAACTATCAGGAGAAAATACAACATTCATTAAGCAACTTAATCATACAAGAGAGTTGTTAGCAAGAAATTATCTAAAAGATAAAAGTATCACCAATGATGATATTGCATTTCTCATAGGTTATTCAGATGCGAATGCTTTTCAGAGAGCTTTTAGAAACTGGACTGGTATGACCGCTGGACAATATAGAAAGCAGTATGGAAATGAGTAATAAAAATTTCATTATGATGGAAAAGAATTTATATCTTTGATTTTAATTGGAGGGCTTGGGAATTCATATTGGCAAACTGGAAAAGTATCTCTTTATCAAAAGCTAATACACCCATCTGATTATGGATAGCATGGGAGACATTCATTGTTTTAAAATAGGAGATGTGAAAATGAATAAAACAATAAGACAGAATGATAGTCTTTATTTAATGAAAGAGTTAAGTATAGACAATATAAAACAAGTATCAGAACTATTTAATCATTGTAACGATTATTTTTTCTTAGTAGGCAATCAAAACGCAACTCAAAAGGATGTCAATGAGTTCTTTGAAGATTTACCTCCAGGGAAAAACATGGATGACAAGTACCTTTTTGGAGTGTATTATAAAGAAACCCTGATAGGTGTCATTGACTTGGTTCATGATTATCCAGAAAAAGGTGAGTGGATTATCGGACTAATGCTGTTACATCCAAGTGAAAGAGGAAAAGGGCTTGGAAAGGCAATACATGATGTAATAGTTGATATTGCCAATGAAAATAAAGTAAAGAAGTTAAGAATAGGTGTTGTTAAACAGAATAAAAAAGCATTAGAATATTGGAAACATATAGGCTATAAAGAGATTAAAAGAACGCAGCCAATTAAATATGGAAGCAGAGAATGTATTGTTATTGTAATGAATTATATGTTAGATAAGAATTAAATTTGTAATACCTTCATCTATTTACTGAGTCGGTTGTGTATAAGAGGTAACATAAGATATTATATTAAAGAGAACATAGAGAATGATTTTTAAGATGATGCAATACTTAATTAGATTATTATAATAATATTTGAAAGAAAAATAAAGGATATAGAGCCAATGGAAATAAAAGAAATCTTAGAAGAGAGAATTTATGATATGAAAAAGGTTGCTCAAGTATTCAAATGTACTTTTTGTGAAAGAAGCATTTATAAAAGATTCCCCTTATTCAAGGAGACATACAATGTATAGAATCGTGTGTGAAAGTTATAAGATCTATCGTTTAGATTTTGCGATGTCAATACCTCTCGTAAAGATGTTTTAAGACCTTTTGAATTATTAATAGATATAGAGACATTTAGAGATGAATTAAAAAAGCAGACGATTAAATATAGAAAAATAGTAGATTTTATTTGGCATATGAATCAACACATTGAGGAATATCCTAAATTTAAAGCTTTATTATGGAGCTTAGAGGCAAGAGGATTTAATGGTCATTTCTATGGTATTTTAACCAATGAAGAGTTAGAGGAACAAATAAAGATTATGACAATGTTTCTCAATTTATCCTATTGGCATGAGCAGTAAATACTTAAAATACACTGACCTTACTGCGTTGGTTAGTAGAAAAATAAAATATAACAATAACGAACAACAATAGAGCCGAGGTTCTGTTGTTTTTTTGTTATTAACAATATATACATTGACTAAAACCTCAAACAATTCTTATATGAAGTTGTCTATAATGACATGCAATTAATGTAAATAAATATTCCTAGTAATATGATTCTAAGCAAGGATTAGAGCCTATGACCTGTAAAGCAGGTAAGCTATGCAATAAAGAGTATCACAAGAAAAATGTACACGCGTACATTTTGTTATTGAAATAAGTGTAATGATATGTTAATATAAACATATCCTAAATTATGTTCGCGCGTACATTTGTGATAATAAACAAAAAATGGAGGTCTATTATGAAAAACAAACAAGTTACCATCATTGCATTTTTATTTCTTTTATTTATTGGACTCTGCGGTGGTTCTCTAGGAATAATTATCCTCCCAATTGCTCAAGACCTAGGGATTGAACCTGGTGATGTTGCAGCTCAATTTTCAATATTTAGTTTAGGCAGCACAATATTTATTATATCTACAACTGGATTGGTCGTTAAATTAATTAGTATTAAAAAGTCAATTATGTTAAGCGGATTATTTTTGCTTTTGGGGGCATTTGCAATTTTTGCAGCACAATCTGTGACGATGCTCGCATTATCATTTCTACTGTTTGGCTTTGGTGTTGGTATGGCATATAGTTTAGGACAATTTATTATTTTGTCAATGTATGATGGTAAGGAAAGAAGTTCAAATATCTCTTTGCTCAATTTTTTCTATAGTCTTGGAGCGGTACTTTCTCCAATAATAGGTGCTTATTTGATGAGTGATATGGGTTTGTCATGGAAATTTATCTTTACAGGCACTGCACTAGTTATTTTTATAAACGTGGTTCTTGCTCTTACTGCTGACTTTTCTCAAGTGGAAGTTAAGAGGAGTCATATTAAAAAAGAGAAGGATGAAGAAAAAGCTATAGAGAAACCCATTGCTCAGCAATTTAAGGAAATACCTTTTGTTGCTTACCTAGTTATAATTTCGGTGTTTCTATATTCTATGTCAGAAGTTTCTTTAACAACTTGGCTGGTTCCTTATTCACAAGAAGTTGCTGGTGTGGATCCGCTTGTAGCGGGTGCTTTGTTTTCAACATTCTGGTTGTTTGTAGGTGTTGGACGATTTACTTCAACATGGATTTTAAAGAAAATAAGAGCAGAGTTTTATCTTATAGGTATGGCAGTTTACACAGCCATTATTGTTATAATATTTGTCAACTTAGGTGAAAATGTAGCCAACTATACAACATTATTAATGGCTCTTCTTGGCTTAGGTTTCTCAGCTTTACTAGCTGTCATTAATTCATACGGTACTCTACAAGTACCAAATAAAAACCGCATGCTTGTTACCATGTTGTTGGCAGTAGGGTCATTGGGACCTATTGTAGCACCTATAGTTTCAAGTCATATCCAAAAAAATATGGGATACGATTTTGTGGTTTACTCAAGTGCGCTATTCATGGTATGTGTTGCAGGATTATTGTCTGTTAGTGTTATTATCAATAAAGCGAGGAAATATAACCCTTATGACTATGAGAAAAAGAATGTATAGATAGTTAATTAATAGTCTCTGTCAAAGATAAGTGTGAACCATACAATCTGTCTATAAAAAGTACATATTAAATCTATTGGGTTAAAATAAAGAACCATAAGTTCAATCAAGAGATAAATGAAAGGTTAAGGTGATATACATTGATATTTGGAAGTGTCCCTCCCTTTGATGGTGTAATCAAAGGAAAAAGAATAATATGGGAAACAGAAGGCGAAGTAGTATGGATTGAACCCTATGGCAAAAATGCTATTCGATTTAGATCTTGTGCCAGTCTTAGAATTGATGAAACTCTGAATTGGACTCTACTTGAACCAACAGTCAGTGATGAGGCTGAAATAGAAGTTACAGATGAAAAAGCAGTCTTAAGAAATGGGAAAATTCTCGTTGAAATACTAGGTGATGGTACCGTTAACTACTATAAAGATAATGATAACATGATCATTAGTGAATCATGGCCTGATGCAAGAGAAGGAACTGCACCTCAACGAAGAGCTAGAGAATATCGAGCTATATCTAGTGATGCTTTTAAGACTTCTTTATATTTTAAGCCTGTAGTTGGAGAGCATTTTTATGGATTAGGACAAGAGCCAAATGACTGCTTTAATTTAAAAGGCAGTACGATAGAACTGCTACATAAGAATACGAAGTCAACTATACCATACATTGTATCTAGTAAGGGTTATGGGTTTATTTGGAACAATCCTGCCATTGGTCGGGTAGAGTTTGGGAATAATCATACCCATTGGCATGCACAAGCCTGTAAACAAATGGATTATATCGTTATTGCTGGAGATAATCCTTCTGAAATTACTGAAAGATTGACGGATATAACGGGTCGTTCTCCAATGATACCAGAGTGGGCTTTAGGCTTTTGGCAATGCAAACTAAGATATAAAACACAGCAAGAACTACTTGAAGTAGCCAGAGAACATAAAAGACGAAATATACCACTTTCAGTTATTGTTGCAGATTATTTTCACTGGACTCAGCAGGGGGAATGGAAGTTCAATCCTAAGTTCTGGCCAGATCCAAAAGCTATGGTTGATGAGTTAAATGAAATGGGTGTCAAACTGATGGTTTCCGTATGGCCAACTGTAGATGTAAGAAGTGAAAACTACGATTATATGCGAAACAAGAATTACACATTAAAAGCAGAAAAAGGTATTAATCATTTCTTCATGTTTTTGGGGCCACAAACCTATTATGATGCCACACATCCTGGTGCTAGAAAATTCTTGTGGTCAAAAGTAAAAGAAAATTACTATGATGCTGGAATAAGGATGTTCTGGTTAGATGAAGCCGAACCAGAACTAAGACCTTATGACTATGATAATGTCAGATATTATCTTGGAAATGGTCTTGAAGTGAGTAATTTGTACCCCTATTACTATGCCAAAACTTTCTATGAAGGTATGAAAAGTGAAAATGAAAATGAGGTCGTCAACTTAATAAGATGTGCATGGTTAGGTGTACAGAAGTATGGAACCGTTGTATGGTCTGGAGATATTGCCTCTACTTTTGACAGCCTTAGAAAACAAATGAAAGCAGGACTTAATATCTCTATGTGCGGTATACCTTGGTGGACGACAGACATTGGCGGGTTCTTATTTGGAGACCCAGATGCAGAAGATTTTAGAGAGTTGCTTATCAGATGGTTTCAGTATGGCGTGTTCTGTCCTATCTTTAGAATGCATGGTTATCGATTGCCCTATGAGCAGATAGATGATAATAACTTTAATGGGGAAGACTGTACAACAGGTGGACCTAATGAAGTTTGGAGCTTTGGAGAACAAGCTTATGAAATTATTACTGAACTGATTCAACTAAGAGAAAGAATGAAGCCCTATATCATGAAGCATATGAAGAAGGCTACACAAGACGGAACTCCTGTTATGCGTCCTCTACTATTCGATTTTTATGAGGATGAAAGAGTACTTGATATTAGTGATGAGTTTATGTTTGGATCTGATTTGCTGGTTGCTCCAATTATTGAACAAGGCAAAAGAAAGCGAGAAGTATACCTGCCTAAAGGTGCTCGGTGGACAGATGCTAAGACTAGACAGACCTACGAAGGCGGTACAACAATCAGTGTAGATGCTCCAATACATGCCATTCCACTCTTTTTTAGAGATGGCGTAGAATTACCAATCTATATAGATTGAACTTAATTTTTGAATTATTTCTAATAAATATGATCTGATCAATTACTGATTTTAAAGAGATTTTCATATGAACTACTATGGGGTTATTCAGTTTATACTGGTGAACCCCTGAAACTATTTTTTAAATCAAAGTTATGATGTAGAGATGTTGAATATATGCTAAACTTATCTTGATAATATAACTAAAAGTCAAGGTGGTAAAGATGAAATTATTAACTCAAAAAAACATAGCGGATTTATTAGGTATATCAAGAGCTACTGTATCTAGAGCTTTGAATGGCTCAGATGAAATTAAGGAAGAGACAAAAGCTAAGATTTTGGCACTTTCAAAAGGACTTGGGTATGAAGTCAATCCTCATGCTAGAAATCTAGCTAGGAAAAGCGTGTACAAGATAAAGGCTTATCTAATAGATCCCATTCAAAAAGACTATTTAAATCAAGTCTATAAGGGTATTGAAAGAGCTATTGAAAAGAACACTCAGTTTAAAATTGAAATATCTTATAACATAACAAAAACTACTGAGTATGAAAGTCAGCTAAAGGCTATTGAAAATGATATGGAATTATTTGAACAACTTGATGCAGTCATCATCATGCCAATAGAAAAGCTAAAACTAGCTGAAATGATCAAAAAAAGAAAATTGAACAAAAAAGCACCCATTTATATACTAGGTCTTGATATTAACAATCGACTTAGGAAACAATATGTAGGATGCAACCATGTTCAATCAGGGCGTCTTGTAGCCAATGTATTAAACGAAACCGTCAGTAAAGATGAAAAGATCCTTGTTGTAAATACCATAGATGACTATATATCTTCTATGCAAAGAATGGATGGTTTCCTTGAAGTGATTGACAATCCAGATAGAATTATAAGAATAAAATCTCCTCTTCAAGCGAAAGAAAAGCTAAGAGAAACCGTTATCAATTTAGAAGTAAAATATATATATTCTCAAATACTTACTAGTACTTTATTGGATAAACTTGATGATCTTAATATCAAGATCATATGCCATGAAAACAATCAAGATATAAAACAAGCTATGGAAAATAAAAAAGTTTTTTGTTCGATTAACGAAAATCCATATATTCAAGGTTACGTCATAACTGAGCGATTAATAGACCATGTCATGCTTAAAAAAACGATTAAGTCTGACATACTAAGTATTAGAAATGAGATTAATTTTTTACACAGCAAAGAGGATTATTGGATTTGAGTATAAATGAGGTGTTAACTATTGCTAGCTTTTAAAAGGAAACTTAACACGATTCAAAAAGAAGCGATTTTTATTGCTCCTTCACTTACTCTTTATACAATATTTTTTGTGATTCCATTTGCGATAGGCATCTATTATTCTTTTACCAATTGGCAGGGTATTAGTCATAACTATGAAATTATTGGTCTGAGCAATTATACTTCATTAATCAAGGATCAGTTCTTTATTGATTCAATTAAAAGAACCTTATATTTCACTTTGTTTAATATTTTTTTTACTAATGTCTTAGGCATGATTTTCGCACTCATGCTTGCTGGTGAAGTAAGATTTAATAAAGTTTATCGCCTAATTCTGATGCTACCTAGCATATTAAGTTTGGTAGTGACTGGTTTTTTATGGCAGTTTATGTTTACTAAGATTTCGGCAGATATATACAAGTATACATCCATTGATTTATTTAATACCAATTGGTTATCTGATAATAAGGTAATCCTGTATTCCATTGTTATTGTAACCGTATGGCAAGGGCTAGGCTATATCATGATGATATTTATTGCAGGTATTAAGAGTGTGAATACCTCAGTTATTGAGGCGGGGAAAATAGACGGTGCAAATGGCATGAAATCCTTTTTTTACCTTCAGCTGCCACTGATGCTTCCTACTATACTGGTTGGGATATTTCTAAATCTAGCAGGATCTATTAAGATATTTGATGTGGTATTTTCATTAACTGGGGGTGGACCGGGTAGAATATCAGAAGTCATGGTATTAAATATTTATAAAGAAGCATTTATAAATAATAGGCTGGGCTACGCAAATGCAAAAGCTATCGTCCTTACTGCTGTTGTCATTCTTATTGTATCCATTCAGATGATATGCATGAACAAAGTTGGTGATCAAAGATGAGAAGTAAAAAAATAATAACAGTCATTATGGGAGTAATAAGTTTCGTTTGGTTTATTCCTATATATTTTATGTTAATTAATTCATTTAAGCCATTTAAGGAAGTGGTTTTAGAAACGGCAAAATTTCCATCAACTTTTTACTTAGGTAATTACATTGAACTATTCAAAAACACCAATTATCTACAGCTGTTTTTTAATTCCATAATCATTACCTCATTATCAGTAGCTGGAATTGTTCTGCTAAGTTCTATGTTGGGTTATAGAATGGCAAGGTATAAAAATAGGTTTAGCAAATATTTGTTTATTTACATATCATTTGCAGTCATCATCCCTTTTCAAGCCATTATGATTCCATTAGTCAAGGTAATGAATAGTTTATTTTTGATAGATACTAGAATAGGCATCATACTTGTATATATTGCACATGGGCTGCCCTTTGGTACTTTTTTGTATTATTCATCTATCGTTAAAATATCTGAATTAATTGACCAAAGTGCTAAGATTGACGGTGCCAATCTAATAAAAATATACACTAAAATCATCTTTCCAATGTGCTCCCCAATAACAGTAACGGTCGTCATTTTACAATTCTTATATATATGGAACGATTTTTTATTACCATTGATAGTATTAAAAACTAATACGATTCATACACTGCCGCTTGGCATGAGTGCCATAATAATGGGAGAATACTCAAATAAATGGAACTATGCTATGGCCTCTGCATTTCTTACATCTATTCCAATGATCCTTGTATTTGTTTTCTTGCAGAAATATATTATTAAAGGTGTTGCTGAAGGTTCTTTGAAAATATAGTCAAGGAGGTTCTTATGAGAAAATTTGTGGGGATATTAATTATGATTGTTGTATTAACAGGGTGTAGTGGAAACCATAAACAAAATGATAAAACAGTAATTGAGATTTTCCATTACAAAGAGAGTATGGTTACTGGACTCAATTCTATTGGTGAAGCATTCATGAAGGAACATAAGGATGTTGAAATTAAGACTCAAATGCTAGCAACAGATTACAATGCGGAATTAAAAACTAAAGAGATATCTGGTAGATTGCCTGACCTTTTTGCATCAACTCCTGGTGAAAAAGCATTAAAACCATATATTGACTCTCAGTCTATCGTTAGTGTTTCAAATCTTGACATTATATCTAAGTTATCAAAGGATATTCGAGAAAGTATTACCTTTTCAGATGGAGAAATCTATGTAGTCCCTTTATTAAATACTGTGAGAGGTATTATTTACAATGAAAGACTATTTAAAGAAGCTGGATTAATGGAATTCCCAAAAACTCTAAGTGAGATGAAAACGGCTTGTAAAGCATTCAAAGATTCTGGAATCACTCCCTTTGCCTGTGCAGGAAAAGATGGGTGGACATTAGGAAGTACCATATTTCAGCCAGGGCATGAAGTATTCTCACCAGAAGATTTTTATAAAAAAAGAGATGAAAAAACCATGAGTTTTGTTGATACAAGTATGCCTGTGTTTGATTTTATTGATTTATATTTTGATCATGTACAGGAAGATTTTATGAACACGGATTACATAGGTAGCATAGAACTATATGCTTTAGAAGAGGCTGCAATGATTGTTCAAGGACCTTGGGCTATGACTCTAATAAGTGAACTCAATGAAGAACTGGTTGATGTTTCACGAATGGGTGCAATACCATTTAAGGAGAGCGATAATAAACTATATTATGATTACGATGCGTACTTTAGTGTAAGTTTTAACGCAGATTTGGATCTTATCAATGACTTTTTCAATTTTATAGTAGATGGAAAAGGAAGAGATATTTTTTCTAAAGAGATTAGAGCCATTAATCCTTATAACATTGAATTTGACATGACGAAAGTAGACATGGATATCAATCGTTATTTATCGGAGGGTATGATCATCAGTGATACGCAATATATCAATATGCCTGAAGGTTTTTGGGATACTTTCGCAAGCGGTATGCAGCAATACGCAATGGGACAAGTATCCAAAGAAGAGATGTTACTACAGTTTGATCAATCATGGGATGATTTAACTGGAAACTAAATAAAACTTATAATGTTATAGTTTATGCTATAGTTGAAAGACAGGGTTTGATTAATATCGATCATTATCCTGTCTTTTTGTGAGATTAGTATTTGTTTTTCTGACTGTTCATGGGGCACTTTACACTATGAAATTTACTGGTATAATTTATAGTATCCATGTAAATTATTAAAATTTTATTTAGACGCGTATAGGAGATTAACTATGAGGAGCAAATACCTAATTGCACTAACATGTATTATTTTATTTCTAACTGGATGTAGTAATAATGTGTTGAATGCTATCAAAAAAGTATTAGACAATGAAGATAATGAAGGAAAAATAAAATCAAAGTATACCAATGAGCAAATAAACAATACCACTCATCAGTTACCAATTAAAGCAAATAAAAGTATCGAATTTAATACATTTAGTATTAATAAAAGGAAATATTACGGGGAAGTTGGTTATGTTGAATTGATTTTGAAGTTACCCCAACTTGTAGGAACCTATGAAGGCATTGCCAAAATCAATGATTATTTTATAGCTAAAGAAAATGTATTTTATAAAGAACTGCCTACAGTGGATCAAGAATACTTTGAAGAAATAGGGAAAAGCATAAGTGGAAAAGAGTCTGGTTATTTTAGAAGTGCTACATATCAACTTGAAGCAGTAATTGGGGATATTATATCAGTTTCAGCTGAATTGGATGGAGGTGCAGGAGGCGTTGGCTGGGCAGGTATAGAGGGAGAATCGTTTGATTTAAATACAGGAGAACAAATAAGTATGGATGAACTATTTAAAATAAAAGAAGATGATTACAAAAGCTTAATCTATAATTATGTATCTGAAGAGATTATGAATAACATCAACAAGTTTATGCAAAATGGGGGTGGGAGCGGCTACCATTTCGATAATGCATATTCTGAAGAAGGTTATGAAGCTATTCATAGTTATGATTTTAAAAACTTTTACCTCACACCGAATTCTTTGGTTGTCTTCTATCCAAAATATGTGTTAACCTGTGGAGCGGCAGGTCCTCAAGAGTTCGAAATTCCATTGGAGGAAATTTCAGATGTACTGGCAATAGATCTAAATAACACTAATGTAGTATCTAAGAACAACTCAGATTCTATCATACCATTAGAATTTAATAAAGTAGATAGAACAAAAAATATAGTTGAAAGTTTAGATGAACATAGGATAGTGAAAGTATTAAAAGATAAAACAATAAATAATATAAAAATTTTTACTTTTATAAAAGAGAATGATGAAGATAATATTTATGGAGGTATTGAGATAAAAGGAGATTTATTTGATTTAGGAATTGTTTCTATGATTCTACCTGACTATAATCTTGGTCAAATATCAATAAATAATACGAGTATCTTTAATAATAAGGATGTATATAGTATTAGAGCAATACTTGGTGCAAACTGTAGTCAAATTAATTATTATTTAATAGAAGACGATATCCCACGAAAATACATAAGCATAGATGGTAATGTAGATGAAATTGATTTAGATAATGACGGCATAATAGAAATCGTTTCTTGCAGTGGTACATTACCCTACACAAATATCTATGAATATAATGACGATAGTATTTCGGTTGCTGATATCAATGCAACCCTGCAAGCCCAAGCTGTTAGATTGAACATTAATAGCAAAAATCAAGCTTTTGAAGCGTTTTATGGGAAAGGTAAAAAAATCAAACTATTCAAGTATACTCAGTATGGACTACTTGAAATAAGAGAATAGTATTTGATTTGCGATTCTGACTTATGACACATAGTAAGTATAATATAATCATAAATTTTCAAGTTGAATGGAAGGAGATAGTTATGAAGAAGTTAACATTACATGACTTTCAAGAAATCAGATTATGGATGTATCGAAATGCAAGACAGATTGAATTAGCCCTATGGCAATACTATTTTGAAAACGGTAGTAAAGAAGCGGTTCTTTCTGCATTATCATTCTATCAAAATAAAGACGGTGGCTTTGGTAACGCTCTTGAAGCAGATAGCTGGAATCCAAATTCATCACCTTATACAACATTAAGAGCAATTAATAAATTAGAAGGTATAGAATATGAAGATACACAACATTCGATTATCAAAGGGATTTTTAGTTTCCTTGAAAGCAGTACCTATTGCTCAGATAGTGGGTGGTTTTTTAGTATACCATCTAATGATCATTATGCTCATGCTCCATGGTGGACATATGATAAAGAAGCAAATGAGTATGAGGGTATAGGAGTAACAGCAGAAATAGCAGCATATATTTTAAGATATGCAGATAAAGCTTCTGAATTATATAATAGGGTTTTAAGTTATACTGATATAATAATTAAAAAGCTAAGTATTATAGATAAACATGGTGAGATGGGAATTAGAGGGTATTGCGTTTTATTTGACAGCATAAGACAAGAGAATCTTACCTGCTTTGATTGGGATTGTCTTGAAGTAAAACTAAAAGAACTAGTAAATAACACCATAGAAAGGGATACAGCTAAATGGCCTTACTATTCTAC
The DNA here is from genome assembly GCA_028277605.1 of Vallitaleaceae bacterium. Taxonomy (GTDB): domain Bacteria; phylum Bacillota; class Clostridia; order Lachnospirales; family Vallitaleaceae; genus JANQFZ01. The sequence continues at coordinate 143,217 of JANQFZ010000013.1, read as the reverse complement.
TAGACCTTCAAAATATATAAGTTCTCCAGCTAGTATTTTTTATAAGGATAATAAAGATATTGTATCAAAAGAACTTGATTATATTATAGAAACAAGACCAAAGAAAGGTGTTTGGGACATAACATGGAGTTGGTTTGAAAACAATGATAAATATTCAAATGAGTTTGCAATAAGTCAAAATTGGTGGAAAGGAACTATTGCTATACATAATATGAATTTATTAAGAAGTTTCAATAGGATAGATAAAGAAGTTGATCTTAGTTAAGCATTATTAGTAAAAGCCTATAGCATAAAATTACCGTTTTAACACAGACCATAATAGCAGGTTTTATGGAGCCACTTTTATTAAGCTGACTAGTTATTAATCAGTTTTCCAAAATATTTCGTCATTTTATTTGCTGCAAAAGCACCAAGACCTCCAAGTATCAATGAAATAGAAAAACTAATCATCATCCATACAATAGTAACTTCATCGTAGATACCGCCAATAAAGACTTTAGAAACTGTAAGACCAGTTATGGCTGAAAAACCAGAAAAAGCTATAGAACCTATAGCTGCTCTGGTTTTCTTATTTTGAAAAGGCATCGTTACGATCATGCTAAACAATGAGGTAAGTATAATTGAAATACCCATAAAAATATTGATAATAGACATAATACAGCCTAATAGGCCTCCTATTTGTAGTATTGAATATTGGGAGATAAGACGCATCTGTAATATATAGAACATCATTGATAAATATGGAGCCATTAGTATAAACTTCATACCAGGCATAGGAACTAAAGTGCTGAATTGAAATATGATTAGACCTCCACCAATCACTGCTGCTATACCAATAGCTATATTAGTGATTGCTTTTGACTTTAATTTATTATTCATAAGACCTCCAACTTCCTTAATAATCCAATGATATAGTATTTTTTTTCTTTTTATAGTATAATGTAACAATCTACTATTTTGCAACTTAAAGTTAGTTTTAGGAGGTATAAAAAAGGTTCAAGTGCTAACAATATTCTTATTGCTTAATGAACCATTTTTTTTCTGGGTGTTTCAAAATTGTTTCTAAAGGAGGAGTCTCAATGCTAGAGAAGATTTATCAATACAGTACATCTGATAAAAAAGTTGTTGAAAAACTTATAATGGATGATAATGTTAACTACATCCACATGGTATTTGGCAAAGATGAAGGTATGCCTGAACACTATTCAAATTCAAATGTATATATGAATGTCATTCGAGGAACATTATCAATAACATTGGATGAACAAGAACTCCATACTTACGAAAGAGGAACACTTTTACAGATTCCTTATCATGTAAAAATGAAGATTACAAATATGCATGATGAAGTGCTAGAATTAATAGTTGTAAAAGCTCCTGCGCCTCATAAGTATATCAAGACGTGATTCTAATATATAAACAATGATTATGAAAAAGAATTTTTCCAATTTAAATTATAAGACGGTAGTGTCAGACTAAGTGTGTAAAAGCCCATCCTAGCTAAGTATGCTAGGGTGTCTATTCTTATGTTTCTTTTCTAATATACCCATAATTTCACTAAAATATGATACTACTATTTTTGTACTCTTGTTCTTTACTAATAAGATTACTGCCATAATAAACAATCTCCTTTCTGGCTTTTTATTTAGATTTTAGCCAGGTTGGAAATTTTTTACACACTTTCTATGACAGTCTCTCAATAACAAAAAAGCTCATATATTTAGTGTTGATAAGTGGTGCACTATTCACTGCATTTTTGTATTTTTTACTTGCAAAACACAGTTTTAGTATAAAAAAGTTAGTTGTAATTCAAACTATTTTCAAGTTTTTTCTCTTAACTTTTGATCAATAAGTCTACCAATTTCTATTGCATACACTTTATTCATTAGTGCCCCTCTATTTGAGCATCTTTTGTTTATCAACTTTAATTGGAATACAGCACCATTACTATTTATTTCATCTATGCTGTATCCTTTGATCTCTGACCATTCGTACATCACGCCGTTCAAAATAATTCCCTTTTCAAAAACGCCTTCTTTCACACATGCGTACTCATAAAATAATACGACAACTAAGACAAAAAATGTGACTAGCAACAGTATAGTAATATGTAAGTCTACACTCTTGTATATTGCTATTATTACAAAAAATAGTTGCATCATTGCTAATATGAATAGATAGGGGCGGGATTTTATAATTCCTCTTTTAAATGCATATAATGGTATACCCCTTTGACTATTGATTAAAGGTTGTATTATTACAACAATAATTATAATTGACTCGATCAAGTATAATTCCATTCGATCACCACTTTTGAATTATAAGAATATATTTAGTAGATTTATCTATCGGGTAGATACTTGGGACAATGTCCATCGTATCCTACTAGACATTCATTATAATTAGTAATTGTTTTATTAATAATATATGCAGTATCTACTTCGTATGCATCAGATCTAGGTGATTCAATCCATGTCCATTTACCATATTTATCATATCCTCCATCAAAAGTTCCATTTGAAGCATTGACTACCACTTTCACATCGTCTATGAAATCTCGAGAATCATATATGTATCCTTCTTTAGCTCCCATATAACTATACTCAGCATCTTTACCAACCTCTGCACTCTCATCAAGAACTTGCTTTCCTGATACTACTGTATATGCTATTGTTGCAATCGTTAATAGTTTTTCAACAAATGTTATAGGCTGACCTAAAAAAATACCTACTAAAGATAAAGTAGCACCTATAGCAAAATTTTTATAACTATATTTTTTTTGGATATAAGTATTCCTTGATTCTTTTACGGATACTTTAAGGTATTTCTCTAGATAATTACAATATTTATTTTCTGTTTCGACAACTTTACGTGTATATTGTGGAAAATCATTTTCCAAATTTGTTATTGTTTTTTTCCCTGATCTATTTTTATCTACTAATAATGGTTGAATTAATAGTCTATCATTTTCTTGTAAGACATTAATATTATCTATGTTATTTATCTCGTCTATTTTATTCGACTTAATTAGCTGCTCTATTTTAGATAAATCTTTTTCTGATAGTTCAACATTAATTCCTACGGATATATCTTCATAAACGGTTGTTAAATTTGATGCATTACTAACAACAACTAATTTGTCATTATCTACGTCATAAATACTTTTACAAATAGTTGCATCTTCATAATATTCAAGAAATACTCTTTCTTCTAATAAAGATATATAATCTATTACTATACGATTATTAATTTTAGCAATCTCATTTACAGAACTTGCATTAGATATATATTTAATGAAGTTGCTCGAATCGTAGACTTTAATATTTAGGTTGTTTTGACTAAAGGATTCAATAATTTTTTCATATCGTATTCTCCTTTTTCTTATTGGTTTTGGGAAACCACTGCTACGTGAAACAAATTCAATTTCGAACTATATTGTATTACAAAATTATAACTTTATTACTAGATAGTTCATTATTTACTTAGTATCATTGCTAATTACTATATCATAATTTGCTTCACCTCCCTAAATATATTATAATCAGTAGATTACTTGTGTAATTATAGTTAATAATAAAGTCATATATCGGCATAGTTATCTTATATTAAAAAATATAGCATGTCAAGAGCAATATTCTGTTTTAATATATATTAGTTAAGGTTTATATGAAAAATTATAGTAATATAGTCTTAGATGATTTTTTGGCTCAATTTCATTTTTAGTAAGTTTTTGTGGTAATAAGTGATAATATGACTTGTTATGGCAGCTCGTATTATATCATCACCACCAACAGCAGGTATGTTATGAATTAGATGCAGTTGTATCATCTGTGATTGGTGGAGCAAGTACGATGGGAGGAGAAGGTGCTATATCAGGCACTATTATTGGGGCATTTATTATAGGTGTTTTACGTAATGGTCTTAATTTAATGGGAATTTCTCCCTTTATTCAGCAGATTGTTATTGGTATCGTCATTGTTGCTGCTGTATTCTTTGATAAAATAAGGCATAAATCTTAAGTTATAGATAGAAATCGGCATAGCGATTAAGAATGGTTCACAATATGCAGCCAAGTCATTAAAAGTAATTGAACAACTAAGAACCAATCAAGACTTATTTAGAATTCTAAACTATGGCATTAAAGGAATCCATTATACACTTTCTGATAAGGGGGAGTATATACCTCTAGAGGAAAGCTATAAATATCCTATTTATAATACATTTGTCTGGTGTATGGGGAGTGAGTATCGATTGCCATGCTCATGTAATTTACAGTTCTTTAATATCGTCAAGGTAAATCCTTCAAGAAAGCATCAAGCGGTAAAGATGAATGAGCAGTTTATGAGAGCCTCAATAGCTATTCGTGTAAAGAAGTATATTCATAACAGCTATGCAGATCTTACTTTATCTATTGAGGGTATGAGTCTAGATTTAGGAGTATCTAAACCTACTTATGTGCTGTATTTAAAAAAGAAATGAGAACGACGATTAATAAGTACATCACCCTGTATCGTTTAGATAAAGCAAAAGATTTATTAAAGAATCCCATCATAAAGATTGAGACCATCGCTAAGAAAGTAGGATATAGTGATGGTGATTATTTTTCTAAAGTTTTTAAAAAGCATGTATTATGTACGCCAACGGAATATAGGAAAAAATTTCTTATTCGGTAACTTTTATGTTATAGATTGTAATTAATAAATACTTGCTGACTTAAGCGTATAAAAAGGATGGGCGCATGGGATGATAATACGGTTTAAAAACATGAAACTAAAGAATAAATTGCTAATCAGCTACTTACTACTCATCATTCTTCCTTTATTAATCTTTAAAGAATTAACCTTCAAAGAAATATCACAAATACTTGAAAATAGAATTATCTATTCGGCTAATCAAGCCTTTAAATGGTATAGTCAGCTTCCCGGTTCTGGATCTAGAGTCTTTATGATTCCCCCTTCATTTTATAATGAATCTAACAGAGATGATGCAATGGTTCTATCAGCTGCAAGGAGAATCACACGTTCTACAAATTACATTGATATTATAGGGTATCTTAAAATTGATTTTCTTGAGCAGACGATCAGAAGTATTTTAGCGAATGCAAATGCTGTTAATGGCAGCTTAACGTATATAAGAAACAGAGACGATAGGATTGTTAGTAAAACGGATGAAACCTTATTAAAAAACTATAGGGTTTCTTTAGCAGATATTGAGGTTTTGCAAGATGCTAAAGAATGGGTCATTCTTAATCTAAACGATGAAGCTTGTTATGTAAGAGCCACCACGATAAAAGATACAGATTGGACAATTATTACAGTCATTCCTAGGGACGATATCTTCAGAGAGGTCAAAAGCTTAAGTCATTTAATGCTGGTTTTTCTTATTATTATTATTCCAATCGCTATCAGTTTTTCAATCCTACTTACAGTTCAAATCACAAGACGTCTTAACAAGTTATCAAGTAAAATGAAAAATGTTACAGAGAATATTTATGAAGCCCATAATGAAGAAGCTGATAGAACGGATGAAATAGGCGAGCTTTCTTCAAGCTATAATTATATGGTAAAACGTATTTCAACACTGGCAGAAGAACAATACAAAACAGGGCTAAGCATAAAAAGTGCTGAATTGGAGCTTTTACAAGCCCAGATAAATCCACACTTTCTTTATAATACAATGGATATGATCAATTGGATGAGTTATGATAACAGGGGAGAGGAGATAAGAAATATAACACGTGCTTTATCCACATTCTATAAAATAAGCCTAAGTAAAGGAGCAAGTAAAATACCTTTAAAGAATGAATTAAAGCATGTCAGCCTATACATAGAGATTCAAAACTACCGATTACAAAATGTAATCCAATTTTCTGTTGACTGTCCAGAGCATTTGAAAGGCTACCTCATTCCAAAAATAACATTACAGCCCATTGTTGAAAATGCTGTCGTTCATGGAATTTTGCAAACCCCTAATAGAACAGGAACTATTAACATTACTTGTCGAGACTATAGGAATACTATGATTATATCCATAAAAGATGATGGTATGGGTATGGAGCAGCAAGAGATAGATAATCTGGAGAATCGAAAGGAAGATAAAGAGGGATTTGGACTCATTAATATTCATACAAGGCTGATGCTGACCTATAATGAAAAAAGCGGTTTATCAATAGAAAGTGAGAAGGGTATTGGTACAGTGGTTAAGATTACCATACCAAAAATAAAGTAGATTAAAGCTATCTCTTATCTCAGAAATAGCTTTTTTTGTGTTATTAGATGATAATGAATGATGTATTAGAACTTATCATGTGAATCATCAATTATAGTTGAATATTATAAATAAAATGGAATATGATTTAAGCCACAATTGACAATATATGACATTGTAGTATAATTTAATATAAAGGGTATATGTTAATGTTGTCAATTGTGAAATAATGATAGGTGGAATAAAGTATGAGCAAAATAAAATTTAACTTTCTGATAATCTGTTTTTGTCTACTCTTTAATGGATGTACAGATAAAGATGTAGAAGTAATCAAGAATAATGATATACCTGCAGATGCACCTAATGCTACAAAACCATTTAATGTTAAAAATACATTAAATAGAAACAAAACCGAAATGCAAGAATTAAACAAAGTGCTAGATGACATTAAAGATATAAATAACCTCTTAAGTCTATCTATTTTAAAAGGGGATACATGGTTGGCAGAGAGATATTATCATGATGCAGATTCTAGCTGTAAAAATAATATATACTCGGTAACTAAAAGTGTTATATCAATATTAATAGGAATAGCTATTGATCAGGGCTATATCAGTAGTGTTGACCAAACTATTGGAGAATACTTAAATCTAGACGAACTCAATCTAACAGAGGAGCATCAGTCCTTAACTATTAGGCATTTATTAACTATGAGTTCTGGACTTAAATGGAAAATAGAAGAAATGGAATTTAGAGCCATAAAAATTGACGATGACCCAATAAGATTAATACTAGAGAGAGAGATAGATTTTAAACCTGGAACATCTTTTAGATATTCAAACGGTAATATACACCTTTTATCCATGATACTTTCTGAAGCTGTAGGGGCTGATACATCTGAATATGCCAGTGAAAATTTATTTGAACCTTTAGGGATTAATGACATTGAATGGGCTAAAGATGCTGTCCACAATACTATTGGATCAAGTGATTTACACCTATCTTGTCAAGATATGACAAAAATAGGACAATTGATGTTAGACAAGGGGAATTATGAAGGTCAACAAATTGTATCAGAAGCATGGATAGAAGAATCAACAACTTTCAAAATAAATAGTGATAGCCACCTTGATTATGGATATCTATGGAATATAAATAATACAGAGGATATATCTTATTACGCAGCGATTGGTTATGGTGGACAGTATATTTATATATTTCCAGATAAAGACCTTGTGATAACTGCATCATGTAATGGTAGTGTCTATCCTGAAGAAGCAACCAATCAATCCGAACAAATTTCAAATGCTATTTTGAATAGAATAGTTCCGCTTTTAAGAGAAAGCAATTAAACTTCTGTTTACTCATGACAAATAATTGATACTATGGATATAAGTGGTATAATAGGGTTATATACAGTAGCACTATCTTTATTATGCACTATGCATTTATTTTAATAATTATTTATAGCTATAAGTATATGTCAATTGTTGTTTTAATGTAATCATTTATCCATGATATTTACAAAGGTATATACGTTATTATTAATACCTGTATGCACTTGTGTTTGATGCGAAAAATGTGGATAAGCTTAATATATTATTTTATCTATTAAAAAGTTTCTATCTTTACACTATGTATCTAGCTTATAGAGTCTTGTAGTATAACATAAGAATAGGAGGAGTTTTATGTCAATTAAATCTAAATTATCAGTTCTCATTATTTGTGTTGCAGTTATTATTGCATTATTTAGTTCCTATATCCTGTATGTTGTCAATAGCAACTTTAACTCGATGGCAGGTATCAATCAAAATTCACATATTTTAAATTATGCGTGGCAGGTGAAGTATTTAGACGAATCATTAACTCACAGTGTCTCAAGATACATTCAAACGGTTAATGATTATTGGATAGACCGTTATGAAGAAAATGTTGTCAAGCTTGATGAAGTATTAATAAAAATAGAAGAAGTAGGTAACGAAGAAGAAATCAAAATATTTGATAGCGTAGCAGATGCTAATAATAAATTAGTTAGTTATGAGAGTGAAATTATTGAACTTGTTCAAGCAAATAAACAAGAGGAAGCTTTGAGTATTTTAAATGGTGACTACATGGTTCACAAGGAAAAATATAGTAGTGCAGTTAACGATTTTTTTGAAATTCAAGATAAAAATTTTGAAAAAGGCTTAACCGCAAGTATTGAATTTAGTTCAAACTCTAAGATGCAACTGTCTATGATTGTTGTAATTGCAATAGTAAGTATAATTTTTATTGTAGTATTTGGTAATTTATTATCAAGAAGTATAACATCCCCAATCAATCATATAATCAATAGTTATGGCGAAAAAATGGTAAAAGGTGACTTTAGATTTAAAGTTGAAGAAAGCCATCAAAAAAGAAAGGATGAAATAGGACAGCTCTATAAAGAGTTTGACATTATAGGAAAAAGTGTACGTGCTATTATTGAAGCAGTACATAATACTGTTGAAGAAGCACAAAATTTAGCAGATTCAGTTGCAACTTCTTCTAAGGAAATCGAATTATCAAGTAGTGAAGTAGCAAAAACAATTACTGAAATTTCAGATGGAACAAGAGACTTAGCTGAACAAACATCAATTACACTAGATTCAACACATCATTTATCAGATAGTATCAATGTCATTGCCGATAAAATTGAAGAAATATCTAATAATAGTTTAAGTGAGAAGGAAAAAAATAAAAAAGGTGTTGGCGCAATGGATGAACTTGAAGAAAAATTTAAAAATAACACAGAATCATCCAAAAAGGTTGCCGATAGTATTCAGCATTTAGCTGTAAAGTCTGAAAAGATAGGAAGTATTGTTGGAACTATTGACAGTATTGCTGAGCAAACTAATATGTTAGCTTTAAATGCTTCAATTGAAGCAGCACGTGCAGGGGAAGCTGGAAAAGGTTTTTCAATCGTTGCTAATGAGGTTGGAAAGCTTGCTGACCAATCATCAGAAGCAGCAAATGAAATACAGATTATAATAGATGAAATAACTCAAATTGTTAAAGAGACGGATGTGGATATGACTACTGCTGTGAGTCATGTAAATAGTGCTAATCAATCACTTGAAGAAATGAAGACCCTATATTCATCAATAGTAGAATCGAACGATCAAACCTTATCAAAAGTTCTATATATTACACAAAATATTCAAGAAATCAGCAGGGCTAAAGATGTTAATAAACAAGCCATTGATGAAATGTCAGCAGTTTCACAAGAGACAGCAGCAGCAACAGAAGAAATAATGGCTAGTGTGGAAGAAGAAGCTGCCGCTATGAATCAAATATCAAATTCTATGGCAAACCTTAAAAATGTTGTTGATAGATTAAAAGAAGAAAGTAACGGTATTCAAATATAGATTTTTTCCTTATGTTAAGTTTTCTCCTATAAAAATTTGTTTTTATTACATGTTAATAGTGAAATTATCTCAAATTGTAGTATAATGTTAAGAAAAGATTATTTATAGAGATAATTAATACAGGGGAGGAACTTAATATGGCAGAGTTAACCAATAATCAATTGCTGTTACTGGATAATTTAATCTATCTTAAGGGAGTTGCTTGTGAACAAGAAAACAAAACGGTTGCAGATGTTGTCAATGGGTTTTTGGATAACCATACAGACACTAAAGAAGGATCTCGTGACGAACACTTAGTTGAAGCTATGGATGTGGATGGCGATAACGTAGCTTTTATGTCATACAAAGATTGGATACAAATTCTGCAAATTATTCAATCAGATCCTGATTTAATGAAGCTTAGAATAAAGCATTCAATAGATGAATATTCCTCTACTCCAGAGGGTGGAATGCGAGTTGCCTGCTTTATTGATGATGATAATGATGCTACAGTTGCATTCAATGGTACAGGTGGTCCATTAGAATGGCATGATAATGGTCTAGGTGTCTATAGCTCAGATACACAGCAGCAAATAAAAGCACTAGATTATATTAATCAATTAGTTGATATAGGCTATAACCATATTACGGTTACAGGACATTCAAAAGGTGGTAATAAAGCTCAGTATGTTGCATTGTTATCTGAGCATGTAGATAGGTGTGTATCATTCGAAGGACAAGGCTTTTCAAGAGAATTTTTTGATAAGTATCAAGAACAAATAGCTAGGAATGCTTATAAAATAACGAGTATCGCAGATGCTTGGGACTACGTCAATTGTATGCTTTTCCCTGTAGTGGATACTCAATATATTGATTCTGGATATGTTCATAAACTATCTGAAATCTCACATAACCATTGCCCAAACTCCATGCTAGATAAGAATGGTAATCTACACAAAGAAACGGAACCTTCCATTTTAACTAAGATAATCAGTACTTATACACAATACATTAATGAACATTTAGAAGGTGAAGAAAGAAAAAAAGCTGTTGATGGGATCGTATCTGTATTTGAAGGCAACTATAAATCAGAAGGTGAAGACTTAGATACTGCCTTAGACATACTAAAAAACCGAGCAGATGATTTTATTATCGATCAATTAATCCTAATGAAAAATGATTTGGAAGTATTTATTGACGATAGAAAGAAGGACTTTGAACATATGGCGATAGACTTATCCGTACTCATAAACAAAAGAGCAGCAAAAGATGCGAAGTATATAGAGAACTTCAAATCGGATATCTCAATACTATTTGAGGATTTAATGGATAATCCCACAGATATAAAAGAAATATCTTCCGAAACTGCACAATTTATCATCCATAGAGCCATGAAGGATACAGACTATATTGTTAATCTTGTGGAAGACCTAGCTGACTATCTAGATAATAGTGTACCTGATGCAATAACTGTAGCACATAAGGTAACGGATTATATTAAGGAAAAAGTATCAGAGGGTATGGATATTTCAAAGGACTTGTTAATAGCAAATAAATATGTTAATGAAGCTATTTACAAGGAAATTGCTTGTGCATGTGAGCATGTAGGAGACCGTGCAGAAGATCTCGCAAAGGATATAACACAATTTATTCAAGAAAAAGCCACAGAAGGTAGTGATTTAGTCGTAGACTTAGGACATGACATCTATGATTTTATGAATCATAAAGTTGATAATATAAGTGGTTTTTGCAGTCGTGCTGTGAACAAACTTGATGAATCCATTATTCGCCATAGGAAGTTGAAAGGGCAGAGGAGAATCATGGCTTAGGAAACTAATTTTTATATGCTGTATTAATTGACAGTTTAAAATTTTTATGATATTATGAAAAAAATTATTTAAACCGTTGAAGAGAGAGTAAAACCACAAACCAGCTTTACAGAGAGTTAGGGGTGCTGTGATCCTAGCAGGTAATGGAGTGGATAAATGGGTCTCTAAGGGTAGTGGCGAAAAAAACTTTTAGTAGCTGCTGACGTAATGCCAACGTTACTAGGCAAGGGGTGTGATTGCACTCTATAAAAGTGGATGTATTTCTAATACATCAATTAAGGTGGTACCGCAGGTTAGACTTGTCCTTTATATAAGGATAGGTCTTTTTTATTTATTTTTTTACAGTTTTTAACTCATTAGATATTAAAGGAGGAATTAATAATGTTAAAAAGCAAAACCATTGCTGGGTATCTAACGGCTATTTTTTTAGTGATAGGTATACTTTCGGGATGTACCAGCAAAACAGATGAAAATCCTAACAATAACTACGGACAGAAAAAAATAGGTATAATACAGTTGGTTGAACATCCATCTCTTAATACGATTAGAGAATCATTTATCAATCAGTTAGAAGAAAAAGGCATTAAGGATGGAGAGAATATAGCCATTGATTACCAAAATGCCCAAGGTGATCAAACGAATATAAAGACTATATCCAATAAGTTTGTAAACAATAAGTATGACTTAATTGTAGCAATTGCAACTCCTACAGCTCAATCGGCGGTTGGAGCAACAGATGAAATTCCAGTTTTATTCAGTGCTTGTACAGACCCTTTGAGTGCTGGTCTTGTATCAGATATGGAGAAACCAGGACGTAATGTTACGGGAACATCAGATGCAGTATCAGCTGAAAAAATTATGGAGCTTGCACTTAGGATAACTCCAGATATAAAAAAAATAGGTGCTCTATATAATTCAAGTGAAGCAAACTCTATTTCTGTCATTAATAACCTAAAACAATATGCCCAAGAAAATGGTATGGAAGTTATAGAAGCTACAGTAACCAATACATCAGAAGTTCAACAAGTCACTCAATCTTTAGTTGGAAAAGTAGATGCATTATTTTCGCCTATTGACAATACTATAGCAACCGCTCTGCCCGTAGTGTCTCAAGTAGCTAACAAAGCTAAGGTTCCCTTTTATGTAGGAGCAGATTCAATGGTTAAAGATGGAGGTTTGGCTACCTATGGCATTAATTATTCTGTTCTAGGAAAAGAAACCGCGGATATGGCTGTGCAGATATTAAACGGAGAAAACCCAGGAGACATACCAGTAAAGATTATGACTGATATGGATATCTATGTGAATCAAAAAACAGCAAGTGAAATTGGTGTTGAAATACCTAGTGATGTTTTAGAAGAAGCAGTAGAAATATTTGAATAAGGTAAAGGGGAACTTACCATGTTTTTTTCAACGATGCAAGGAGCAGTAGAGTTAGGGATAATCTATGCCATTATGGCACTGGGGGTTTTTATATCATTTAGAACCTTAAATATGCCAGATTTAACAGTAGACAGTAGTTTTACTTTAGGAGCCTGTGTATCTGCAATTCTAACAATTGGAGGGCATCCCTATTTAGCGCTTATTGCTGCTTTTTTAGCTGGTTCAATAGCAGGCAGTATAACTGCATTACTCACCACTAAATTAAAGATTCAGCCTCTCTTATCAGGGATTTTAGTGATGCTGGGGCTTTACTCTATTAATCTAAGAGTAATGGGAAATAGACCAAATATCAATTTACTGAATAGAAAAACCATCTATTCAATTTTGCAAGGTACGATATTAGAGGATTACAAAATTTTTATTTTATCTTTTATCCTAATAATATGTGTTTTGCTAATACTATACTTTTTCTTAGAAACAAAACTTGGATTTGTTTTAAGAGCTACAGGGGATAATCCAGACATGGTAAAAGCATTGGGAACGAATACAGACTTTACTGTTTTTATTGGTTTAGCAATTTCAAATGGTTTAGTTGCTTTAGCTGGTGCTTTAATTGCACAAGAACAGTTTTTTTCAGATATTAGTATGGGGGTAGGTATGGTCGTTATTGGTCTTGCCTCGGTTATTATTGGGGAGGTTATTTTTGGAACAAACTCCCTAATAAGAAGATTAATAGCAGTGATATTAGGAGCTATTGTGTATAGGATTATTATATCATTTGTTCTTGAACTAGGCATGCCGCCTACTGATTTAAAGCTAATTTCAGCCATTATTGTTATGCTGGCTTTATCTATGCCTGTCATAAAGAATAAGTTGTCCTTCTATAGAAAAAAAAGAGCAAATTCTAAGGGAGGAAAATATAGATGTTAAATATGGAAACAGTGTCTAAAACCTTTGGTATAGGAACTATTAATGAAAAACTTGCACTTGATACTATCAGCCTATCACTAAATGAAGGAGAATTTTTAACTATCATAGGTGGCAATGGAGCAGGTAAATCAACTTTGCTTAATTGTATTTCAGGGACTTGTCCTATTGACAAAGGACGTGTATTTTTAGATTCCGAAGATATCACTTATATGCCAGAGTATAAAAGATCAAGAAAAATTGGAAGAGTATTTCAAGACCCATTAAGAGGAACTGCTTTTGACATGACCATTGAGGAAAATCTAGCAATTGCTTATTCTAAAGGCAAGAAGAAGGGTTTAACAAGAGGTATCAGCAAAACTGATAGAAAATGGTTAAGAGAGCAAGTTGCATTACTAGAATTAGGGCTTGAAGATAGGCTAAAGAGTAAAGTAGGACTATTATCTGGTGGTCAAAGACAAGCATTGACACTATTAATGGCTACCATTGTAAAACCAAAGCTATTACAGTTAGACGAACATACGGCAGCGTTAGATCCTGCAATAGCTAAAAAAGTTTTATCTTTAACTAAAAAAATAGTAAAAGAGCATAATATTAGTACCATGATGATAACACATAATATGAATGTTGCATTAGAGTATGGAACAAGAACTATCATGATGCACGAAGGTAGAATTATCTTAGATATCAAGGGAGAAGAAAGAAAAAAAATGACTGTCGATGCTCTAATAGAACAATTTAGCAAAAGAAGCGGCACTAGATTAAGTAACGACAGAATGTTATTAAAAAAGAATTAAGCTTTCAATAATACCAATAGCTACACCAAGACATTTTATTAAGCAGATATTGACATAGTAATATAGAAAAGATATACTAAAAATAGTAGGATAAAGCAATGATGAAAGCTACGGTTGTAAGCTTCTTAAGAGAGTCGATGGATGGTGTGAATCGATGAAGTGAGCAATCTTTCCACTTTCGGAGCTATCAGCGATGAGTTGAAGGTTGATACCCTTTATAGTATTATTGAGAGGTCTGATAATCAGACAATTTGGGTGGCAACGCGGAGTTCTTTCGTCCCTATCGGGGTGAAGGGACTTTTTTAGTATTTAGAATTTATTTAGAATTTATTTAGAATTAAAGTAAAGATCTATTAGACAAAAAAAGTAAAGGAGAAAAAGCATGTTAGACTTAAAATTTGTGAGAGAAAATGCTGATATTGTTAAAGAAAACATTAAGAAAAAGTTTCAAGATCACAAACTAGAATTAGTAGATGAGGTCATTGAATTAGATCAAAAACGCCGTGAAACACAACAAGAAGCAGATCAATTACGAGCCAACCGTAAATCCTTGTCTAAACAAATTGGGGCATTGATGGGTCAAGGAAAAAAGGAAGAAGCAGAAAATGTAAAACAACAAGTCAGCGCATTTGCGAAACGTCTTGCAGAACTAGAAGAAATGGAACGAGAAATAGGTAAAAAGGTTTTAGATATTATGATGGTTATTCCTAACATGATGGATGATAGTGTACCTATTGGCAAGGATGACAGTGAGAATGTAGAAGTGGAGCGATATGGGGAACCAGTCATTCCTAACTATGAAATTCCTTATCATACCGATATTATGAAGACTTTTTCTGGTATTGATCTTGAAAGTTCAGCAAAAGTGGCTGGCAATGGTTTCTATTATTTAATGGGAGATATAGCGAGACTACATTCTGCGGTTATTTCTTATGCAAGAGATTTTATGATAGATAAAGGATTTACTTATTGTATACCACCCTATATGATTAGAAGTGATGTGGTAAAAGGAGTTATGAGCTTTGAAGAAATTGAATCTATGATGTATAAGATTGAAGGTGAAGATTTATATTTAGTTGGGACGAGTGAACACTCAATGATAGGTAAATACATCGACAACATTGTTAAGGAAGACACTTTACCCCATACATTAACTAGTTATTCTCCATGCTTCAGAAAAGAAAAAGGCGCGCATGGTATTGAAGAAAGAGGTGTCTATCGTATACACCAGTTTGAAAAGCAAGAAATGATTGTTGTCTGTATGCCTGAAGAAAGTATGGAATGGTATAATAGGCTGTGGAAACATACCGTAGATTTATTTAGGTCATTAGATATACCAGTTAGAACACTTGAATGCTGTTCGGGAGATCTTGCTGACCTAAAGGTCAAATCTGTTGACATAGAAGCATGGTCCCCAAGACAAAAAAAATACTTTGAAGTAGGAAGCTGCTCTAATCTAGGAGATGCTCAAGCTAGAAGGCTAAAAATCCGTTATGTAGGTGATAGTGGGAAAGGTTTTGTTCATACGTTGAACAACACAGTGGTAGCTCCTCCAAGAATGCTCATAGCATTTTTAGAGAATCATCTATTAGAAGATGGAGCGTTGACTATTCCAGCCCCATTACAGCCATATATGGGTAATCAAGCTGTTTTAAAACCTTTATCATAATATTTATCCTAAATTTATTTTACTAATAATTGAAAGCCTTAAATTTTAGTAAATATGTATTTACTTGATTTAAGGCTTGTCATAGTTTAGTACGGATAACAGTTTTATTAAGATGACGTTTAATTACTTTTGAAATGAAGCTAAGTATTTAGCATATTCCAATGGATATAAATAAGAACGCTCCAAAACATCATCCCTATCAAGTAAATGAATCGTTGTTTTTGCTGGCTTAGAATTACTTTCAATGAACCAAAGCTTTCCATTTGCATCCAATCCAAAATCTAGACCCATTTCTCCAAAAGAGCCATATTCATTTTCCAGATAATGATAGATTTTTATTAAGAAATCATCAATTTCTAATTTCATACTCGCTATTTTTTTGTCCGAATACTTCATAATATTTTTAAAGAAATCTTCAAAAATATAAACACTAGATCCTGAAGCTGTACTAGTTACAGGTGATTGCAATTGCCCAACTCTTACAACATAGATGGTTATCCCCAGCTTTCCCTTTGAATCTCTTTGCACAGTTGCCCTCATATCCACTAAACAATCATTAATCTTCATTAATTCAATTTCTTTTTGAATGATCAAGTCTCTACCTTCAAAAAAGGAATCAATCACTTGAATTAACTTACTGAGTGAGTTGGTTGTTTTAGAGACAATTTTATTTCTTGCTGTAGAATATCTAAAAAGATTTTTAGATTCTTTCACTACTCTCATTACTGACTTCCCATTGCTTCCTAAACATGCTTTAATGTATAAGGTTTTACTTTCTTTAAAAAGATTTCTTAAATTTTTCTTAGAATACGATTTTGTAATTGGCAAGTGGGGCTTTATATCCTCATATTTTGAGAGCACCTCATAAAGACTATATTTATCAAAAAAGCTCTGAGCGTTAACTTTCTTTAGTTCACTTATTCTTGTGAATTGATTCCTTATATAATTTGAAACATTAAGAAATTCTCTCCTAGATCCTCCTCTATCATAAAGTACATCTGGAATTGGAAAACTTCTCTTTTCCCAAAGAGCTTTTATGTGGTTATATATCATACCATTGATCTTTAGTTTTATAAAATCTACATCATCTATGCAAAAAAAATATAAAATACATTGAGCTGTTTCATTTGCTTTGAGATATTCTTGAATGTTTGGTGAACATATTTGTTTTTTTGCTTTTTTAATTAATCCTTTTGAAGTAAATACTGCAACGACTGGACCTAAATGCAGTTTTCCATTATTAAGATATGCATTGGAGGTTTGTCCGATGTATAAACTCAAATCTTCTATCAAGGATTTTGGCAATTCAATAGAGGTATCATGACTGTTTGATTCAAGTATTACTCTATGTTCACTATAACCTACCTTGAGAATTGTAAATTCATTGAGCTTGGATATATCCATTCCATTGAGTAAAATTTTTGGAATACCAATCTTATGAGTACATTCACCATTACCCATTGTATATTCTTTAATTATAACGTTTTTTGAGTTAATAATAATCTCCCTCCTTTATGTCTATACAATAATATATGTACAATGGGACGAGTTAGTGTTATATATTAATCTATAATGTATTTACTATAATAAAGGTATACAATACACTAAGTTTTTAGCTTAAAGCAAAGCTTGCTTTTAACGATTACATCATTTAAAATAATCCATAATAGGTTTTTGTTAATGTTTTGTTAATCCAGATTTATTATAGCTCTAAAATTACAATTACTACACTAGAAAATCGACAGTGGCTAAACAAAAGAAAGGGAGAAGTAATGAAAAAAATTAAATACAAAATATTTATTGGGATGATTGGAATTACACTTTTTTTGACTATTCTAATTGGTATTTATCAAGTCTTTAACATTCATCAATCCTATGATACTACTCTTAACGAATATGAAGAACAGCTTTATGATTCTTATGATGAAATGATTTATAAACAGATACAGACATGTATAAGTATAGTTAATCATTATTATAGCCTTTACAAGGAAGGAGATATATCTGAAAAAGCAGCTAAACAAGCAGCTATCGACTGTATAAAGACGATTAGATATAGTGAGACTGGATATATCTGGATTGATAATACACAAGGCGTTTTAGTTGCTCATCCAATAAGCTCGGATAAGGAAGGATTGGATAGAAAAAATATTGTTGATGTAAACAATACTAAATTGATACAAAACATAGTAGATGTTGCTTTAAGTGATGAATCAGGCGGCTTTACTGAGTATATGTGGGCAAAACCGGGTGAAGATGACACTAAATTTTTCAAAAAGAGAGTATATTCTCAGCTATTTAAAGAATGGCAATGGATAGTATCAACAGGAAATTATATTGATGATATTGAGCAAATGGTGCAAGTTAAAAAAGACCACTATCAAGTTAGAAAAACTAAAGAAATACGTATCGTTATTGGTTTTATGTTAATATCAATAGCTATTGCTTTATTGATTTCAATTTTAATTAGTAAGACCATTTCAAATCCTATCAATAGTATTCTAAAAGGTATAGAAAAAGACAAGGAAGGGAAAATACGTATAAAAGCTGTAGAAATAAAATCTAATGATGAAGTCAAAATATTATCAACTGCAATCAATGAATTATTAAGTCAAATACGAGAATTTATTAATAATATCAATTCTACTGCGAAAGAATTACTAGTATCCTCAGATACACTTTTTACAATCTCTCAAAAATCTTCAGCAGCAGCAGGAGAGGTATCTAATGCCATTGAAGAGATTGCAGTAAGTGCATCACTTCAAGCTAAAAGTACAGATGAAGGCACGGAGAAAGCATTATATTTAGGAAAAATAATTGAAAGAAGTCACGTCTACATGGAAAACTCTAATCAGACAACTCAAAAGGTTATAAAAGCTGTAGATGAAGGTCTTATGGAAATTGAGATGTTAACAAATGTTTCTAACCATAGTAAAAAAGCAACCTACGAAGTGAGAGAGGGTATAATAAAAACCAACGATAGTGTAGAGAAAATTGGACAGGCGAGTACAATGATTGCATCCATAGCACATCAAACCAATTTATTGGCTTTAAATGCAGCGATAGAAGCAGCTAGAGCTGGTGAAGCTGGAAAAGGTTTTGCAGTCGTTGCTGATGAAATTCGGCAACTAGCAGAAGATTCAACACGATCAACTGTAACGATAAATAAAATAGTAGAAGAATTACAGATTAATTCAAAATCCTCTGTTGAAATAATGGCAAAAGTATCTGAAATACTATATGAACAAGAAGAAAGGATTAGAGTGAGTAAAGAAAAATACACAACCATTGCTAAAGCCATAGAGGAATCAGAAAAAGCAACAGAAAATCTAAAGGCTTCAGGTAAAGAAACTGAGGATATGAAAAATACTATGATAGAAACTCTTCAAAGTTTATCAGAGATAGCAAAAGAGAATTCTGCATCAACACAGCAATCTTCAGCATCTATTGAACAACAAAAAGCATCCTTTGAAGATATAGCAAAAGCAAGTAAAAAGCTGACAACTTTGGCTAAAAATCTAGAAATAGTCATTAAACAATTTCGTGTTTAGAAATATTACCAATACAAAAATCAGTAATTTTTGTATTTCATAGCGAGTGTTTTAGTATATACTATTCGTAGAAGGTGATAAAATGAGGGATATACTAAAAATAGAAACCATCAGTCAACTCTACAGTTTATTAGAATTGGGGATACCAAAACACAAGCAAATCGCTTTGATTAACTACGATAATATAGGGAAATTAAAAGAGTATTGTGGCATGAAAATCTCTACTGCTTTTTATCTTATATCTCTAAAAAATGGTTCTGATTGTGAACTTAGATATGGCAGGCAGTATTATGATTTTAGCGAAGGCAGTTTAATATATACTGCTCCAAATCAAGTCATTGTTTTTGAAGCAGGCGCTCAAGAACATGAAGGATGGATTTTATGTTTTCATCCAGACTTAATTAGGAAAACAGATTTAGTAAAGCAAATAAGAGAGTATAGTTTTTTTGATTATAGTGCTCATGAAGCATTACATATTTCTGATAAAGAATTTCAAGTCATACAAGGCATTATTAAAGAAATTACAAATGAAATAATTAGTGAAGCAGACAGTTTTACAGATGGTGTTATTGCTTCGAACATTGAACTATTATTGAATTATTCTAGACGTTTTTATGGAAGGCAGTTTATTACACGTGAAGTGGTGAGTAAAGATATTATATCTGAATTTGAATATTTACTTAAGAAGTATATGACACCAGATTATCTTTATATAGAAGGGGTACCTAGTGTGAAAAAGCTTGCAAGCGAAATAGGATATTCAGCAAATTATCTTAGTGATCTCTTAAGAAAAGAAACTGGAAAGAACACTAAAGAGCATATACATAGTAAATTATTGGAGCTGTCAAAAAATATGCTGGTTGATTCTGAACGTACCATTGCATCAATTTCTGAAATGTTAGGATTTAGTTATCCAGCACATTTTTCTAATTTTTTTAAAAAGAAAACAGGAATCTCACCAGTACAATATCGCAAAAGCAGTTAGGTAACTACTATTCAATTTTATAGGCAACGTACTAAAAGGAATATCAGTATATTTACTGATATTCCATATTTGATACACTTAGCTTCAATCTAATACTGTTTCACAAGGATTGGTATATTTATTAAAAAAATCCAGCATACGCTTTGGGGTATGTCCAAACCAATCATACCCATCTAAACGATTAGTTGTAGGTTCTAACCAATACATTTCTTTTTCTGTTTTTATGTTATTGTAGTATTCTTGAACCCAATCAAAATCTGCCCAAGCGTCACCTTTAGATTGCACAACCATTGTAGGTACGTTAATGTTTTTAACATTTGGCATACAGGAGGCATAGAGATCGGTTCCTCCTCTTTTTATATGAAATCGGTTTGTGCTTTTTATTAAAAAGTTAGGAAGACCTAAACCTTTTAGAAAAATTGCATTTGTTATAGGCTGCACAGAGATATATGCCTTAATCTTTGGATTGTTTTTTAAACCTTTTCCAAAAGCATTTGTAGTAGCATTTGTCCCCATGCAATAACTTAATAAACCAATAGACGCGTTATGATATTTCTTATGTTCTGAAATAAACTGAACTGCAGCAAGAACATCTTTGTATTCTTCTGTCCCTCCTGTTATCCAAGGATTTGTACCCATTTGGCTATTTCCATGATTTCTAAGATCATACATAAGAACACTATAACCAGCATTTATTAAATGCTGAGCCATATCTAAATAGTTGATATCTTTATGGTATCTGCCAAACCTGCTTTTACCTTGAGTCGTATAGCCACTACGGCAGCTCTGAATTCCGTAGTGACTGAAAATGATTACCTTATCAGTACTTCCATCTAGAAGCCACCCCGATAGTTTAACACCATCTTTACATTTAAATGTAACATCCCTATAATGAGCGCCAATATCTCTAGGAGAATTAAAAACAGGTGACGCACCTGGTTTGGTCACTAGATTTGCTACAAAAGAACGAATCATTTTACTGCCACCTTCCTAAAAACTTTTTCTATAGCTTATAATAATTACATGTTTTACAAACTTTATCATTTAAGATAAACTATAGGACCTTATGATTAATTATAACTATTAGGAATGTGTAAAGACATATATGAATTACTGATAAAATTACAAAAAACATAGGTAATAATAAACCGTTAAAATATTTAGTATAAACAGGGATTTTTGCAAATGGTGAATGGATTTGAGTATGTTTTCCATTCACAGAAGCTAGTAAGATATAGATTATTGAAAGGAGTTTGCTCATGAATACACCATTGATGATTCTACTGAAATCCATTTCAGATATTCATAGCTTTTTAGGGTATAAAAAACCTGTTCACCCCTTAATTACTTTAATCAATATAGATGATATAAAACCAAAGGAAAATATAGACAAAAATCAACACATATTAGATTATTTTAGTATTCTTTATAATCAAAATAGTTTGTTTTTTAATAGTCCAAAGAAATTTAAGCTAAAAACGCTAGTCATTGAAGAATACCGAAAAGGGAGTTGGCTATTATTATTTCATAGAAATTTGATAAAAGGTTCATCCTTGGAAAGGAAAATCAAACAGTATCATTTCTTTAATACGAAAAGCAATCGTATCTTACTATTAGAGCAAGAAAAAAGTATTATTAATAATTTTATTATTTCTATCAAGCAAGAATTCAGTCATAACTTAGATGGTTATAGTAATGACTTGCTTATTTCCAATCTAAGTACATTATTTCTCTATTTTGAACGATTTTCTATGAGACAAATCAAAAAGTAATTTCATGTGAAAAAACTCTTTACAAACTCAATGCAATTGTATATAATATATCCAACGTTGGATATAAGAGGTGAACAGTAACAAATGGTAAAGACATTTATATTATACTTTCTAAGTATTAAATCCACACATGGCTATGAAATTCAAAAATACATACAGTTAAATGAAATGAATGATTGGACAAAAATACAATCAGGTTCAATATACTATGCTTTAGCTAAGCTGGATAAGGAGGGATTAATTAAAAAAATCAGAGAAGAAAATATTGGTAAGAAGATTAGAAAAATATATGAAATTACGGATAAAGGAAGGGATAAATTAAGAAAAATGTTATCTGATGAATGGACTAAGCCTATTTATACGATTCAATCAGATAAATTTGTGACTTATCCATTTATAAGCGGTATGAGCAAAGAGGCTCTAATCCATGTGGTTAATAAACATATTCAACAATTAGAAAAACAAGTAACCTATTTAGAAAAGTGGAAGGAAATAAAGGTAACAGATAAATCACTCAATATTGAAAAAATCAGTTTTGACATGATGCTATCTAGCTTGAGCTATCAGATAAAATGGCATCAAGCATTATTGAATGAAATAGATACATATATTAAGATTAGCGATAATATTAAAAAATTTATTAAGAGTATGGATTTCTCTGAGATAAATACTTTAGATTTAAAAGAGGTTCAAAGGACTATAGGTTATTAATAGAAAGCATACCCTAATGATGATGTTATTCCCATAGGGTTTATCATAGGGTATGCTCTATAAAAAAGTGCATATCCAATGTTGGATATTTATAAGGAGAATTGAAATGAATAAAAAGATAATAGTTTTGAGTGGTAGCCCTAGAAAAAAAGATGGCTATAGAATCATAAAACAGATTGAAAATCTTATGAGCAATAAAGGGAAAGTTGAGTTTGACTATCTTCATACCAATGAGCTTCATATAAAGGATTGCATTGGATGCATGCAATGTTTCGATAAGGGGGAAGGATGCTGTCCTTTAAGAGATGATATACAAAAGTTAGTCGATAGATTAATGTCTTGTGATGGGATTATCTTACATTCTCCAGTATATGCACAACATATAACAGGTAGTATGAAGAAGACTATAGATAGAATGTCCTACATGTTTCATAGACCAGCTTTAATAGCAAAACCAGCAATCACTATCATCACAACAGACGGTGGGGGTATAAAACCAACTCAAGATTATTTAAAGCTAGTTGGGCGTGGATTTGGATGTTGCCTATTAGGAGAACTATCCATCATATCGCCGCATTATTATAATGAAAGCAGTTTCTATAATCCGAAGTACTATAAAAAAGCCAATCAAAGCATCCAACGATTAGCAGATAAACTATATAGTAGTATTCATGGCAATAACAAGCCTATTCCGTCTTATCAAGATTTATATATGTTTTATGGCTTAAGAAGTAAAACCTATTTTTTTAAATCTGATTATGAATACTGGAAATCAAAAGGGTGGTTAAAAAGCAGTTATTATTATGATGTAGAGCTAAGCTTTTTTAAAAAGTCATTTGGAAGACTACTGAATGGTCTCATTAAGTTAATGATAAAAAAACACATGAGAAATACATAAACTATCTTTTGATTTTTTTGCACGCTCTCAGGTATAAATAAAATGGTAGGGAAAAAGAAAGACCAATACAAAAGTTTCCTATAAAAGGTATCCACCAATAAGCGATTGCTTTTTTCTTTCTATCCTATAGAATAAAAAGCTGCCATACCAACCATGTTATCAAAAAATCTACATCAAAAAATTGAGAAATTCTATTGGCAAACCATTCAGATACAAAAAGATCAATATTGAGTCCATAATTTTGAATCCATGGAATAACTATTGCAAATGGAAGAATAATTCCAAGAAAAGATAATCCTAAGTACATTTTCTTCATAGTGTACCTCCTAATCTAATTCATTACATGATAGTATACGCCTACTACAACCATTATTCAACTCAAATAACCACTATAACACCTGAGCGAATTAAAAACTATTGACATCATAATTATAAATGGTCTATAATTTAATGTGATTGATATCGACAATTAATATCACTAAATTTTTCTTCTTAACTTAATTGATGGGTTGATATGTCAGGATTAATAACCTTGTTAATTTTTAGACAATAAAATGCCGAAATATTTCAACACAAATCCTGATTTAACGCTCTTTTACTAATACTATTTGAAAGGATGAAAAATATGTTAAGTACAGCAAAGATCACCGAGTTACTAGGTCAAGATTCCAACTTATTACAGTTCAATAATCCAAAGGTAAGTAAGGATCGAATCACTACACCAACCCCCAACCTTGTTGATGAAGTTTTTTCACACTCAGACAGAAATAATAGAGTGTTAGTTAATCTGAGCCATCTTTATAATACAGGAAGATTAGCAAATACTGGATACGTCTCTATATTACCTATCGATCAAGGTATTGAGCATGCAGCAGGAGCTTCGTTTGCTAAAAATCCAATTTATTTTAATCCTGAAAGTATTGTTAAGCTAGGAATTGAGGCTGGATGTAATGCTGTTACATCTACTTTAGGTGTTTTATCTCTTGTATCAAGAAAATATGCTCATAAAATACCTTTTGTTGTTAAAGTAAACCATAACGAGTTATTCACTTATCCTAATACACACGATCAAATAATATTTGGTTCTGTAGATCAAGCCTATAATATGGGAGCAGTTGGTATTGGTGCTACTATTTATTTTGGTTCTAAAGAATCTAACCGTCAAATCGTTGAGATAAGTGAAATGTTTGAATATGCTCATGAAAAAGGTCTATTTACAATACTATGGTGCTACATAAGAAATGAAGCTTTTAAAAGCGATAAGGATTATCATGCATCTGCTGACCTTACAGGACAAGCCAATCATCTAGGTGCAACCATTGGAGCAGATATTATCAAGCAAAAACTGCCAGTTAACAATGGCGGCTATAAAGCTTTAAACATGGGCAATAGCGACTATGGTAAATTTGATGATAGAATCTATACAGAGCTTAGCTCAGATAATCCTATCGATTTGACTAGGTATCAAATCCTCAATAATTACATGGGTAATATTCCTTTAATTAATTCAGGAGGTCCTTCTGGAGATAATGATTTAGCTGAAGCAGTTAAAACAGCCGTTATCAATAAGAGAGCAGGCGGAAGTGGATTAATTCTTGGAAGAAAAGCATTCCAAAAACCCCTAAATGAAGGTGTAGGTATCATTAATGCTGTTCAAGATGTTTACCTAAACAAAGATGTTACAATAGCATAAATATCAAAAATGTTAATAGATTAATGAATGATGACTGTACAAAAAAGAGGATGCAGATGAATGCTATCCTCTTTTTTTTAGAACGTCAAATATTATATAGCTCTTTAGTTTTATCCAGATATACAATGTAATAAACTAATTAGAAACACACTCAATTATATTTCATGGGTGTGTTTTTTGAGTTACTAAAAGTTTAATAAGATATTTATAGAATGCAGATCAGACAGTATAGAATCCAGTTTAAAGAACAAGCTGAAAATTAAACGCATAAAAGATAATAAAATATTAAAAGTTAACTTGACAAATGCCCCTACATAATTTACAATTAGATTGTACCTACAAAAGAGAGGTGAAGAATAAGTGACAAAGAAAAAAATTGGGCGACCTACAGATGCACCTAAGAATAAGACAATTAAATTTAGAATTGATGAAGAAACCAACCGTCAATTGGAGTATTGCAGTGATAAGCTTAATACAAGCAAGTCTCAGATTTTGAGAGAAGGCGTACATAAAATTTATGGTGAGTTAGATAAAGAATAAGAGTTTTGCCGCCCTGACAAGCATACAAAACTCCTATCACTCCCACTATCTAAACTAGTGGTAGATTTATTATACCCTTTTTTAGATAGTAATTCAAGAAAATATCATAAGGAGGGTCATAATGTCTAATCAATACATAACACATCTAAAAGAGCTGTTCTCGGATATTCACGAAGATATTATGAAAGATCTTCGGGATTCCGATAAAGTGTATAGTCAACTTTTAAGCGAACATACAAAAGAAAGTCTTAAATTACAAGAAATCTATCAATTACTGGATGAAGAAAATAGAACATTTGTTTTAAATAATCTGGACTGTTACAAAAGAATTGAATGGATAGAAAAGGAAACCCTTTATTTTCAAGGCTATAAGGACTGTATAGAGCTTTTAAAATTTTTAAGCGTATAACGTATGGAACTTATTTGTTCACTTATTCTCTGAGGTTAACTAAGTTTGATTTAAATGATAAAAGCCAATGCATTACATCCTTATGATGAAATCATTGGCTTTTTAAGTGTATTATCTATTAGAAGTTACTCAATTTAAGTTTAAGTGATGTAATTTTTATGAAGCCGTTGTATTTAATTGTTCAGCCAATTCCAACAGCTCGTCCAAAATTTTATTAGCATTCTGCATAGACTCACTTTGGAACTTAATAATTATTGCAATATTTTCATTTTCTTCCATGGCTTCTTTAGTATCCTTTGATGAGCCTTCTATTAGTTTAACCATTTCTTCCTTGTATTCTGTTATACCATGAATGTCTTGGGTTGCGGACTTAATCTCTTGAGTCATTACATTGATTTTATTTTTAATCTCATTAAATTTTGCTTGAGTTTCTTCAGATAAGACTTTTTGGTCTTGGACGATTTGTTTAACTTCATCCATATTAGTTTTAGCCGTTTGGATACTGCTTAGAACACTGTTTATAATATGGACTATCTCTTCTGTAGCACTGCTAGACTGCTCTGCAAGCATTCTTACTTCATCTGCAACAATGGCAAACCCCTTTCCATGTTCACCAGCTCTTGCTGCTTCGATGGAGGCGTTAAGGGCTAACAAATTGGTTTGTCCTGCAATGGATTTAATAACATTAATAATAACTTGAATCTCATCTGCATTTTTTTGTAACTCAGAAACTGCATTTCCTAAATGCTGAGTACTATTGATATTGCTATCTAGCTTGCCACCTAAAGTTTCAATTTGTTCGTTACCAAGATGATTAAGATTAAGTGCTTCATTAGAATTCTTATCAATCTCTATTACGGATTGTTTTAACTCTTCCAGCATTTTAGAAAAGTTATAAAACTTTTGCACTATTAATTGATTGTTTTTGGCATTTTTTCTACTATTGATGGTTACTAAATCCACAGATGAATGGACTTCATTTTGTGAAGCTAGGTTTTCAGAAAAGCTATCTGAGAATTTACGACCAATGGTGTTAACATTATCTGCAATAGAAATATTTCTATCAAGAATGACTTTTATATCATCCATTAATTGGGTCGTTTTACTTGTTTCCTGAGCTAGTTTAATTCTTTGGCTGTCAAAATAATAGTAAATCATCGCTGCTGCTCCAATTGCACCAAAACAATTAAGGGTGTACAAAATGAATATAGTTACATCATCAACGGGTATTACCAGCTCTTTTGTATAATACTTTAGGATACTGACCAACAAAGCCACAAATATGGATAATATCGTTTTTAGCCTTAATTTTATGGTCTGTGTAAAAAAAATAAGAGCAATAACAGAGAAAAAATACAAATAAAATCCCAAACGCCATCCTGCTGTATAAGTAGATAAGGTTGAGAACATTGTTAATTCTCCTACAGCCAATAGAATAGCTATTTTTGAACGATCATTATAATTTAAATAGATGCATATAGGAAAAAGGATAATAGGAATGATATTATAGATCATAACAACGCGCATGTCTAAGTAAATCAAAACAAATTCCATGATAATGTGTGTGGCGAAAAATAGTAAGAAAAAATATCCGCTTATTAAAAAATTTAGATTGTCATAGTCGTTTTTATTGTGCAAAAATCTTAGAAGCTTCTTCATCAAAATATCCTCCTTACAGTATGAATGGTATTTTTATACATTATATCACATATTATAACAAAAAGTGACATAAATAGGAAATTTATAGAATTATATCCATATAATGTATAAGTACTACTGTATAATAATACATGAGACTTGTGAGGCATAGGAAAAATGACTCATTTTTATAGAGGATTCAATTGAAATAGTCAACCAAATCATGTATAATTTTTCTATGTCCTTTAATGGTTAGATTTTGCCAATTATGATAATGTGGTTTGGCAATAAAACTATAGATGATAAAGGTCGAATTGGAGGTCAATAGCATGGCTTTAATAAAATGTCCAGAATGTGGCAAGAAAATATCAGATAAAGCTAAAAGCTGTCCACAATGTGGTTTTCCACTAGAAGAGCTTAAAAAAGCTAACCCACAAACAGTAGAAAAAGTAACAGAGAGAGAAGAAGCAAATATCTCCTCAGAGCCAAAAAGCAAAATTAATATTAAGTCTATGGTTACTCTTATAGGTGCTTTATTATTGGGGTCAGCCATTGGTGTGGGTGTGCAATTCGCATATAATAATTACTTGGACTCCCAAACTTATCAGGAAGCTATAAATGCATATAGCAATGATAATTTAGATGAAGCATACTCAAAATTCATAAAAATAAAGGGATACAAAGATTCAAAAGACTACATCAATATAATTAATGAAGCAACAATAAGTACAATAAACAATGAAACAAGTGAAATAAAAGAATGATTACAGTTACATGACTAATCTATTAATCCTAAAGGAAAGTTTGATACTAAAACTAATATATGATCTTATCACAGCATTTGATGAACTATATAATAAATTAGGTAGTAATGATTTTTGTTATTCTTCTTGATTCTTTTCTATTATGTAGAATCATGCTATAATGAGGTGTAAAAAAAATGTCTTGTATCCTTAATGGAACGAGAACAGGAGGTAAAAAAATGAATAAGAGTTTTTTTAGCACACGCCGTTTGGTTGTGTTAGGAATGATGATTGCAATTACGTTCATCTTGGGGTATACACCGATTGGATTTATCATGATACCACCCATAAGTATAACGATTGCTCACATACCTACTATCATCACTGCTTTGTTACTTGGACCGTTCGAAGGTATTATCATCGGTATTAGTTTTGGTATCGTTTCGTTACTTCGAGCTATTATAGCAGCCAGTGTGATTGACAAACTATTTATTGATCCGAGGTTATCTGTATTACCACGTCTATTTATTGGTCTCATTGCCTATTTGGCATTTATTCTGATTAAAAAATTATTGTTGAGAATAATAAAAAATGAAAAGAGGGTAGATCGTATCAGCCTATTCAGCGGGGCGATATTTGGAAGTTTAGCCAATACAGCCGGTGTCTTAGGTATGCTGTATCTATTGTATGCACAAAAATATATAGAAGCATTTGACTCTACGGTAAAACAAGTTGTCCTAGCAAGTATTTCAATTAATGTTGTCGTAGAAATGATAGTAGCTGCAATCATCAGCACACCTATTGTACTAGCATCAAGAAAAAGTATAAATAAGCTTATGAACTAGCTTATAAACTTAACCTATGGATGAATAGTTTTTAAACTATTGTCGTACATACATGGACTGAACAAGCCAACAAGAGTTAAGCAATATAGATATATACAAGCTTAACTCTTGTTTTACCCTAATTAACGGTTGATCTACAATAAAAATTCACCTATGGACGTTTAGGGCGTTATGGAGCTAATATATTCACCTTTGACTGTTTCCAAAACCAGCATAATTTTGCTGTCTTCCGTAATTTATAGAAAATAAAAAATGAGGTGTTAACCATGTTATTAGTTATTGATGTAGGAAATACTAATATTGTATTAGGTGTTTTTGATGATAAAAATCTAGTTGGACATTGGAGAATGACAACCAAAACACCAAGAACATCGGATGAATACGGTTTGTTTATCTGCAATTTACTGCAAAATAAACAAATTAATACAAAAAATATCAAGCACGTTATTATCGCATCAGTTGTTCCAAATCTAATGTATTCCTTAACCAGTGGTATTATTAAGTATTTTTCCATTGAACCAGTCATTGTTGGACCTGGTGTAAAAACAGGTATCAATATTAGAACAGACAATCCAAAAGAAGTTGGAGCAGACCGAATCGTTGATATCGTCAGTGCATATTATACTTATGGTGGACCGGCGATTATTATTGACTTTGGAACAGCAACTACTTACGATGTTGTTACAAAAGACGGCGTATTCTTTGCTGCTATTACGTCACCTGGTATCAAAATATCGGCCAATGCTTTATGGCAAAAATCAGCAAAACTTCCAGAAATAGAGATTAAAAAACCACAGAGTATTCTAGCCACAAATACTATTACAAGTATGCAAGCAGGGCTGGTGTATGGCTATATAGGTCAAGTGGAATATATCGTAAGAAAAATAAAGGAAGAAATGAAAAAAGAATTAAAAGTCATTGCAACAGGGGGATTAGGAAAGGTTATCTATAAGGAAACGAATGTTATAGATATTTTTGATCCTCTACTAACACTCAATGGCTTAAGAATTATACATGAAAAAAACGGTGGCGTCTAGAACAGAATAAAGGAATGAAGCAACTATGAAGATAGGGGATGTAACCTTAGACAATCCAGTATTTCTTGCACCCATGGCTGGTGTGACTGACTTACCTTTTAGGCTTTTGTGCAAAGAACAGGGATGTGGTCTTGTCTATACAGAAATGATAAGTGCAAAAGCTATTTATTATGGAAACCAAAACACACAGCAGCTTCTAACCATCGATCCGAAGGAAAAACCTATAGCTGTACAGCTGTTTGGTTCAGACCCCAGCTTATTAGCAGATATGGCAAGAAAAATTGATAATCCCAATATTGATATATTTGACATTAATATGGGATGTCCAGTCCCTAAAGTGGTTAAGAACAACGAAGGTTCTGCATTATTAAGACATCCCAAAAGAGTTGCAGAAATTGTAAAAAAAGTTTCTTCAGTCATTGACAAGCCATTGACAATAAAAATTAGAAAAGGGTTTAATGATGAAACGGTTAATGCGGTTGAAATAGCAAAGATAGCTGAGGATAGTGGTGCAGCAGCTATAGGGGTTCACGGCAGAACAAGAGAGCAGTACTATAGTGGACAAGCAGACTGGGACATCATAAGGCGTGTTAAAGAAGCGGTAACTATACCTGTTTTTGGCAATGGTGATGTCTTTGGTCCTGAAGATGCTAAAAGACTGCTTGAAGAGACGGCATGTGACGGGATTCTAGTTGGACGTGGTGCTATGGGCAATCCTTGGATTTTTAGTAGAATTAACCACTATTTAGAAAATAATGAGATTTTAGAAAAACCTAGTATACAAGAAATAGTAAAAACTATATTAAGACATACACAGATGCTTATAGACTATAAGGGTGAATATGTGGCAATGAGAGAAATGAGAAAGCATGTCTCATGGTATATTAAAGGGATACGAGATGCTTCCAAAATAAGAGGTGCTGTCCATCAAGTAACCAGTTATACAGAGCTAGAACAACATTTGCATCACTTGCTTTTTAATGAATAGTAGTAAAATATCTATAAAGAATTAGTATCAAAACATGAAATACTATGTATATAATTTCTTAGTCCATAATACATTAATAGTAAAAATCTAAGAAGTGATAGCCATGTTTAAAAAGCTAGCAATTATCAAATGTATGGAAACGCTCAATGACATCCCTTACAATTTTCCACTATTCAAGTACTTACCGATTAAATACATACATAAAATACTTAGAAATAAAGTGCCTTATCAAATTGATTCGACAGCTGTATTAGACAAAGAAATAGTAGAAATATATCTTCCAATTATTACATCAATAAATCAGCTTAAAAGTGAAGACTATATTAAGACAGTTATTGACCACTTTAATAGTAAAGCATTAAAAGAAAACATCAGTGTGGCTGTACTATCAAAAGAACTTATGCCGTATAAAGCGTATTTCGATATGTTGATTGCGGATGAAAAAGAAGTCCAATATCTGTATGTGGACAAAATCATTGAGCAGCTTGTTACCCATCTACCTTTAGACAAAAAATCTATACACTATGCTGTCATAGATGATGAGGAACAGAAAGCGCACTATGTTTTAGAGTATCTGCAAAATGTTAATCATCTAACGATTATGACTTCTAATCAAGAAGCCTACCAGAACTCTATAGAAGCGATCTATGACCATACAGGTCTTGCCATACAGATGGCAGACAAAAGTGTAAACCAGCAGATAGATAGCGATATTATTGTCAATTGCTGCAAAAAAAGAGATAAGATGTTCTATTGCTTTAAAGAAGGGGCAATCATTATTGATGTTATGTCTGATAAGGAAAAAATTTTTGATATATTGTCAAAGAGGGACACACTAAAGGTCATCAACCGTGTAGATGTGTATTATCAACAGCAACTTATCAGTCCATCGCTTCTACATGGTCTTTTACTTTACGAGAATAGATTCATTAGAAATATGTACAGCTATGGCTATAAAGCTAAAATGAAAGATAAAATTGCTAAGATAAAAGAGAGCTATCCTATTGAAATTGGCTCGCTTTATCAAATCAATGAAAGAATAATAGAATCATCTTGACAACTCAAGATACTTTAAGTTATAATACCATGATAAAAAAGGAATAGTATTTTATGTGGTACTTTTACAACAGTACTAGCGAGTGTGTTAGATAGTGGTTGGCATACTTGTTGTAATAAAAATAAGGAATATGAGGAAGGGTGTAGCAGGATGCCTGACAAACCAGTTTTACTTACCTATAATGGACTAAAGGATCTAGAAGAAGAATTACAGCATTTAAAGGTAGTCGAAAGAAAAGAAATTGCCGAGAAAATAAAAGAGGCTAGAGCTCAAGGTGATTTATCAGAAAATGCAGAGTATGATGCAGCTAAAGAGGAACAGGCTGCAATGGAGACAAGAATAGTAGTTATTGAAAAAATACTTAGAAATGCTCAAGTTATTGATGAAGAAGAAGTCGATTTAACGACGATTAATATTGGATGTAAGGTAAGATTATTCGACCTAGAATTTGATGAAGAAGTGGATTATGCCATAGTTGGTTCAACTGAAGCGGATCCATTAAACTATAAAATATCCAATGAATCTCCTGTTGGGCAAGCATTAATTGGTTCAAAGGTTGGGGATACTGTAGAGGTAGAAACGCCTCATGGTAATGTTAAATTTGAAGTAAGAGACATTTATAGATAAAGCGTAAGATAAATATCCATT
Organism: Vallitaleaceae bacterium; assembly: GCA_028277605.1. Classification (GTDB taxonomy): domain Bacteria; phylum Bacillota; class Clostridia; order Lachnospirales; family Vallitaleaceae; genus JANQFZ01. The sequence continues at coordinate 109,525 of JANQFZ010000013.1, read as the reverse complement.
ATGTACAAAGGAGGCAATTTAATGTCAAAACAGCACAATGAAACTGAGCAGGGAGAAGAGCAAGATTTAAATGAGCTGCTCAAGATAAAAAGAGATAAATTAAAGGAACTACAAGAAGCTGGTAAAGATCCTTTCTTAATAACGAAATTTGTTGTAACGCATCATAGTCAAGATGTCATGAATAATTTTGAAGAGCTAGAGGGAAAAGAAGTGAAGATTGCTGGAAGACTCATGACCAAGCGTGTTATGGGAAAGGCCTCCTTTTGCCATATTCAGGATAGAAATGGTAAAGTACAATCTTATGTTAGAAAGGATGCAATTGGTGACGAAGCATACGTTGATTTCAAACATTATGATATTGGGGATATATTAGGTATTCAAGGAGAGGTTTTTAGAACTAAAAAAGGTGAAATATCAATTAAAGCTAGTAGCGTTACTTTATTATCTAAGAGTCTTCAAATATTACCAGAAAAATATCATGGTCTTAAAGATACAGATATAAGATATCGCCAAAGGTATTTAGACTTAATTGTTAATCCAGAGGTTAAAGATACTTTTATTAGAAGGACTCAAATCATTAAAGAGATACGTCATTTTCTAGACAATAGAGATTACTTAGAGGTAGAGACACCGGTTTTACATACCATTCCTGGTGGTGCAGCTGCAAGACCATTTATAACTCATCATAATGCACTAGATATGGAATTATATATGAGAATTGCTCTTGAACTCCATCTAAAAAGATTAATAGTCGGCGGATTTGAAAGAGTATATGAAATTGGTCGGGTATTTAGAAATGAAGGTCTATCTGTAAGACATAATCCTGAATTTACTTTATTAGAGTTGTATGAAGCTTATACAGATTATCATGGTATGATGGATTTAACTGAAGACTTATTTAGAACAGTAGCTCAAAATGTTTTAGGAACGACGACCGTTACTTATGACGGCAAAGACATTGATTTAGGGAAGCCTTTTGAAAGACTCTCAATGTTAGAGGCAGTTAAAAAATATGCCTCCATTGATTTTGATAGTATACCATCAGATGATGAGGCTAAAAAGCTCGCTAAAGAGCATCATATAGAATTTGAACCACGCCATAAAAAAGGTGATATCCTGAATTTGTTTTTTGAGCATTATGTCGAGGAGCATTTGGAACAGCCTACCTTTATTATGGATCATCCAGTGGAAATATCACCATTAGCTAAAAGAAAGCCTGATAAGCCTGAATACACAGAACGATTTGAGCTGTTTATTACAAAAAGAGAATTTGCTAATGCATTTTCAGAGCTTAATGACCCAATCGACCAAAGGATGCGGTTTGGTCACCAAGAAGCATTAAGAGCGGCTGGGGATGAAGAGGCTAACAGAATAGATGAAGATTTCCTAACGGCGTTAGAATACGGTATGCCTCCAACAGGGGGACTTGGAATTGGTATAGATAGACTCATTATGTTGTTGACGAATTCTTATTCCATTCGAGATGTTCTACTATTCCCTACTATGAAAAATAAAGAATAGTATCATAAGCTGCATGTGAAGGCATGCAGCTTTTTACTTGAATAATTAAGCAATTGTAATAGATATTTAATAAAGATGCTATTACTTTTGTAATGTTTATCCTATATATTACTAACATAAAGATGGACATAGAATCAAATGCTACATCATATTAAGTGAATGAACAGGAAGGAGCTCTAATGACTAGAAGAAAATCGGTGAAGAGACATAATAAACTATTATATATAACAATTTTTGCAATTGTTATATTAGGTATTTGGATAGGTTCTGATTATCTTTTTAAGAATAAAGGAGATAATGGAATACTTTCTGAATTCACTGAAAGCAATAATGACAACACTACAGATTCGCTCATGGTAACTTTTGACGATTATATTCATAAGACCCAGCCGAATTACAAACGCTATTATACCCGTGAACCTATCAGAGGGTTATTTGTCAATGCTCCTGCTGCTGGAACTAAAGCCTTAAATAATCTTATTGATTTAGCAGATAAAACAGAAATCAATGCTTTTGTTATTGATGTGAAAGACGATGAAGGCAGAATCACTTATGATATGAATCACCCATTAGTAGATGAAATAAATGCTGAGAAAAAATATATCAGAAATATTAAAGGTGTCATGGATCAGCTCTATGATCATAACATCTATCCTATCGCAAGAATAGTTGTCTTTAAAGATCCTTACTTATCAAAAAGCAAAACAGAATATGCCATAAAAAACAAAGATGGTAGCCTATGGGAATATGATTATGTACATTGGCTAAATCCCTATAACAAAGAGACATGGGATTATATTATTGATATTGCTAAACAGGCAGCAAAGGCTGGTTTTAAAGAAATTCAGTTTGATTATATTCGATTTGAAGCAACTAAAAAACTAAAGCATGCCTATCTTGGACCAGATGCAGAGAACAAATCAAGAACCGAGGTTATTACAGAATTTGTTCAATATGCAATGGAAGAATTAGAAGCATGTGATATTGAAGTATCTGCCGATGTCTTTGGTACTATCATTAATAGCAAGGTGGATAGCAGAACCATCGGGCAAGACTATCTTGAAATGGCTAAAAGACTGGATGTCATATGTCCAATGGTCTATCCTTCTCATTATGGTTTTGGCTTTTTTGGTATTCCTAAAGGACAGCATTCTGATCTGTATCCTTATGAAACCATCTATGGATCTATGATGCTTTCTAATGAAAAATATGCTCTTTTAGAAAACGGACAAAAAGCTGCAACAGTTCGTCCCTGGCTTCAAGCCTTTACCGCTAAGTATCTTGGAAAGCCTAACTATAAGCCCTATGGTGAGGAGGAAATAAGAGCCCAGATACAAGCGGCTTATGATGCAGGATTGGAAGAATGGCTCTTATGGAATGCTGGAAGCTCCTATACTACTAAGGGTTTAGTATTAGTAGACCAATAGTATGGTGTATGAACTTACCTTATTAATGACATGATTTAAGTATACCGTTGTTTCATAAAAGTAAAAAGGTGTCGAAAAGTTAAGTTATATATGGTATAATATTACAGGTTTTTATTTAAGGTGAGTGGATGCAATGACCAGATATAAAAGAAATAGAAGAAGGAATAAGAAGCTATTTGTTTTTTTTACAAGTGTCATTATGGCAAGTATATTATTGGCATTTATGTATCGTTTACTTGTAACTAAAGGGGACACGACGGGTCAGTTACCCTTTTTTATTGGTGGAAAAAACAGAATTTCCAAAACATTACACGTACAATTTGATGATTACTTAACACCATCTAAGCGACTCAATCCATACCACAAGCATCTTCCCGTGAGAGGAATTTTTGTGAATGGTCCTACAGCAGGTTCAAGTGCTAAATTAAATGACCTCATAGAACTAACAAAGCAAACAGATATCAATGCTTTTGTTATCGATGTTAAAGATGATAAGGGCAGAATAACGTTTGATTTAGATATTCCTTTAGTGGATCAAATTGATGCTGAAGTTAATCAGTTTGATGCTGAAGTTGTGATGGATCAATTATACGACAATAATATATATCCTATTGCTAGAATTGTTGCTTTTAAAGATTCTTTATTATCTAAAAAAAAGCCAGAGTATGCCATTAAGAATAAAGATGGGACACTTTGGAAATATGAAGAAAATACCTGGCTAAATCCTTATAATAGGGAGAATTGGCAGTATCTATTAGATATTGCAAAAGCAGCTGCTTCTAAAGGATTTAAAGAAATCCAATTCGACAATACATGCTTTGAAGCTACTGAACATTTAGAACAGGCAGACTTAGGGCCAGATGCAGAGAATAAAACTAGAGCAGAGGTTATAACAGAGTTTGTCGATTATGCTGTTCAAGAATTAGAACCCTATCCAATAGAGGTATCCGCTGATGTTTTTGGTATTATTATCCTAAGTGAACGAGACAGCCAAGCGATTGGTCAGGATTATTTGAACATGGCAAGCCGTCTAGATGTCATATGCCCAATGATTTATCCTTCGCACTACGATTTTGGGTATTTTGGAATTCCAAAAGACAAGCATTCAGATCTATATCCTTATGAAACCATTGTTGGAACTTTAAATGCATCCAATAAAAAGTATACAAGCCATGAAGAGGAGATACCATTGGCTGTTGTAAGACCATGGTTGCAGGCTTTTACAGCATCTTATCTTGGTCAAGGCAACTATCAAGCTTACGGTAGTGAAGAAATCAGTAGTCAGATTCAGGCTGTATATGATACAGGCTTAGAAGAGTGGTTATTATGGCATTCCAAGAGTATCTACTCGCAGAATGATCTAGTGAATATAAATGCTATCAAACAATAATGTGGAAGTGTAAATGCCTTCAATATGATGTACAAAAAGGACGGAGATATCATGATAAAGAAAGAGAAAGTTAAGTTAATGACGCATTTGGCAATTTATGAGCAAAACGAAGGTAAAGAAGATATGAAAACTAATGAATATTATAAGTCCAATTATGTGTCTTTTCAAAACTTTAAAAGACGTCTTGGGGTTACAATAGCATTGATACTTATATTTGGAGGACATTTTTCTATTGTCTTTATGAACAACCTATATGAAATGGAACAACTGGATTATATGAAATACGGAAGCGTCTATCTGATTATATGGCTTGTAGCAATGGTTGTATACACGATTATAGGGACAATGAAATATAGTAAAAAATATGAAAAAGCTAAAGCTAGAATCGACGACTATAAAGCTATATTAAACAGACTCAATAAGCTGAGTTGAGGTTTAACTTTAAAAGTAAAATATGATAAGATCTTAATATGCTGCATTTGCTTTAAGGAGGATTATGTATGACCGGTTTGCTTGAGATTAGAGAAATTTTTATAAGATTATATAAAAGATATGAACGAATGATCATGCCAATTGCCAAATTTATAATTTCACTTATGGTATTTTTTAAGTTAAATAATTTTTTGAACTACGCTGATAAAATGAGCAACCCTCTAGTTAATATTGCTTTAGCACTGATAGTGGCATTTATACCTGGTAATTGGTTCATATTAATTACAATGCTTGTTATAGGAACCCATCTGTTTTTTGCCTCATTAGAGGCAGCTTTATTAATAGGTATTTGTATGCTGATCATTTATTTGCTATACATCGGTATAGCACCTAAGCTTTCTTATATTATTATTGCAGTACCTCTACTATATGGTCTTAATCTACACTATACAATACCATTGTTTGCAGGTTTGTTTTTTGGTCCGATATCAATTATACCTGTTTCAATCGGTGTCTCAATTTTCTATTTTTCACGTTATTTACCAGGATTGTTAGAAATATCTTCAAAAGAGTTAACGGATATACCTGAAACCTTAATTTCAATGTTTCAATACTTAATGAATGCTCTATTACAGGATAAAGCGATGCTGTTAACCATTATTGTTTTTGCTATTGTTATCATTATTACATATGTTATTAAAAAATTAGAGATAGATTACAATTGGGCAATTGCTGTAGCAGCTGGTGTTATCATCAATATAATTGCTTTTATTATAGGGAAAGTGATTCTACGTGTTGAACTTAGTATTATTGGACTGATTTTTGGTAATATAATAGCTGGTGGGATTTTAGCAATTACTTTATTTTTTAGTATTGTTCTAGATTACTCTAAAGCAGAAAAAGTGGTTTTTGAAGATGATGATTACTATTACTATGTCAAAGCTATTCCCAAAATTAAGATCAACAAAGCAGAGAAACGTGTTAAGAGAATTAATTAAGCTTAACTAATACTTTTTATAAAATGAACCATAGAATTTGCATAATAACTGTCTAAGTAAAATAAAGTCCTTTTAATAGGGCTTTTTTGTTTCCTTTTCGATTAGAGAAAGATAGGTAATACTAATGACCTTTAAGAAAACTTAAATATCTAGTTATATAGACATATTGAAAGAATTAGATGTAAACAATTATACTATAAGATGAAGCATGCTTGCGAATAAAAATGTTCATACTAATACTGGGAATGATATTATTTTTATCGCTTTATTTGTACACTATTTTAAACGTTAGCATAATATTTTTTTTACAAAAACCTATTTTCAAATACTATAATAATGGTATAATATTATGTATATATAGAGAGTGAAAGGGTTTTTATAGTGGCGATATTAAACGATTTTATAAAAAACTTCAACTTTTACTTTAAGCATCTGCCTAAAATAGGAATTAAAGATATTATTGAAATTATATTAATTTCATTTGTTATATATCAGCTTATCAAATGGATAAGAAGAACAAGAGCATGGACCTTATTTAAAGGCATAATCGTGCTTTTAATTATTAGCGCATTTGCTATCTTATTTCAATTAAATACCATCGTCTGGATTTTTGCAAGAACGATCAATGTTGGTATTATAGCATTGATTATTGTTTTTCAGCCAGAGTTAAGAAATGCATTAGAACAGCTAGGAAGAAGAAACTTCTTTGGTTCGTTTATTTTTACTGAAGAAAACAAAGAAAACCAAAAGTTTTCTCAGAAAACCATTGACGAAGTTTTAAAAGCTGTTGAAGAAATGGCAGAAAAAAGGACAGGGGCTTTGATTGTTATGGAACAAAGCGTACCGCTAGGGGAATATGAAAGAACAGGTATTCCTATAGATGCGGCTGTGTCCAATCACTTATTAATGAATATATTTGAACATAATACACCTTTACATGATGGTGCTGTTATTATAAGAGAAAATAGAATAGCTGCAGCAACTTGTTATCTGCCCTTATCAGAAAATATGAGCTTAAGTAAAGAGCTCGGCACAAGACATAGAGCAGCTGTGGGCATTACAGAAGTGTCGGATAGCATAGTTATTATCATATCTGAGGAAAACGGTAAAGTATCCTTAGCCATGTCAGGGAATTTAATTAGAAATGTAGATAGAGAATATCTTAAAAATAAGTTGTTATATAATACTCAGAAAACCGTTGTAAATGTTAATAGATTTAAGATGATTTGGAGAGGGCGTCAGAAGCATGATTAATTTTTTTGCAAAAAATATAGGATTAAAAATTTTATCCATTATTTTAGCCTTCTTATTATGGGTAACGGTTGTAAATTATGATGACCCAGTGATAACAAAAGATTTCCGAAATGTCCCAGTTAAAATAATGAATGAAGGAAAAATCACCTCTCAAAAGAAGACTTATGAGATCAAGCAAGGACAAACCGTTGATATCACGGTAGAGGGAAAAAGAACCAATGTAGAAAGACTTAAAACAGGAGATATTATAGCAGTTGCTAACATGGAAGAGGTTTCTATAACCTTTGCAATACCTATCAATGTAGAAGTTGAAAAGGTAGATATCGTTAACTACAGTCCTAAAACCATGATAGTTAGTTTAGAAGATATCGTTACTGATTATAAAGTAGTCACAGTTGAAACTACTGGTTCGCCTGAGAATAATTACTTTGCATTGGCTCCTAAAGTAACGCCCAATAACATTCAGATAACTGGTCCAGAGTCAAAAATAGCTTTGATATCCAAAGTCATTGTTAAGAAGGATATATCCAATGCCAAAGAAGACATTACACTGACGGCTAAACCACTGGTTCTAGACGATAAAGGACAAGAGATAACAGGTTTGGAAATGAGTGTTGATGAAGTACAGATAACTATTCCAGTACAAAAATTAAAAACAGTACCAATACAGCTTGAGCCTGTTGGAGACGTGGCAGAAGGTTACGTTTTAACTGATATGACTGCCAGTCCGAATTCAGTGACCTTAATTGGTTATGAGGACAAATTAGCTCAGATAGATAGGATACGTCTTGATAATGAAATTGATTTAAGTAGTCTGATTCAATCAAAATCATTGAACATCAAAGTGGATGACAAGCTACCAGAAGGTGTATCTATTCATGGAACTGAAAATAATATATATGTAAATCTAACGGTTGAAAAACTGTATACGAAAACTCTTAATATTGGGCTTCAGGATATACTGGTGAAATACCTACCTGATCATTTGCAACTGTCTTATCCAACACAGGATGGTATTGCAGTGACATTTAGCGGAACCAGAAGTGTTCTAGATTTAATAACCATTGATTCGTTAAGACCACAGATTAATCTTAGAGAACTTGATGAGGGAATTCACGAGCTAAATGTTACATTGCTATATACTTCAAATGCAACACTGGTAAGTAATCAGCCAACCGTCACCGTTGAATTATCTAAACAGGAAGCTGAAGCAGACACGGAAACAGAGACTGAAACAGAAATTGAAACAGAAACTGAAATAGAAGAAAGAGTTGTTCCTGAGGAGATAGATGAGAATTTAACAGAAATACAGGATTAATATTAATAATGAACAACACTGTCTCATAACTTATGGGGCAGTTTTTTTATTGCTAATATAAAGCAATACAGATATTTTACATGCATTGGCAAACTGAATATAATTTAAAGCTGCACACATAAGAAGGTTTTTCATAAGATATACTAGATATACCAGTTGGTGGATTGGTATATACCATGGTAAAAACTTGTATATTATTTTTCAGGGAAAAATTGTATGAAGTATCATAGAGTGCTATAATATAAATCGTGTGAAAGGAAGGTGTTTTATGACAAAACTATTCGGTACAGATGGGGTAAGAGGCATTGCAAATAAGGAATTAACTGCAAATCTTGCCTTTCAACTCGGTCAAGCAGGAGCTTATGCTTTAACGAAAGAGAAAAAACACAGACCACTAATCTTGGTAGGAAGAGACACGAGGCTGTCAGGGGAAATGTTGACAGCAGCACTCTTAGCTGGTATATGCTCAGTTGGTGCAGATGCCATTTCAATTGGAATCGTTCCAACTCCAGCGGTTGCGTACTTAACACGAAAATACAATGCAGATGCAGGCGTTGTTGTATCTGCCTCACATAATCCAGTGGAATATAACGGTATCAAGTTCTTTAATAGCAAGGGTTATAAATTGTCTGATTCGCTAGAAGAAGAGATAGAGGAAATTATTAGAACAAATGGTTCATCTATAGAGCTACCTACAGGAAATAAAGTTGGTCGTATTACCAATAGGAATGAAAGTATTAATGAATACATTGACTTTGTTAGAGATACTATTGATGGAAATTTAAGTGGATTAAAGGTAGTTATAGATTGTGCCAATGGTGCATCCTATGTGTCAGCACCCGAAGCCTTAAGAAAGCTGGGGGCAGAGGTTTTTATTATTCATAATGAGCCAGATGGAACCAATATTAATAAAAATTGTGGTTCTACCCACATGGATGATTTACAACATTATGTCAAACAGGTTAAGGCGGATGTGGGTCTAGCATTTGATGGTGATGCCGATCGCTGTCTTGCTGTTGATGAAAAAGGAACAATTATAGACGGTGACCAGATAATGGCAATTTGTGGTTTACATATGAAGGAACAAGGAAAGTTGAAAAGAGATACCATCACAGCAACGGTCATGAGTAATTTAGGCTTTTATATTATGGGTAATGAGAACAATATTAATATAGAGCAGACACAGGTTGGTGACCGCTATGTATTAGAAAAAATGCTTCAAAATGGCTATAACCTAGGTGGAGAACAATCAGGTCATATCATATTCTTGGATTTTAATACAACAGGCGATGGTTTATTAACAGGTCTTCACTTATTAGAGGTCATAAAGAAGAGTTCAAAGACACTATCACAACTTGCTAGTGTTATGCATGTTTTACCTCAAGTCATGGTTAATGCTAAAGTAAGCAATGATAAGAAAGAGACCTATTTAAAAGATAAAATTATTCAGAAGGAAATTAATAAGCTTGAAACTAAATTTCAAGGTGAAGGACGTGTACTTATTCGCCCTTCTGGTACGGAGCCTTTAATCAGAGTTATGCTAGAAGGAAAGGATCAAAGAGTACTAGAAGGAGAAGCGCATCAATTAGCTGCTTTGATTGAGGAACGTTTAAGTTAAGATAGACATTATTACTTAGATTTTATTGAAATAGTTGAGTTATTAATTAATGTAGTTGACAAGTTATGTTAAGTTATCAAGGAGGTGTCAACGATGTGTGGTATCGTTGGATATATTGGTCATGAACAAGCAGCACCAATTTTAATAGAAGGGTTAAGAACTCTAGAATATAGAGGTTACGATTCAGCAGGTGTTTCAGTGTTTGATAAAAGCCTGCAAATGATAAAAGCAAAGGGAAGACTTGTTCAATTGGAAGAAAAGTTAAATGAGTCATCCCTTCATGGAACCACAGGGATAGGACATACGCGTTGGGCGACACATGGTGAGCCATCGGATGTGAACTCTCATCCTCATACAAATATGACAGGAACCATCTCTTTAGTTCATAATGGTATTATTGAAAACTATATGACATTAAAGGAAGAATTAATATCGGAAGGACATACTTTTGTTTCTGAAACAGATACAGAAGTAGCTGTGCAGCTTATCGATTATTATTATAATCAGACTCATGATTTATTAGATGCTGTATTATTATCCATAAACCGTATTCATGGTTCATTTGCTTTTGGAGTTATCTGTCATAATGAACCCGATAAGCTTATAGCAGCAAGAAAGGATAGTCCATTAGTCATTGGTATAGGCGAGGGTGAAAATTTTATAGCATCGGATATTCCTGCTCTTTTAAAACATACACGAAATATCTATCTCTTAGAGGACATGGAAGTGGCTGTAGTAACCAAAGAGAGTATCTCTATCTATGATATGGAAAAAACATTAATCAATAGAGATGTATTTAATGTGACATGGGATATAACGGCAGCAGAAAAGGGTGGTTATGAGCATTTTATGTTAAAAGAGATCTTTGAACAACCCAAAGTGGTAAAAGATGCTCTATCTCCAAGACTGCCTTTAGATAAAGATACGATTTTTTTAGATGGTATCAGTTTATCCAAGGAAGATTTAGCCAGCATCAATAAGGTCTATATAGTTGCTTGTGGTACAGCATCCTATACAGGACTTGTAGGAAAATATCTGATTGAAAAGATAGCAAGAATTCCTGTTGTAGCAGACATTGCTTCAGAGTTTAGATACAACTCCCCAATACTGGATGAAAAGTCCATGGTTATTGTAGTCTCACAATCGGGCGAAACGGCGGATACGCTTGCAGCTTTAAGACTAGCAAAGAATTCAGGAGCTAAGGTCATAGGTGTTGTCAATGCGGTTGGTTCAACCATTGCAAGAGAAGCTGATGATGTCTTCTATACATGGGCAGGACCTGAAATAGCTGTTGCATCTACTAAGGCTTACTCAGCTCAGCTCTGTGCGATGTATCTTATTTCTATAAAAATAGCCATGGAACTAGGACATATCTCACGTAAGGAATTCTTTAAACTAAGAGAAGAGCTTTACCAACTGCCTGATAAGATTAAATCTGTATTAGACCAATCGGATAAAATCAAAGCTTTAGCTAACAAGTACCTTCATTCAAAAAATGTTTTTTACATTGGCAGAGGCATAGATTTTGCTGTATCTATGGAAGGGGCACTTAAGCTAAAAGAGATTGCTTATCTTCATGCTGAGCCTTATGCAGCAGGTGAGCTTAAGCATGGACCGATTGCCCTTATTGAGGATGGCTCTCTACTCGTTGGTCTAACAGCTCAAGAAGACTTACTTGAGAAGACCATCAGCAATATCAAAGAAGTCAAAGCTAGAAAAGCAAAAGTACTTGCTATTGCACTTGAAGGAAACAATGAAATACAAAAAGTAGCAGACGACGTTATCTACGTCCCTAAAACCCACTGGATGTTCACTTCTATCCTAGAAAACATCCCTCAACAAATCTTTGCCTACTACGTAGCTGTAGGATTAGGGCATGATGTGGATAAGCCAAGGAATTTGGCTAAGAGTGTGACGGTGGAGTAGATTGTAACAAAGCGTTTATTTCATTGTCGCGAGAGAATAAAGTTTGCCATAAAATAATAAAGTTTGCCACCAAAAAGTTCAATATATGATTTAAAATCATATATTGAACTTTTTTTGTAAATAATATATATATTATCTAATAAGCACAACGCGTCTTTATTCATTAATCGACTTGCTTTTTATAATCATTGCAACAGTGATTGTATCTATTTTACAAAACTGTTGTACTAATAGTATTCTTTTTTACAATACATTAGAAAGTTTATATGTATAGCTATAAAGCTTATTCTAATTTTTCTTATCCGATAGTCATTCAAAATTTTGGTTTCTAATCCTTTCTCATTGCCTAGTCGACTTACTTCTGCATCAAAACTATAGTTACCCGAGCTTCCGTGCTCAGATATTAACAGCATAAAGATTGATTTTATGTATACATTTGTTTATTTGAGGTCATTAGATATTATCAGATGAAATTGATAATGCTTATTACTGTATTATATTATTGTCTTTTATTGACAATTAAGTAATACTTATAACTTATCAAAATATATAATTGGATTTTTGCAACTTCTCATAGCATTGATTAGTACAAGATGAATCAATTTTAATTGCTATAATGAAAATCATATTGTGTGAGTTATCTTTAAATAAAAATTTCATTCAAAAGGTTGACTATAATCAGAAATATTTTATTTATATTATGGCTTGTTTTGTATTCTGATGAGTTAAAATGATGAAAATTAATAACTATATTAAAGTAAAGGAGATGAGTTAATTTTTATGTACACAGAAAGCTATTACAAATTCACATCATATGTAAAAAAGTCAATTGAAGGAGTTAAGTTAAACTATATAAAAAAAATTTGTAGTAATACAAAAAATATATCGTTATGTGAAAATATTGAAGTGGATAGTGATACTATTTGTGAAGTAGAAAATAAAATCATTATTAAGAATGCATTAAAAGTATTAACAGAACGACAAAAAAATATTATAAAAATGCATCACTTTGATGGTCAAGATCAAGTTGAAATAGCATCTAGCCTAAATATCTCAAAGCAAGCTGTTAATAAGTCTTTAAAAAGATCTTATAAAAAGATGAAGCTTTATTTAGAAGGAGATGAATACAATCATGAATAATTATGAGTTTAATAAATTGATAAATAAAGCAATTCAATTAGATGAAATTGCAATGGAAACTATAGTAAAACTATATGAGCCACTTATTAACAAGAAGTCATTTTTATTTGGAAAAGTTGATGAAGATTTAAAAAGCGAATTGTATCTCTGCTTAATAAAATGCATACTTAGATATAGAGATAATTAGTAAATGGTCTTTTAATTCGCTATAAACATACATAGTATATATTAACATTACTTTGATTTAAGAAGGGATATAACTCATGAATAAAATTAAAACCAAGTTTTTTATACCATTAATACTGTTAAGCGTAGGTTTTTTAGGTTATAATTATTATATTAATAATATTTTATGGAATGAAAAAGAAATTGTTGAATCTTATTGGAGTATAGAAATGATATGGTGTGAACCAGAATGGGGACTTCAAAAAAAATTTATTAATATTGGTATTGATAGATTTATTTCTAACAATGATGGTATAAAAATTACTGATAAAGACAACCTGTATGGAAAAAATATTGTTTCAAAATTAGGTGTTGTAGATAATGTAGATTATATAGCTAGAGTACTATATTGTGAAGCCTTATCACAAAAAATTACAACTTTCAGCAATTTATTAAATTATGCACATCTTTTAAGCATAGAGAATGCTTATAGCCAGCAATCTACAATTAAATTGATAAATAGTTTAATTAAACCTAATACATTTTCATTGCCATTTTTAGCACCATCATTAATAAGTGGTAATCCAGCATATGATATGACAAAAGAAAGACTTTTTATACATTGTTGTTTTATAGCTAGTGTTTTGGAATCCAAACAAATACTGTCAACATCCAGTATAAACAACCAGATATATTATTAGGAGGTAAAAAATTGAAGAAAAAAACAAAACAATATATCTTTGTCTTATTAATAATACTAATTTCTATATTATCATATCTTTTTATCAGAACTCCTGATAGCCAAATAGTCAAATCTTATAACGGTGGTAAAATACTTAAAAAAATCATTACATCAAATGGGAATGATTATCTTGCTTTATCAAATAATAATCATCAATTGGAATTATATAATAAAAATAGTGTTTATGAATTGGAAACTATAATTCCTTTTACAAAAAAAACAGCAATACACTTTTATAAGTATCCAACCATTGATTATGTGAATAACACAAAAGAGCCTTTAGATTTTATTTACTCTTATAGTTTAAAAGAAAATGGAAAAGAAGAAGCACGATGGTTTATAACTTATTTCACAATTAGTGATGATAAATTAGTGAAAAAATGGAGTTCAGACTTTCAGATAGATATTAATGTAGAATATCAAAAATCTAATTTCATAGAATTGAGTTTTACTGATTTGAAGTTAACAACACTTATTAACTTGGATGAAAAGCCGAAACTTAAACATTTTCTAAAAAATAGTTTAAATACCTTTCATGGGTTACATAACCTTAATGGTATTATATTAACAGATCCAACTTATTTCAGGTTTACTGATTATAATAACGATGGTTATGAGGATATAATTATGTTTACGCCTATTTATTATTTGGAAACTAATACGTATCTAACTTCCATCTGTACAATCTGGGAATTTAGTGATCACAAATTAAGTATTATTAAGAACTTTTGTATTCAGGAAAATGAAATCGAGGGACAAATAATTAAAATTATCGCGGATTATAAAAATGTATATAAAAATGAAATACTACAAAAGCTAACTTACCTTGATACTAGTGAAAGTAATCTAGTTAGCATACTTAATAAATTATCAAATAATGATATTATTACACATAATGAAGAATTATATTATATACCATTTATAGATCAGTAATACATTTCAAAGATTTTTTTAATAGTATATTTTAGGAGAACGATACCAAAAGATCTGTACCTATTCAAAATACAGATCTTTTGGTTATTGTTCCCTAATTAATAAGTTTTTCTAAAATAAAAAACACCATAGTTAACTCTATTGGAACCTGGGGACTCATTGTAAAAGAAATAATCATTACCTAGTGATGTAAATCTATGATAATGCTGAGTAAAAACTTTGTCATATATTTCATTTTCCATAATATATGATATCATATATGCACTTACTAAAGTTCTTCTTGCATTAGAACTCCAAGCAGAATCTGCTATAGGATTTTTCATATGGTTATGCCAATAGGTAACTGATTTAGATGAATTGAAGCCATCTAAACAACTATCATAAGCAGCACCAAGAAAATCATTTGGATATGAGGATGAATTGGTTCTGTTAGTAATTAGGTCAAGAACAGCCTTCATACCTGTTATTGAGCCTGAGCGATTATTAGCACATAAATCACAAACTTCAAAGTATAAAGCACGCGTCAATTGAGACCGTATAGAAGCTGCTTCGCCTTCTGATGTTGTAATTTTTTTTATACAATGAATAAAATCATTAAAATACTGTTTTCTCTCGTTTGTGTCAAGTGAATAACCCCAATAACTTTCTATAATAGATTCTTCATCTAAAAATGCTTCATAGTATTTATCAATATATGATTTATAGTCACTTGGAAACCCCATGGTTATAATATCATCTATTTCAGCATCTGAGAAATAAGAGGATGCTGCATATGAAGGGATATTTGATATATTAATAATTAAGGTTAATAAAAATAATAAACTAAATAAATTCTTTTTTTTCATTGTTTTCTCCTTTGTTTGTTATTTTGTATTACTTGCAAGTAATCATAAAATAAATAATAAAATATAATAATAAGTCAACCTCAACTATAAATTTTTTAAAAACACATTTACAAGTAATTGAAAACGCTTGTTTAAATACCAAAAAACTAAAATAAATCGTAAGGTTGACAACATGCAAATTGATTAATATAATCAATTTAATTACTCAATGAAAGTAAAGAATTACTGATACTAATTATCCGTTACAAAAAATTGGTGAACCAATAGACATAGCAAATATAGCCGTTTACTTAGTATCTAATCAGGCAAAATGGATTACGTGTTCCATATTTCATGTTGATGGAGGCTTTACTATAGCTAATAGCAAGTTTATCTAAAATATAAAAAAACTATTAAAAAATTGACACCTTGTAAAACAAGTGATATGATAAAAATAAGTTACATAGTGTAATTAAAGGTGTTTAGTTAGAGTTAACCACTAGCTAAGGCTATTCATTAAATCTATATGAAGGAGTAAAACGGATGCAATATAGAACCATGCCTAATTCAACTGAAAAACTCTCTGTTCTTGGTTATGGATGCATGAGACTTCCAACTCGTGTGGGAGGGGTAACCTCTTCTTTAATTGATAAGGACAAAGCATTGAAGCAGATTAGATACGCTATCGATCAGGGGGTTAATTATTTAGATACAGCCTATTTTTACCATTTGGGGGCATCTGAGAGGTTTTTAGGTCAGTATGTCTTAAAAAATGGTTATAGAGAAAAAGTCAATATAGCAACTAAGCTTCCTTGTATGATTATTAATAAAAAAGAAAGCATGGAAGATATCTTTCATAAGCAGCTCAAAAAACTTCAAGTAGATACCATCGACTATTATCTGCTCCATGCATTAGACGGAAATGCATGGAAGAAGATGGTTTCTTTTGGTGTGATTGACTTTATGGATAAAATAAAGAGACAAGGCAAAGTACGCCATATGGGATTCTCATTTCATGGTTCACATCAAGATTTCATCACCATAGTAGATGGTTATCAATGGGAATTTGCTCAAGTTCAGTATAATATACTGGATCAAAATTTTCAGGCAGGAATCAAAGGCATAGAATATGCGCACAATAAAGGGTTGGGAATTATCATTATGGAACCCCTTAGGGGTGGTTCTTTAGTAGGAAAAATTCCTAAGGATGTTCAAACTCTTTATGATAAGGCACCAACTCAAAGAAGCTCAGTGGATTGGGCATTAAGATGGATTTGGAATCATCCTGCTGTTACCCTTTTGTTATCAGGCATGAATCGCGAAGAGCATATTAAAGAGAATATAAAGATTGCATCAGAATCCTATCCAAATGCTTTAACAAAAGATGAGAATCACTTGATTAATGAGGTTAGAAATACTTATCAAAGATTGATGCAGGTTGGATGTACTGGATGTGCATACTGCATGCCTTGTCCAGCAGGTATAGATATACCATTAGCCTTTAAAAACTTAAATAACTATCATATGTTTTCGAAATTTGGTTCAAAGTTAGAGCATATGATATTTGCTGGCATTCAGACACAAGATGGTAAGCCGCATTGGACAAGTGCCTGTATAAATTGTGGTAAATGTGAAAAGGCATGTCCACAAAATATAAAAATAAGAGAAGTATTTAAACAAGTGCAAAAAGACTTAGAAGGACCAGGGGTTAAAACAATAGCACGGGTTGCAAATCGTATAGCTCATAGAGGCAAGAAAGAATAATCCATAAAACAAAAAAAGAGATTAAAGAGCATTATCCATTGCTTTTTAATCTTTTTTGGTTTCTAACAGTTTAAATATCAGTATATCTTAAGGGGTAATAAGACTGGTATACTCTAGTCTTACATGGTTTTGATTTGACATATTAATACGTTTTCTTCCAGAGATCCCACATCTTTTATGTTTATAGTGTAAATATTATGTTGACATCGCAAACTTATAATGGTATACTGAACATACTATAATGTTTACTCTGTAAACCTAGAAAGGAGACGATGATATATGACCATATTAATAATAGCTGAAGAAAATATGAATGATATTGGATTAAACTTAAGGGATAGTTTATTAAACATATTTAGAGAAATTGGAGTCAATTTTAGACTGTTTAGTATTGATTTGGATGATCTGCATGAGTGCATAGGTTGCTTTAACTGCTGGGTAAAGACACCAGGTATCTGTAGATTTAATGATGTTGGTAGAGAGCTTAATCATGCAATGATACAATGTGATCATATGATATTACTAAGTGAGGTCTATAATGGCTGCTATAGTCCGACAATAAAGCGGGTTCTAGATAGGAGTATTCCTAATGTATTACCATTTTTCAAAAAAACTAATGGAGAAGTTCATCAAGCGCCTAGATATCGTAAATATCCACAGCTAATGATGATTGGGTATGGAGAGAATATTACAGCACGTGAGGAAGAGGTTTTCAGAGAATTAAATCATGCCAATGCAATTAATTTTAACAAAATTAAAGCTAAGACATTGATTTGCAGAGAACAGCAGAAGGTAGAAGATACTATAGATAAGTGTTTAGCTTATCTCAGTAATGTTAAGAAAGGGGAATGGTATCATGAATGTATACTTAATTAACGGAAGTCCAAAAGGTGAACAAAGTACAAGCCAAATGATGATAGAAGAAATTATAAGGCTTTTTAGCACTAAAAGTATGACATTTAAAACACTATGTATTAAGAATTGCATAGACCATAGTTTGTTAGAAGAAGCATTCCAATCACTCTATGCATCAGATAGAATTATTTTTGTATATCCTTTGTTTATGGATAGTATACCCTCGCATTTACTTGATTTTATGGCTAAATTTGAACGCTTTATTTTAAGGACTCATTTAAACAAGAAAAGTCAATCACCTCAGGTCTATGCAATTGTTCAATCTGGATCTTTTGAAGGCAAAAAAAATCAGCATGCATTAGATATTATGCAGCTTTATTGTGATAAAGCTGGATTAAATTGGAGATTTGGACTAGGAATCGGCGGGGGAGTAACAATGATGAATATAAAAGGCATGCCTAAGGAAGATAAAGTGAAGAAGAAGGTTTATGATGCCTTAAAAATGCTTAGAGAAGATTTAGAAGAAAGCAAACAAGGTAGAGACAATCGATTAGTCAATCCCTCAGTGCCTAAGAGAGTTTTTATGTTTATGGGCAATAGACACTGGAAGGATTATACTAAGAATAATCAGCTTAGAAAAAAAGACTTGTATGCAAAACCTTATATTTAAGAGTCTATGGTTTAGATATTTTTGTTATGTAATCTTTTTGCTAAATAGATAAACGGTGTATCTAGGATACCAACGATAAGTTTTAACAAATAAGTGGATATGAAAATCTGAACAACAACACTAAAAGGATAAACCCCCCAAAAAGCCAAGAAGGTAAATATAGTATTATCAATCATCTGGCTGATTAAGGTAGAACCATTATTTCTTGCCCATAGATGCTTAGGCAGCTTTTGCTTCAGCTGATCAAAAATCCAAACGTCAAATAATTGGCTGATGGTGTAGGCAGTAATACTAGCAAAAGCAATGCGTGGTAATAATCCGAAGATGGTTTTAAAAGCACCATGAGCTATATCATCTATATGAGGTGTAAATAACAAGCAAACCTGCATAATAATCGTAACAATAATTAAAATAAATATTCCAATATAAACTCCCTTTTGAGCTTCTTTCTTACCATATTTTTCATTTAAAATATCTGTTGCTAGATAAGATGTTCCATAAATAATATTCCCCAACGTTGTGATAAAGCCATACACCTCAACAGTTTTCATTACCTGAATATTAGCTATAACAGCAGCCACGGCTATCCAAATATACAGACCAGTTTTTTTGAAAAGTGCGTAACTGATGAGGATACCAGAAAAATTAATTAACAATAAAATGAACCATAAAAGGTTATTATTCATAGATTAACCTCCTTAATCTCCAACTCCAAAATCTGTATTTTCAACCAGCATATCAATAGTGGGATGATCTTTTAAATGCTGATATTCATTCAAAAACCACTCAATCAATGCTTCATCTCTTTTTACAGGTGTTGAGTTTTCTGTGAAAATATTAATGGTTCCATATTCAAAGTAACGTAGTAATAGTTCGATATCTTTACGTATCATTTCTTTTGTCTGTCCTTGAATACCAACTAAGAGACAAACAGAATCGAAGTGTTCCTTAACTTCGGATGGATGTTTAAAATGGGCGTTTTTATTTAGAGTGATGTTTCTAAAATCATAATCAAAGGTTTCAACCCCTATTTTAAAAACAATGGGTATCTCAAAAAAACTTCTTATATCAGCTAACCGATGTCTGTAGACCCAATGGCTTTCTAAGTAAAGCTTTTTGATGTTCTTAGCAGTGACAACATCTTTAATTGCTTTTAAAGTTTCTTTAGGCATTTCAAAACAACTTCCAGAATTAATGACTTCTAAAGCTTCTTTACACCCGGTAACCTTCTTAAGTATTTTATGATTGATTTGATTCATTTCCTCTACATTTGTGGAATTATCCATAATGTAATCACAAAAAGTGCATTTTCTCCAAAAGCAAGGGCGACTTTTTAATAATACAATTTCTCTATTTTCTAATATACTATAGCGTTTCATCTTACACCTACCTCAATAAATATTACTTCAATCATTACTTCTTTAAATTACTTAACTCTATGTGGTTTTAAGCAATAAAAAAGGACAGAAAAACTGTCCATAACTACAACTACCTAAAAAAGGTAATTGCTAGGGCCTAGTTTTGTTTAATGACAGGAGGTTCACGAACTGTCCTTGTTTAATTGTCTTATATAGAATAGTCTATTTCTAGCAAAAAATCAAGCTGTTTTTTCAAAGCATGAACAAGTTAATACTATTAACCAATTATCAACTGGTTTTCTTATCTTTGGTAATTCATTTATATTATTGAGGTGTATTTTGACTCACTTCAAAGGCATCAGCATCTTTTAAGTAAACCACAGCGTTTAGAGAAGCAATATACCCTTGACCTGCCGCTCTTATATAACCGTAAGGCTTACCTGTAATATCACCAGCAGCATAGCAGCCTTTTAAATTAGTTTCCATGTCTTGATTCACCTTTATATGTTTGCCATCCATTGCTAGACCTGGAACGAGCTGTTTAGGTGAAATACTCTCTCTGAGGATAAAGACACCATCCGTTTCAATTACACCTTCGGTTGTTATAAGCTTATTAACCTTAGTATCTCCTTCTATTTCAATGGGTCTTGCATGAAGGACTTCTATACCTTCTTTGAGATGATAGTTTCCTTTATAAAGAGGAAGGAAATAGACTTTACTTGCAATCTCATATACATAGTTAGCTTCTTCTTCACTCTCACTATTTTGGGCTATGATGGTAACGGTTTTATCCTTATAAAGAGGTGCATCACATGTAGCACAATAGCCGACCCCTTTTCCAAGAAACTCTTCTTCTCCTTTATAGGGTTTTCCAAAGGCTATACCAGTAGCGATAATAACACTACTAGCTTCATAGGATGTATTATCCTGTCCCATCAGCACAAAATAGTCTCCCATAGAGAAAACGTTGTTAATTTTATCTTCGGTAATTATAATATTCAAGTTCTCTAAATGCTCAGTATACTTATCTTTTAGCTCCTCACCTGTGATAGAAGGTAATCCGAGGTAATTCTGTATATGAGGTGCTTTTGTTATCATTTTACTCAGTTCTTTAGTACCAAAGAGAATGAAGCTCTTTTTTCTTATCTTTGCATTTAAAGCTGCTTGAAGTCCTGCTGGACCACTGCCTATGATGGCAATATCATATTTCTTTGACATAGTATCAACTCCTACTTATGATTTATTAATTAATATATTCTTATATTATTATATTATAATATATTAATATGTCAACCTGTTTTGCAACTCTTTTTATAATAAGCAGCCATAATAAAAGAGTGATGAAAGAATCATCACTCATCAGCTATGTCAAATGACATAGAGGGTAAGTTCAAGTTTTAGAATGGTTGATCCAAAAAAGTAATAGGTTTGAAATTAAAAAGTGATAATCAAAGGATCATCACTTTTTAGAACTATGTCAAAAGACATAGTTTAGTAAGATTTTTATAACCTATAAATAGGTTATATCACTTACTAACCATAGTATGTGCTGTTTTTGTTTTTTTATACTATTTATTTAATTTAATTTTAAGTAGTAATCAAGCATCTGCATAACTTAAATAGATCAGCCTTATTCTTAGCTCAGATGTCTAATCGGTAACCTTTAAATTATGCATTTAGCATAACCTTTTCATTATTAAAAGTATTGGTGATGGCTTTAATTAATATTAATGTAGTAACAATGGAGGATGCAATAGTTAACCAAAACTGAATGAGTCCAAGTTCAAAATTTAACATTGCTTTGATAGCAAGTATATTGCTATAAACAGGTATAGCAAATCTATAAGTCTCTGGTGTACCCTGACTAAACATAGTAGAAAAGGCAGTAAGCATTACGGTTAAAAATATTGGAGTAATGTAAGTTCCAGCTTCTTTGACTGAACGAGCTTTAACAGATAGTAAACAGATAAAACCAACATTAACTCCAACTAAAGACAGCATAATGAGTAGAAGTTGTCCGTATTGTCCTACAGAAAACTGAGGTATACCTCCATTACCGCCAACAGCAAGTATACTAGAAGCGAAAGGTAGAGATGCTAAAATACCTCCGAGTGAACATATAGCGCTTATAATAGATACAATAGCTAAGCCTGCAACCTTACCAAAGGCAATGGTTTCCCTTTTTACAGGTGCTAAAAGCAGGGTAGCCATCGTACCTCTTTCTTTTTCCCCTGCAATTGTATCTATACCAATACCCATTGCAGAAGAGAAGAGAATGATACCAATAATCATAGGTAAAATCATACTAAGAGCTTTACCTTTGGCTTTTTCTTCGTTTTGGATGGCACTCTCTTCATTGGTTTCATCAATGATAAAAGCTATGCTGTAATCAATGTTACCAAATCTTTCTGCTAGTAGAATGTCTTCATACCCGATTAATAGCTGATCAATAAACCGATGTTTAGCAGTTTCTGAGTAATTCTCAGAAGGATTGTAATAGGTTTTAATTTCTGGAGGATAGGCTTGATTTTGATAATCTGCAATTTTTTCTTGGAATCTATCTTCAAAAACAACAAGGAGATCAGCTTCACCATCTAAGATAGCTTTTTTTGTTTCCTCAATCTCTACAGCTTCTATCCATTGTATCTCCATGTTAACATCGTCGGTTAAGGAAGTTACATAGTGCTTAAATGACTCTGGACTATTCTGAATGTACACCGATGCGGTATGTTCATTAATATCATCAAACATACTAGTAGCCATCATACCCATAATGGTATAAGCTAGAAAGGTACTGAGTGCAGGCAAAAGAAAACTAGAAAAAATAAGTCTTCTATCAGTGAATACACGCCTTAATTCTTTTTTTAGTATAACCTTAAACATTTATAATACCTCCTTAACGGTTTGGTGGTATAAATAAAAGAAAGCTTCTTCTAAATCATGAGTTCTAGTTTGCTGTAAAATAGATGGGATTGTTCCCTCAGCGACTATTTTACCTTCAATAATGATAGCTATCTTATCACATAGCTTAGAAGCAACCGACATGATATGAGTTGAAATAACGACTAATTTACCTTGGGATTTCAGCACTTTAATGTATTCTGTTACAGATCTCGCAGTAATTATGTCTAAACCATTGGTTGGTTCATCAAATATGATAATATCAGGATTATGAATGAGACTAACTGCTATTGATAGTTTCTGCTTCATTCCCGTAGAAAGGTCGCTAATTCTCTTATCAGCAAAAGTATGAATATCAAAGTATGAGAATAAATCATTGGTTTGAATTTCTATTTCTCTTTTTGATAAATTATGAAGCTGTCCAAAAAAAGCCATCGTATACCTAGGCGTAAAATGTGCATCTAATTTAAGTTCATTGGTTAAGAAGCCAATGCTCCGTCTTACTTCCATAGGTTTTTTTATTACATCGTAGTTGTTCACTTCAATCGTTCCAGATGTAGGCTTTAATAGAGTGGCTATACTTCGAAGAGTTGTTGTTTTTCCAGCACCATTTGGACCAAGCAGCCCAAATATTTCACCTTTTTCTGCTCAAAAAGATAAGTTATCAACGGCTTTTTTGTGCTTGGATTTGGTTTTTAGTTCTTTCATTTCCTTTTTGTTCAGCCGATAGACTTTAGAAAAGTTCTGAACTTGTATCATTGTGTATCCTCCTTATAGGGATTGGTAGATTTTCTAAAGGTTGTTTATGAATATAAGTTAAACTTTTAATCCATTGGTTACTTAAATAACAGTAGATAGTACAGTAGGAAAGTAGAGTAATTGATAGTTTAGTATAACCAAGGTTTGACATTAATAAAAGTATATAACGACAGAACGAATACTGTCAATAATAGAACGATTAGTAAAAAGGGTGTTGATATAACTAAACACATCAAACTGAATAAGTATTTGGATCACATTTATTGATCATTAAAAGCATTCGTAATATAATAAAAGAAATATCAAAAATCAATTTTTACAACTAATATAAAAGCTAATGTAGAAGAGAATAAAAACATATGGATAATTGGGAGGCGTTGGCTTGTATACACAATGGGTAGATACCTTATCCAATATGAAACTATTTCAGAGAATTGAGAAAAATGAGATAAGCAGAATGCTGATGTGTTTAAGACCTAAAATAGGTACTTATAAAAAGAAAGAATATATTACTATTGCAGGTAATACTTTTGAAGGATTAGGAATTATTGTAGAAGGAGAAGTTCTTATCACCAAAGAAAATGCAGCAGGAAACCGAATTATAATGAATAAGTTAGGTCAGGGGGAACTTTTTGGTGAAATGATCGCATTTTCTAATTATGGGCGATGGCCTGCTACTGTAATTGCTGTTGCAGACTGTACCATCTTGTTTTTATCTCCCGATAAGATAATTAGAAGCTGTCCTCATGCCTGTGAAAGTCATCGGATTTTAATTCAGAATATGTTAGCCATCGTTTCTCATAAAGCACTGGGACTCAATAAACTAGTCGAATATTTGTCTATCAAAACTATACGTGGTAAAGTAAGTATGTATTTGTTAGAGCATTATAATAAGTCTCAAAAACTTACCTTTATGATTCCTTTAAAAAGAAATGAATTAGCTGAATTTCTAAATATACCTAGACCTTCCTTATCCAGAGAAATTATAAAAATGAAAGAAGAAGGGATAATAGATTTTTATAAGTCAACTTTTAAAATACTTAATCTAAAAGCTTTAAAAGATAGCTTATAAGGCAATAAGCTATTTGTCTAAACATTAGTAAAACAGGGATGGCTCGATGCAATGAGCCATCCCATAATACTATACCTTTTAACAATAAGATACTTTTTCTGTATGACCAAAAGCTACGGTATTATCTGTTAAGAAAGCTGTGTCTAATTCCACTCTCACACTATAAAAATTACTTCTGTCGCCAAGTAGATCCTTTAAGTATGGGTTGCTAAAATAGTACCAAATGCTTTATCATCCTCTTCAGGTGTATTGGATATGTATGCTTTACCTGAGGCTTTTAAATAACGAAGTTGAGATAAATCTTCCATAGATTCACCAGCTTTATCAATAACAATAAATACATCATTATTGTTTTTAAGCTGATTAACCTTATCCGTTGCTTTCATGGTCATAAAGTAGATAACAGACTCATCTTCTCCCATAGCAAAATCAACAGATCTAGCTTTTGGCATACCATTTTCATCCACGGTACTAAGGCACATTAAATCATTAGACTTTAATACATCAACAATTTTTTCTTTTACAGTCATTCTATTTTCCTCCTGATTACTTTAATAATGTTTTGAATATAAAATAATGAAATTCTTCCAGTGGGTTATGATTTTTTTCAAGCCGTGCCTTCATGATAGCCCCTTCAAAGCATGAAACGATGAAAGAAGACAAGGCTTTTTTATCATAAGGTGTGCTTAGCTTTGCATCTTTGATTTTATTATAAATGCCATTTTCAAGTAGTTGAATCCATTCTAGTAATTTAGTACGGAAGCTTTCATTAGAATCTGATATTTCAAGAATTAGGTTTCCAATAGCACAGCCTTTATTATAGTCAAGTTCTCTTAATCTATTAAAGAAGATATTTAAAAAAGTTTTAAGTCCTTCGATAGAGTTGTCAATACTATCTAGTAACTGCCTTGTGCTTTCTAAATGGTACTCAATAACATCTAGAGCCAAAGCCTCTTTACTCTTGAAATAATGATAAAAGGATCCCTTTGGAATTTGAACTTCATCTAGTATCTTTTTGATACCAACGTTATGATAGCCAAATTCGTGAAACAAATCCGCCGCGACTTTAATAATATGTTCTTTTTTATTCAATTAATCAACTCCAATATTAGACCGGTCGTCTACTAAAATATCATAAATAAATGCCTTTGTCAAGACCTTTGTAAAAGGATTGTATCTATCCCTTATGATTAATTTTATGTGAAGAGAGTTATGGGTATATGCATTCTGGGATCTTTATATTAATAGCAAAGGTAGTGAAGCATAGTAAGCGCGTTGAGTATAAACGATAGGAATGATATAATATTAGAAAAATGGAAGGAGTTAATAAATGAAGCCATTAAAATATATCTTTATGTTGGTATTAATATTACTGATGTCAGTAGGTTGTTCCACTAATGCGAGGGAAGAAACTAAAAGTGGAATAGATATTTATTCTTCTAACACTAGTTTAGGTGGTACAGAGGAAAAAACAATTTTTTCATACACATTACATATATCAAATAATAATGCTATTTCATATAATATTAAATCTGTTGAACCCATATTAAACCAAGAAATATTGAGTAAACTAATGGATGATAATATAGTAGTGGAAGTTAATAAGACTATGGATAGTAATGAATCTATCGAAGTTGAGGGTAAAATAATACTTGATACTAAAGGTATGTCAAAAGAAGAGATATTGGAATTTACAAAACCAATCACAGAGTATACGTTATCAATGGAAACAGTGATTAGTGTTAGAAAGAAAAACTCTGATTAGTAATAATGAAAAATATAAAGGTGTATTCTATTTGTTGTTAATATCAGTAGATGATTTTTATTATTGTTTTTTATAGGATTATCTTTAATACTTATAGTAAAACTAAAGAAATTCTTTATTAATCTTTTTCTTTTTCATGGTATATTAAAAGAAGCAAATGATGGTTTTAAAGATGATTATCACAATGCATAGATAATTCAAAAAAAGATTTGACATGACCAAGCTACAAGATGATTTGATTTAGAAAAGTTAAATAAATAATGTAATTGAAAGGATTGATGAATAATGAAATGCTTGTTTTCAAATAGGATACTGTATGAGGATCACCTGTTATCGGGTGGAATATTGGTGAATGGAGAGTATATTGAAGATATTATACCTGCTCCATCGATAGAAGCTGTTCTGGAAAAGATAGGTACTAAAGATTCTATAGAGCTTATTAATATGAAGGATAAATATTTGCTTCCTGGTTTAATAGATATCCATGTGCATGGTGGGAATGGACATGATATTATGGAAGCAACTTATGAAGCGTTTAATGCGCTCTCTAAGTATAAAGCACAGAACGGTGTAACCTCTTTTGTGGCAACTACGGTGACTGCGCCTTTTGATAGGGTTAAAGAGGTTTTAAGAAGTGGAAAACGTTGGATAGAAAAAGGAGTAGAAGGTTCTAAAATACTAGGTTTCTTTTTAGAAGGTCCTTATATAAGCAAAGAAAAAAAGGGCGCTCATCCTGAGCAATGTATTAGAAAGATAGACTTAGATGAAATAAAGACACTAAATGATTTGTCAGAAGGTACGCTTTTACGCTTTGCTATTGCTCCAGAATTAGAGAATGCGGATGATGCCATTCATTACTTAAAAAATGAAAATATCAATATTTCTATGGGGCATTCCAATGCTTCCTATGAAACAGGCATGAAAGCTATAGATAAAGGAGCAACAATTGGTATACATATGTACAATGCAATGTCAAGCTTAAGGCATAGAGAACCAGGAATGGTAGGTGCTTTACTTAATCATCCCAACATTTATACAGAAATTATTTGTGATAATATACATGTTCATGATGCAGCCATTCAATTGCTCTATCGACTAAAAGGGATAGACCAATTGATTGCTATAACCGATTGTATGGCTGGCGGCGGTTTAGAAGACGGTGTGTATCAGCTTGGAGAGAAGGATGTACAAGTTAAAGAAGGGGCTGCAACATTAGAAAATGGAACAATAGCTGGCAGCACTTTAAAGCTCAATGAGGGGATTTATAATCTCATGAGAATTACAGGAGAGCCACTTACTCATATTATCCGTACTGCAACAGTCAATGTAGCTCATGCACTGAAGCTATCCCAGATAGGCGAGATAAAAAAACATTACAAAGCAGATATAATCGCTGCTGATGAAGACATGAACATCTATATGACAATGGTTAATGGGCGTGTTGTTTATAAACTAAGTAAGCAATAAAAACCAAGAAATGATTTTACTATACAATGTATGACGATAAACAATTTAGAGATAAGATTTCTTTATTATACGTTGATAATTAAACAATAATAAAAACATATGAAGAAAAACTGAATAAAAAAGGCATGATAAAATGAATTATAGGGTATAATAGTGTATAAAAGTAACCTATTGTGAACTCGATTACTGCTAACTTTCCTATAAAATAATAATGAAAAATAAGTATTAGTCAAATAAGACTAGTTCTATGCATGTTTTTAGTAAATTTGATTTGACAGTACGTATAAGAAATGTTATTATTAAGCAGTAAGCACTTATAAAATTATATTTTTTGGAGGATTTTTTAATGAAAACAGGTACAGTAAAATGGTTTAACAGCGAAAAAGGTTTTGGATTTATTTCAGTTGAAGGAGAAGAAGATGTATTCGTACATTTCTCTGCAATCCAAGGAGATGGATTCAAAACATTAGAAGAAGGACAAAAAGTTGAATTTGAAGTTGAGCAAGGAAACAGAGGTCCTCAAGCATCTAACGTAACTAAACTATAATTTTTATTCAATCAGTATAAAACAATATAGGAAACCTTTTAATTGTATTCTATATGATTAAAATAGATTCGTTATATTATTTTGCAACAACACTGATAGTGAATGGCCATAAACAAGAGAACTCTTCTCTTGTTTTTTTTTGTGCAGTAGCCTTATTAAATCCTGTCTATATCTTACTTAGAAATCCCTTATATTGCATCTAATAACAAAATAAGGTATAATCAGTAGAGTTTTTAATCTAACAATCTCAGGGGATGATAAAGTGGCAACAAGTCTCGCAGTCATTATTATATTAGGATTATTATCTAACTATCTATTAACAAAGCTTAAAATGCCAGGTTTATTAGGTATGTTACTATTGGGTATAGTATTAGGACCATATGTATTCGATCAGCTTGCTCCTGAGCTGCTTGAAGTTTCATCAGATTTAAGGCTGATTGCTCTATTGATAATACTCTTAAGAGCTGGATTGGGACTTAGTAAAGAACAACTCAATCAGGTAGGAAAAACAGCGGTAAAGTTAAGCTTTGTACCCGGTTTGATAGAAGGTTTTACGATTGCCTTATTATCTACCTATCTCTTGGGGTTTTCCTTTGTTGAAGGTGGTATACTTGGTTTTATCATTGCAGCAGTATCACCTGCTGTTGTAGTCCCTTTTATGCTAAACTTTAATAAACAGAAAATAGGAACTAATAAGTCGATACCTACTTTAATATTGGCGAGTGCTTCAATTGATGATGTCATGGCCATAACCATATTTTCAACTTTTTTGGGACTCTATAGTGGTCAGAAAGTAAATATAGCAATAAAAATATTAGAGATTCCTGTATCCATTTTATTAGGGGTAGCAGTAGGAGTTATAGTTGGGCTTGTTATGACTAAATTTTTTGACACATATCATATACGAGATACTAAGAAAGTTTTAACTATATTAGGATTTGCTATATTGCTTCGCACATTAGAAAACGAAATAAAAGGCACAATCGCTCTAGCCTCATTACTAGGTGTCATGACAATTGGTTTTATTTTACTAGAAAAACGACCAGTTGTAGCTAAAAGACTGGCCTTAAAATTTAATAAACTATGGGTATTTGCTGAGATCTTATTATTTGTTTTGGTTGGAGCTCAAGTCAATATAAGTGTTGCTTTAGATGCTGGATTTAAAGGTCTACTTATTATTGTGATCGGGCTAATAGGAAGAAGTATAGGTGTACTTCTATCCACTTTAAAAACGAACTTAAGCTGGAAGGAACGAGCGTTTTGTGTCATTGCTTATACGCCAAAGGCAACAGTTCAAGCTGCTATTGGTGCTATACCCTTATCAGTAGGCGTGGCATCTGGGGATATTATTTTGGCTATCGCTGTATTATCTATCTTAGTTACAGCTCCACTAGGCGCATTGGGTATCAACATAAGCTCTAAAAAATGGTTGAAAAAAGGATAGAATATCTGCTAAATTTCATTAGGCTTTTGATGACATAAGGCTCTAAAATTCTTTTCAAAAATCATATCTTGTTTCTTACTGCGTTTTTTTATACTGGGCATTTTACCGCCTGCTTTTCTTATCTCTTTAGTAATATAACGGTTCATAAGCATGAAATCTAGAGTTTCATTGGCATAATATTTACCATTCTGATCCATGGCTCTTGCTTTTTTTGAGAGTGCCATGGCTGCAACCCCATAATCTTGTGTAATTACAATATCATTTTCATTGACTCGATTAATCAAAGCAAAGTCTACGGAGTCTTTTCCTTTATCTACTACAACCACCTGTACTCTACTGGATTGATAATTGAAAATATGAGCTGTATCCGTAACGATAATTACTTCTATATTGAGTTCTTCAGTCACTTCAAGAATGATCTGAATCACTGGACAGGCATCGGCATCAATTAAAACTCTCATAACTCACCAGTCCATCCTTTCTCTTATCTTTTATTCTCTGTTAAAAATATTAACACGATAGGATATTTGATCGGAGCGATAAAAACTAGTTTCATAAAATAAAGGAAGTCCTGTATCTGTAATGGATGTACCATAGATTTTTAAAATAGGTAAATGCTTAGCAATTTTTAACAGCTCTAATTCTTGTTCATTATGAATCAGTACAGCTTCAATTTTAACATCCAATTGTGAAATACTATAATTGTATTCTTCTAGAAGTAATGTATATAGGGATTTAGATAAATCATGGCGTTCTAAATTTGGACAATAGGCTTTGGGTATATAGCATTCTTCAATAGCAACTGGAACATCGGTTGCTCTTCTCAATCGTTTCATATGGTAGAAAAGAGACTCGGGTTCTAAGTCTAGTTTAAGTGCTATTTCTGGTAGCCGCTTTTCTTTTTCAAAAAATAGAATTTCAGTTATTGGCATTTCTCCTTTATTTCTGACCATATCAGAGAAACTCATAATGTTTTTTTGTTCGATTTTAGAATGTGTAATATAGGTTCCCTTACCCTTTAGCCGATATAAAAATCCCTCATTAACCAGTTCATTAATAGCATGTCTTACAGTCATTCTACTGACCTTAGCCATATCACATAATTCTCTTTCAGAGGGTATAGGATTATTCTTGCTCCAATGTCCAGATTCAATCTCGTTAAGGATGTAATTTTTTATCTGAAAATATAAGGGTATAGGACTCTTTTTATTAATATGCATTGAAAACCACCTTAAATTTATCGTTATATTATTAGTACCATGTTTATCTGGAAATTTCAACAGGCAGGTTGAAAAAAGATAGGATTTATTTTATAATAAGACTAGAGGTATAGACCACTATACATACAAGTGAACGGATGGTGTTAAGTATGAAAAACATTAGATGCAAAGATTATGAAACATTAAGTAAAAAAGTTGCAAATAGTATCATTAAACAAATCACCTTAAAGCCTAATAGCGTTCTAGGACTAGCAACCGGCAGTACCCCTATAGGAACTTATCAGGCACTCATAGAAGCTTATCAAAAAGGTAAAGTTGATTTTTCACAAGTTACCGTTTTTAATCTGGATGAGTACTATCCTATTAGTAAGGATAATCCACAGAGCTATCATCACTTTATGATGCAGCACTTTTTTCAGCATATCAATATTAACAAAGATAACTGCTATATTCCTAATGGTCAGGCAAAGAATATAGAAAAAGAATGCAGATTATATGACGAAGCCATAAAACAATCAGGTGGGATCGATTTGCAATTACTCGGTATTGGGACTAATGGACATATAGGGTTTAATGAACCTGGAAGACTTTTGCATATGAATACACATCTAACTTCACTAAAGGCAAGTACCATTGAGGACAATGCCAGGTTTTTTGATAAAATTGATAGTGTTCCCACCAAAGCTATTACCATGGGCATAGGCAGCATAATGAAAGCAAAGAAAATACTATTGCTTGTCAGTGGTCAAAAGAAAGCGGACATTTATAAGAAACTCTTTGAAAAACAGTTATCAACAGATATACCTGTGTCTCTATTACAATTACATCTAGATGTAACGGTTATGGTAGATCAAGAGGCGTATAGCTCTGAAGTAATATCTGATACTATAGTAGGATAGGACGAAAAGCTGAACAAATGATTAAAAGTTAGCGATAGATGACTATAAAGATTTACTTACCAAGTTATGATATGGAATGAACCTCTAATTGTAAAGGTTGATCTGCTAGATATTACTAATAAATGATCATATCCCCCTGTAAGATTGGTAGCAAATGTCTCAAAATTACCAGTAGCATAATCACATAATAATCTCTTAGATGTTTCTGAGTCATATAGTTCAACTTTGTAATAGGAATTAGGATTATCTGGCATAAAAGTCAGTTAAAGACCATTGTATTCTACATCAGAACCATTAATTGAAACATAATGTGAGTCTTTGTAATGATTTAATTATGTTATGTAATGTAATCGCTAACTTTTAATAAAAATAGTATAACATGCCTACGAAAAGAAATTGTAAAATTATGGTTGCAATGTAATATTTATACATATAAATTCTATGCTTAATATAAGTTGTTGCTACAATCTCATATGATATACTGCCTATACTTAAAATCTAAAATATCTTCTTAAATTAATAAAACTAGAATGCTACCAAGAATAGAAAGAGGAGCTACGATAATTCTATAGTTCTAAAGAATCAAGAATGGTCAGTGATTTATTATACCCTTTAATGAGTTTTTCTTTAGTACATCTACTAGAAGGACCGTTGATTCCAATGACGCCCATAAGCGTATTATTTTTAATAACTGGAAATGCGATGCAGTTCATACCTTTTTCAATCTCTTCTATATCAAATTCATACATAATCTCGTTATTGATATCAAAATTTCTATAAACTTTAGCAATACCTGAAGCGGAACTTATTGGCTCAAATTCACCTGATACTTCTTTAGCTTTTATTGTTCTATTAGGTGAGACTGAACCAAGATAAAAATAATGGTCATCAACTCTTATGGTGAAATAAGAGGTTTCATTAAATATATCTGTTATTTGAGTAAGAAGCTTTCGTATCTTTTCATCATCCATAAAATGATGCGTATAAGATAGAGATAATTTCAATATACTTATACCTAATGAGTATCTAGGACTTTGAGAATCTCGTTGAATATAGCCATGCTGTTCAAGAGTAGAAACTAATGAATGTACGGTGCTGTTATTCAGACCTAATGAATTACTGATGTCTTGTATTCTACAATAATTACCATGAGTAGATATATATTCTAATATATTAAGTGCTCTGCCAATGGACTGTATATATGGTTTTTTGGGCATAGTGAAGCACCTCCTAAAATGAATCTTATTTTAGATAAATTTATATTTAATAAAACTATCAGTCTAAAGTTTGACTTTTTCAGTATAACATAGATTACTTAACACGTTAAGATTTTCATCATAATCCTTAACAATAAAATAATGTACTGACCAATCACAATGCACAATCCTTCAAATAATATTCTAGATTTACTACGCACATTGACGAATGAAGTTTAGTAATGAGGTAAAAATTGGAATTAAAATAATAAATATTGACAAATCTATAGTGTGGGTGTATAATAAAACTGAGTAATCGATTACGCAAGGGGGTTAATATGAAACATAGCAATTTATCAATAAAAGAAATAGCCGAATTAGCGGGTGTTTCTGTAGCGACAGTATCTAGAGTTATGAATAAAAATGGGCGCTATTCTGCCCAGACTGAGCAAAAAGTATTAGATATCATAAAAAAGTATAATTACAAACCTAACTTAATAGCAAAAGGATTAAGAACCAACAATAGTTTATGTATTGGAATTATTGTACCTGATATTACAAATGAGTTTTTTGCAAAGATAGTGAGAAAGTTAGAGAGAGCTTTTTTTCAAAGAGGGTATACAGTATTTGTATGTAATACAGATGAGAATAGTGCTGTAGAAGATAAGTACTATAGAGAGCTTGCGGCGAAAGGTGTAGTAGGTATTATCTATGTTTCTGGTAAAACTAATAAATCTATTGAATTAGGTGAAATTCCAACCGTTTATATTGATAGAACACCAACAAATGCAACGAATGCAATAGTTATAACATCAGATAACTTTCAAGGTGGATATTTAGCAACAAAGGAATTAATTGATAATGGATGTAAAAATATTATTATTCTAAGAGATAGTAGACAGATATCAACGCAAACAGATAGGTATCTTGGCTATAAAAAAGCACTAGAGGAAGCCAATATTAATGTAGAAGACTCTAATGTTATTAATACAACTGTTGGTTATGATTTTGCAAAAGAAACCATTATCAGCAAAATTAAAGATGGTATGAAGTTTGACGGAGTGTTTGCAACAACAGACTGGATGGCTTTAGGTGTTATTGATGGTGTTATAAAGAGTGGTCTAAGAATACCTGAAGATGTCAAGGTTGTAGGCTTTGATAATATTACTATATCTGAGTTTTGTGCCATACCAATAACAACCATAAACCAAGATGTAAATAGTATGGCTTTAAAAGCAGTAACCTTTATTCTAGATATGATACATAATCAACCCATTGATACAAAACGTGAAGTTATACCCGTTAGTTTAATACGTCGCAAAAGTATTTAGTAGTTTTTTTTATTGGGTAATCGATTACTCACATTACATTAAGAAATGCTTTATAGTTTTCTATATAAATTTCTCAATTTTAATGAGAATTTATAAATAAATGTAAATACTTAATAGTATTCATTAATTTTTATGGGAGGTTTTACAATGGCAAAAGGG
Organism: Vallitaleaceae bacterium; assembly: GCA_028277605.1. Classification (GTDB taxonomy): domain Bacteria; phylum Bacillota; class Clostridia; order Lachnospirales; family Vallitaleaceae; genus JANQFZ01. Next base: position 74,430 of record JANQFZ010000013.1, on the reverse strand, counting down.
AGAAGTTTCTTAAGTGTACTTTTAGTTTTAGTAATGGTTTTTTTAGTAGTAGCATGTAGTAATGAAGGTCAAAATGGCAAAAAAAATGAAACAGATAATCAAAGGTCTTCAGAACAACAAGATACAACCGATCAAGGTAATGAGGATGATGAAAATGGAAATGAAAATGAAAATGCTGAGATAGCAATCATCCTTAAAACTTTAGCTAATCCGTTTTGGGTTAGTATGAAAGAAGGTATTGAGGAAAAAGCTAAGGAAATGGGTATAAAGGTAGATATCTATGCTGCTCAATCAGAAGATGATTTACAAGGACAGCTCAATCTTTTTGAAACAGCTATATCAAAAGGATATAAAGCAATAGGAATAGCGCCTTTATCACCTGTGAACTTAAATACTGCAATTGCTAATGCCAGTAAAAATGGAATCTATATTGCAAATGTTGATGAGAAAGTAGATTTAGAACAATTAAAGAGTATTGGTGGTAGTGTGATTGGATTTGTAACAACCGATAACGTGGCTGTTGGAGCTAAGGCTGCAGGGTATATTATTGAACAATTACCTAATGGAGGAGAAGTTGCAATTATAGAAGGCAAAGCAGGAAACGCATCTGGTGAAGATAGAAAAAATGGTGCAAAAAAAGCTTTTGAAGAAAACGATAAGTTCACAATTGTAGAAAGTCAGCCAGCAGATTGGGATCGCACAAAAGCGTTAGATGTTGCTTCAAACATAATTTCTAAATATCCTGATATAAAAGCGTTCTATGCATGCAATGATACAATGGCTTTAGGTATTCAACAAGCGGTTGTTAATGCAGGAAAAGAAGAAGAAATACTAGTGGTTGGAACAGATGGTGCACCTGAAGCCATTGAATCTATTAATAATGACGGCTTATCAGCAACAGTAGCTCAGGATCCAGGTAAAATTGGTGCTATGAGTTTAGAACTTCTAAATAATGCTTTAAAAGACAAACCAGAAATTGATCCTAATGCAGAACTTGATGTGACTCCAGTTGATTCTAAATTGATAAACAAGTAAAAATCAGAACAAGCTGAAAAGGCATCATTTATGAGTATTATGTAAATGCATACTCATCCCTATGAGTGTGCATTTATAACAATGAAAGGGGTAGTTTTATGCAACCGCTTGTTGAAATGAAAGGAATCACAAAAAGGTTTCCTGGTGTTACTGCATTAGATACTATTAGTTTTTCTGTTATGGCAGGTGAAGTCCATATATTATTAGGAGAAAATGGCGCGGGGAAATCTACATTAATGAAAATTCTAAGTGGTGTTTATGAACCAACAGAAGGTTCCATCATAATAGAAGGAAAGACTTTTAATCGTCTTAGTCCCAAAGAATCTACACTTAATGGTATAAGTATCATTTATCAAGAACTTAGTTTAGTTAATGAACTATCCATCTTAGAAAATGTTTATATCGGGAAGCTCATTGAAAAAAAAGTACTGGGGTTTAAAATGGTTGATTATAATACCATGTTTTTAAAAACCAAAGGTCTTTTAAAAAGACTAGGCTTGAGAAGAAAGCCATCAGATAAAGTTAGTGATTTAAGTATCTCTGAGAAGCAAATTGTAGAAATAGCAAAGGCACTTGCATTTAATGCAAAGATTATTATAATGGATGAACCTACTTCCTCACTAACGAGTGAAGAAGTTACTCGACTCTTTCAAGTTGTACGTCAATTAAAAAGGGAAGGGAAAGGGATCGTATATATTTCACATAAGATGGATGAATTGAAAAAAATAGGAGATAGAGTTACGGTTCTAAAAGATGGTTGTTTTGTTGGCACAAAAACTATAGAAGAAATAGAAGTAAAAGACATGATTAAGATGATGGTTGGTCGTGAAGTTAATAGTAGATATTTAAGTACTAAGAGTGAGGAAGATATTAGAAAAAATAAGATATTTCAAGCAAAAAACATAACTAGAAAAGACAGAAAGGTTGTAGATGTATCTTTTGATATATATGAAGGAGAAGTTCTTGGTTTTGCAGGACTGGTAGGAGCTGGACGTACTGAGCTTATGGATGCAATTTTTGGCACTGCACCTACATCCTCAGGGGAAATCTTTTTAAAACATAAGAAAATCAATAATAAAAATGCTTATAGTACGATAAAACAAGGAATTGGACTACTGACAGAAAACAGAAGAGAAACAGGTTTTTTTCATAACTTCAACATTGAACAAAATACAACCTTTATTGATAGTATAAAAAAATCTTTTCTTGGCGGTATAGGTGGACTTGTTAATCATAAGAATGATAATGCTATGGTCTTAAAGCAAAAAGAACAGTTTAATATAAAATGCAGGGATGTTAAGCAGAATATCACCGAATTATCTGGAGGTAATCAACAAAAAGTAATTATTGGAAAATGGATGGCATCTAAAGCTGAAATGCTCATATTTGATGAACCTACAAAAGGTATTGATGTTGGTACCAAATCTGAGATCTATAGAATTATGCGACAGTTAGCTAATGATGGAAAAGTAATTATTATGGTATCGTCAGAAATGCCGGAATTATTATCTGTGTGTGATCGAATCGTTGTGTTTAGTCAAGGGAGAATTAAAACAGTACTCAGTTCGAAGGAAGCAACTGAAGAAAAAATACTTAGTGCAGCAGCTACACAATCATAGGTAAGGAGAAGCGTAATATGACTAGGAAATTTGATTTTAATCGACTATGGGAAAGATACGGCACATTTACCATACTGCTCTTGATGATTATGGTTTTTGGTTTTATATCACCAAATAACTTTTTTAAACAAAGTAATTTTATACAAATACTATTACAAAGTTCTGTAACTATATTAATTGCTTGTGGTGAATTTTTTGCCATTCTTATTGCTGGAATTGACTTGTCTGTAGGTTCTATCATAGCATTATCGGGCATGGCAACAGGTCAATTAATGATGATGGGCGTTCATCCTCTGCTTGCTATTTTGATAGGCGGCATTGTATTTGGCGGTCTATTAGGTGCCATTAATGGTTTTTTAGTTAATGTGACCAAACTACATCCCTTTATTATTACACTAGGAACTCAATCTATCTACCGTGGTATAACCTTAATTATATCCGACGCACAACCTGTATTTGGTTTTGATGCAAGCTTTTCAAAAATGGTTGCTGGGTGGGTATGGATTTTTCCTAAGCCTGTCATTATAGCTATTGTTGTGGCTTTAATCTTAACATTTCTTACAACTAAAACAAAGCTTGGAAGAAATATCTATGCAATGGGTGGAAACAAAAAAGCAGCATGGTATTCAGGCATTAATGTAAAGTTACATACATTAATTGTATTTATGATATCAGGTATTTGTGCTGGGATAGCTGGAGTTGTATTAACGGCAAGGTTAGGCTCGGCAGAACCATTAGCAGCTACAGGATATGAAACTTTTGCAATAGCTTCTGCAATCATTGGAGGCACCAGTTTCTTTGGTGGTAAAGGTGTCATACTGAAAGTTCTTGTAGGGGGTATTATAATTGGAGCAATTAATAATGGATTGAACATGCTATCTGTTCCAACTTATTATCAACAAATTGTTATGGGGGCATTAATTATTGGAGCGGTTACACTTGAAGGTGTATTTAGCGCAGGAATGAAAGGAAGATAAATATGAAAGAACAATTTTCAGTTTCACTAATGTGTATGGATTTACTCAACATTAAAGAACAAATAAAAATACTTAACGAAAAAGCAGATTACTATCATGTAGATATTATGGATGGACATTATGTCAAGAACATAACTCTCTCAGCAAGTTTTATAAAAGCTATACAACCATTAGCTAGAATTCCAATTGATGTTCACTTAATGACAGAATATCCACAAGACTATATTGATGAGGTAGCAGAGGCAGGAGCGACTTTTATTTGCCCTCATGCAGAGACTATTAATAAGGATGCATTTAGAGTCATTAATCATATAAAAAGAACAGGGTGTAAAGTGGGTGTTGTACTTAATCCTGCTACTCCGTTTTCATATGTAGATCATTACATACATCTTATTGATAAATTAACCATCATGACAGTAGATCCAGGGTTTGCTGGACAACCATTCATAGAGGAAATGTTAGAAAAGATTAAGATAGCTAAAGAGTTTAAACAAAAGCATCAATTAAATTATCTTATTGATGTTGATGGTTCATGTAATAAAAAAACATTTAAAAAATTGCATCACGCAGGTACTGAAATATTTATCCTTGGATCTTCGGGATTATTTAGTTTAGATAATGATTTAACAAAAGCATATGATAAAATGCTTAAACTATTTAAACAAGAGACAGGAAGCAAAGGGGACATATTATGAAACCAAAGTATTTCATTGGAATTGATATAGGTGGTACAAACATACGTATAGGTTTAGTAGATAAGAAAAGTACTTTATTATATTTTGAAATGGAAAATACTAAAAAAGTATTAAATAATAAACCTGTAGAAAATCTCAGTAAGTTCATTAAAGCTTATAAAGATAAAAATGATACCTATTCAATTTTAGGTGTAGTCATTGGATTTCCTTCGACCATTGATAAGAGTAGAAAAATTTTATTATCCACGCCTAATATACCAGGGCTTAATCAGCTTGATATTGTAAGTAGGCTGGAGAAACTGCTCAAAATACCAGTATTTATCGATAGAGATGTTAATCTACTTCTTCAATATGATATCTATTCAAATAAATTTGGAAATAAGGGTATTGTTTTAGGATTTTACATAGGGACAGGTTTTGGTAATGCCATTCAGATTGATGGAAAAATTGTAATAGGGTGTAATGGAAGCGCTGGGGAATTAGGGCATATTCCTATTATGAACGATCAAACGCCTTGTCAATGTGGTAACTTAGGTTGTATAGAAGTGTATGCCTCAGGTAAACGTCTTAATTATTTAAAAGAAAAGTATTTTTCTAATACAAATCTTTCCGAGATGTTTATCCATCATCGTGATAATCCAATGATTAGGGAATACATTCAACACTTAGCTATTCCAATTGCTATAGAGATTAATATTCTAGATCCACACTATATTATTCTTGGAGGTGGTATCTTACAGATGAAAGGATTTCCCCGTCATATTCTAGAGGGATATATTTTTGAGCATGTGAGAAAACCATATCCTGCTGAAAATTTAAAGTATTATTACTCTCATGAAGGTCAAACGAATGGAGTAATTGGTGCTGGATTATATGGGTTCAAAAAACTAGAGGAGGGTACATGTGATAGCATTAGGAAGTGACCATGTAGGGATTGAACTAAAAAGAGTGATTATAGACTACTTTAAGGAAAAGGATATCAAATGTATAGATTTTGGTACTTATTCACAGGAGAGAACCGACTATCCAATTTTTGCAGAAAAAGTAGCAAAGTCAGTGGCAAGTGGTGAATGTGACAAAGGTATTATATTCTGTGGAACAGGAATTGGTATCTCTATAGCAGCAAATAAAGTAAAAGGAATTAGGGCTGTTGTATGTAGTGATTGTTATTCAGCTAAACTGTCTAAAGAGCATAATAATACAAATATATTAGCACTTGGTTCTCGAGTTGTTGGTAGAGAACTAGCCAAATTGATTGTGACTATATGGTTAGAAGCTAAATTTAAAGGAGGAAGACACCAGAGACGTATTGAACAGATACATAGAATAGAAAGCAATGAAAGAATATAGTTCTTATAGATATGAAACCTCTCAAAACTTTGTAAACAAAGGAAATGAGAGGTTTTGGACTGTGTATAAGATAATAACAAAGCCTTGATAATAAGTAATATATATTGTAAAATAAATTATGAAAACATAAAAAAATGTAAAAAAAGGTATAATTGCTTATATAAGCTAGAAATTACCTTTTTTTCATACGTAAAAGAAGGACAAGGAGGATGATATTATGAAAAGCTTAAAGCAAAAGATTATGATTCCTGTTCTAATTGTTGCAATAATAGGTATTACGACAATGTCATTTGCAGCATACTTACAGGTAGAAGAAATGCTGGATAATGACATAGAAAAAATAACCAAAGAAAAAGTAGAGAAGCTGACTATTTCTACAGAGGCTTGGATTCATGAATGGAAGGAAAAAATTGATCTGCTATCTACTTTGGATGTAGTAAAAAAGATGGATCATATTGGAATGAAAAAGTATGTTAAAGAAAATGAAAGGTTATTTAAAGATTTTGAAGCAATAGCATTAAGTGATACTCATGGAGCTTTTAAAAGTACCACTGGTAATACTGGGGATATTAGTGGAAGAGATTACTTCCCAAAGGTAATGAGTGGTGACATGGCGGTATCAGAGCCTATTCTTTCTAAAGATACAGGATTGCCTATTGTTTTTATTGCAGCACCTATTAAGAATAATAAAGAAGAAGTAATAGGTCTTATTGGTGGTTCTATTAATCTTACTATTATTACAGATATAGTGAATGCAGAAAAGATAGGCGATACTGGGTATGCCTATATGCTGAACTCAGAAGGAGTAGTGATCGCTCATCCTAATAGCGAGTTTATTTTAAAGAAAAACATTTTTGAAAATGAGGAAGAAAGCTTAGCAAATATTGTTAAGAAGATGCTGGATGGAAAAGAGGGAATGGATTATTATAGGTACCAAGGTGAAAACAAAATTGCGGCTTATGGATCTTTAGAACCCACTGGATGGTCAATTGCTATGTCAGTCAATTACTCCGAATTAAATAGTGTAATAGATAGCTTTAGAATTGTCATGATCCTAATAGGATTTATTACCTTAGTGCTTATCATATTAATAATATACTTAATAGTTAATCGTTCCATTAAACCATTAATTAGTATGATAGATATTACTAAAAAGGTTTCTAAAGGTAATCTTAAGGTAAGGGTTGATGTAAGAAGCAAAGATGAAATAGGCTTTGTAGCAAATAACTTTAACGAAATGGTAGAAAGTATGAATAGTTTAATAAAGGAAGTAACTGATATGGGAAAGACAGTTACCATGGCGTCACAGGAAATGTTAGCTTCATCAGAAGAGGCGAGTAAAGTTTCAGAGCAGGTAGCTACAACAATATCTGAGCTGGCTGAAGGCGCTAACGAACAGGCTAAATTAACACAAGAAGGTAATGGGATGGTCAATGAATTGGTTAATGGAATTACAACCATAACTCATAATGCTGGTATTTCTCAAAAAGCAGCAGTAGATGCAATGAAAACCGTTGATGAAGGTATAAAAATACAAGAATATCAAAAGAGTAAAACGACAGAGAGTATAGAGGCAACCAGAACGGTTGGAGGTCAGATATCAGATTTATATCAAAAATCTCAAAAGATTGGTCAGATAGTAAAATTAATAAGTAGTATAGCAAAACAAACGAATTTATTAGCTCTAAATGCGGCTATAGAAGCTGCTAGAGCTGGAGAACAAGGAAAAGGTTTTGCTGTTGTGGCAGAAGAAATAAGAGAATTGGCAGAGCAGTCAAGCATTGCTACAAAAGATATCGGCTTATTAATAGGCGAGATTAAAAGTGGTGTTGATAAAGCAGTTAAAGAAATGAATAGAACGGAGGCTATAGTCAACGAACAAAATAATGCCTCTGAAAAATCATCAGATGCTTTTAAGCATATCCTTACAGCAGTTGAAGCGGTGATATCCAATATTAAAGAGGTTGCTAATGCTTCAGAAAACCTAAACAGTAATTCTCTATTAGTTGGAAAAGCCATTGAAAATGTAGCAAGTATAACAGAGGAAAATGCTGCAGGAACTGAGGAAGTGGCTGCGTCTACTCAAGAACAAAGTACTGCTATAGAACTCATATCTACTTCCTCTAAAGCGTTAGCTGAATTATCTGTTAAACTTGAAACCATCATACAAAGATTTACTATTTAGATATAAAAATTAGCATTAATATTAAACTGCAAAAATACAGCATAAGAGTATTGATAATTGTTGTATAGTAAAAAAAGTATTGCATTTCTATGAAATAAGTAGTATAATTAAAATAAGATTAAATTCTATGATTGGAAGTAGTACTTTATAATACTTGTTCAGCGAGCTGATGGATGGTGTGAGATCAGTACAAGTCAATAGAGGAATGGATCCATGAGAAGCTAAGTGAAACAGTAGTAGCTGATGTCGGGTGCTCCCGTTATAGAGCTAAGATATAGATCTTGTATCTGATAGAGAGTTTATCACATTTGAGTGGCAGTTATAGGTATTTCGTTCTCAAACGAAATACCTTTTTTGATCTGTTTTTTTAATTGCCCAAATACACCTTAAGTCAATGTGATAACAAAATTTGGGTGGCACCGCGGTCGCATCGCCCCAAGAGATTGGGAGGATGCGGCTTTTTTAATGCTTACTAAGAGCGAGAAGCTAATATGATATACCACATTAGAATATCTAAAAAAGGAGGAAAAAGACCATGAAACCATTGATACCTTATATAGAAACCTATGGAGAAGATACTGAAACACCGATAACCATGTATGAAAAATATGTAGGGCAGCAGGTGGGATTTCTATTGGAAAGTAGAGAGTATCCTAAAGGTCGATATTCCATAATGGCGGCTAATCCCCATAGCATAATCAAAGCACAGAAACAAGTAGTAACTATTTATGAAGGAGATAAAAAAAGAACAGTTAACCGTAAACCTTTATTGGTCGTAAAAGAAATGTTAGAACGTAGTTTGGTTCATAATTCAACTCAGCTTCCTTTTATAGGTGGTGCTGTCGGCTATGTGGGCTATGATGCCATTCGATACTATGAACACCTTCCAGATACCAATAAAGATACTATCAACATCCCTGATATCTGCTTAATGTTTGTTAGAGAAAGCGTTGTATACGACCATTTTCACCATCAAATTCATATCGTTGTTCTTGAAGAAGCAGATGATGGGGGCAAAAACAGAGCAGATTCTAAGATTCAATTCATTAAGAAAAAGCTACAAAGAAAAATTGAAATTAAAACAGTGAATGAACAAAGTAAAGTTGTTTTTAAGAGTAATACGAGTAAAGAAGCTTTCGTCGATGCGGTAAATCGTGCTAAGCAGTATATATATGACGGTGATATTTTTCAAGTTGTTTTATCCCAACGTTGGAGCGGGCATTCTGATAGGTCGTCTTTTGAACTATATAGAAAGTTAAGGCAGGTGAATCCATCTCCTTATCTCTATTATTTTAATTATTGTAATTTCCATATTTGCGGCAGTTCACCAGAAATGCTTGTTGAATTAAAAAATAATAAAATAACCAACTGCCCTATTGCAGGAACAAGACCTAGAGGAAAAAATACTAAGGAGGATGATAGGATGTCTGCCGATTTGTTGCAGGATGAAAAGGAGAAGGCAGAGCATAATATGTTAGTTGACTTGGGCAGGAACGATATGGGTAAAGTTGCTAAGATTGGAACTGTACAAGTAGATGACTATATGAACGTCCATTATTACTCGCATGTGATGCATTTATTTTCTAAGGTTATAGGAGAAAAGAAAGAGGGTATAGATAGATTTGATGTCTTGATGAGCTTTTTACCTGCTGGGACTTTATCTGGAGCTCCAAAAATACGTGCGATGGAGATTATAGATGAATTAGAAATCCATAAAAGAGGACTATATGGTGGTGCTATTGGTTACTTTGGATTGGATGGGAATATGGATATGTGTATTGCTATTAGAACCATGTTGATAAAGGATCATCAAATCTATCTTCAAGCGGGAGCGGGTATTGTTTATGATTCAGATCCTGAAAAGGAATATGAAGAATGCTTTAATAAAGCGAAAGGGTTAATGACTGCGATTAATCAAGAATAGTTTTATTCTATAGATTATTAAGGATGGAGTTTTGAAAGCTTTAAGAAAAAGATAGTCAAATATTAATTGATTGGTTAACGGTCAAGGGTGAATAGTATTAGCTCCATAACCCCCTAAACGTCCTTGTTTAGTAGGGGTTACGCTTCACTCCTGTTTCGCTGTGGTGCTAATACTATTCACCCTTTCTGTCACTTAATCAGATGTTGTTAAATATTTCGTTCTGTATTGCATGAACGAGTAGAACTGAATAGCTCTGTTAATAAAAAAGCTGCAAACATCAAGAGATATATTGTGAAATAGTGGGTATAACCCATTTATAGAAAGGATGGATTATATATGGTGATTCTAATTGATAATTATGATTCTTTTACTTATAACCTGTATCAGTATATTGGTGAGTATGATTCTGATATTGAGGTGTATCGTAATGATAAAATAACAGCGGAGGAAATACAAGAGAGAAGACCTGATCGGTTAATTATTTCTCCTGGACCAAAGACGCCGAATGAAGCTGGGAACTGTATGGATATTATTCAGAAGCTGTCAGAGCAATTGCCCATACTAGGGATATGTCTTGGGCATCAATGTATAGGGCAGGCTTTTGGGGGTACGATTATACATGCTAAGCAGATTTTTCATGGAAAGGTATCTAGGATTCATCATAATGATCAGGATTTATTTCATGGACTCCCAAATCCTCTTAAAGTGGCAAGGTATCATTCACTTATCGTAGAGAAAAAGAGTCTGCCTAGTACGTTAGAAAGTGTGGCAGAAACAAAGGTGGGAGGAGAAATCATGGCTTTACAGCATCAGCATTTTAATACTTATGGTTTGCAATTTCATCCCGAATCCATTTTATGTGAGCAGGGAAGACAGTTAATTTATAATTTTATGATTTTAAAAGGAGGCGTACGAAGTGATTCAATCATTTATTCATAAGATAACAACAGGAGAAAACCTGTTAGAAAATGAAATGATGGTATGTATGGAAAAAATGATGTCAGGAAAGGTTGATGACATTCAAATCGCTGGCTTTTTAACAGCCCTTAAAACTAAAGGTGAAAGTATAGAAGAGATAACAGGCGCTGCTAGAGTCTTAAGAAAAAAAGCTGCTGCTATGAATCTTGAGGAAGATTTTGTGATAGATACATGTGGTACTGGTGGGGATGGGGCAGGTACTTATAATATTTCCACTGCTGCAGCACTGATAGCAGCTGCTGCTGGAGTGAAAGTAGCAAAGCATGGCAATCGTTCTATTTCCAGTCAATGTGGTAGTGCAGATGTTCTGGAAGCATTAGGGGTAAAAATCAATCTAACCAAGGAACAAGCTAGACAATGCTTGAAAGAAACCAATTTATGTTTCTTATTTGCTCCTCAATACCATAGTGCGATGAAGCATGTAGCAAATGTAAGAAAAAAACTAGGTATAAGAACCCTGTTTAATATACTAGGACCGCTTGCTAATCCAGCTCTTGCGAAAGGTCAGGTTTTAGGTGTTTTTCATCCTGATCTAACCCGTATTATGGCAGAAGTGCTTAATAACGTAGGTGTGAGGAAAGCGATGGTTGTATACGGTTATGATGGCTTAGATGAATTGACTGTAACAGCCTCTAGCAGAGTTACTGAGTTGGATCAGGGACGTATGAAGACCTACACCATTGAACCAGAACAATATGGATTTAAAAGAGCAGAAGCTGGGGAGTTAAAAGGAGGGACTGCATCTGAAAATGCTACAATCATAAGAAACATTTTCAATGGCGAAAAAGGAGCAAAAACGGATATTCTACTGTTCAATGCAGGTGCAGCCTTGTACATTTCAGACAAGGCACAGAATATCCAAGAAGGTATACAGATCGCCCAAAGTTTAATTGACTCAGGAGAAGCGATGAAAAAGCTTGAACAATGGATCCAAGTAACGAAAAGACTATCGTGTAAAACAGCATAGAGATTACTTATAGAAAGTGAGGTAGAGCCATTGGAAAGGATTTATTTAGAGGATATTGTAGAAGCAAAAAAGAAACGACTAGAGCATGTGACTGTGGCATTTTCTGAACTTTTAAAGCAAGTGGATCGAGTCAGGCAAAGACCATCTTTCTATGAAGCTATGGTAAAGAAAAAGCTATCCATTATAGGTGAAATAAAAAAAGCATCGCCCTCTAAAGGTATTATTAGAGACATATTTGATCCCCTTCATCTTGCAGATGTCTATCAAGACGCTGTGGATGCTATTTCTGTATTAACAGAAGAGGATTATTTTATGGGAAGTGATAGGTATCTTGAACAAGTATCACTAAGGGTTGATATTCCAGTATTATGCAAGGATTTTATCATAGACCCTTATCAAATATACAAAGCAAAAGTATTAGGGGCAAGCGGTGTACTATTAATTACAGCGCTTCTTACAGATGAACAGTTAAAAGACTATATAGCCTTAGTTCATCAACTTGAAATGGATGCTTTAGTTGAGGTGCATACAAGAGAAGAAATCAATCAAGCAGTCCAATCAGGAGCAAAAATTATCGGTATCAATAATAGAGATTTGAAAACCTTTAAAACGGATATCCAGACCACACTAGCATTAAGGCATGATATTCCTAAATCTACTGTTGTTATTAGCGAAAGTGGCATACATACAGATGAGGATATTCAAAAGCTAAGAGAAGCAGACATTCAAGGGGTGCTTATAGGTGAAAGCTTTATGAAAGCACAAAACATCAAAAACAAGGTAATAGAATTGAGAGATGCTTATGAAATGTAAAGTAAAGGTATGTGGTATTCGATCGTTAGAGGATGTAGCAATCATTAATGAGTATCCAATTCACTATGTTGGCTTTATCTTTGCACCTAGTAAGCGTAGGATAAGGAAAGAAGAGGCTAGGGAATTAATTCAGCTGTTAAGGGAGGACATACAACCTGTAGGGGTTTTTGTTAATGAACCCATTGCAAAAGCTGTAGATATCTGCTGCTATTGTGGTTTATCTATTGCTCAACTGCATGGCAGCGAAACACAAGAGTATATCAGTCAGATGCCAATACCTGTTTGGAAAAGTATTGCTATCAAGGACAAAGAAAGCTTAAATTTAATCCATCAATACCCAGTGGTACAGGGACTGTTATTAGATACCTATGATGAAGGAAGGACTGGAGGTACTGGAAAGTGTTTTAACTGGTCATTCGTAAAGGACATCAACTATGATGTTCAGCTTATACTAGCTGGAGGGCTAAATCCTGAGAATATTGTTGAAGCAGTTAGAAATGCTCAACCAGATATTGTAGATGTAAATTCGGGGGTAGAAACACATCTAAGAAAGGATAAAGATAAAATACAGATACTTATAGAAAAGCTCAAAAAAAACAATCTGCTTATTTAAGAGTAAACATAGACAGTCATAATTTAGCATTAACTCTTATGATTAAATAAAATAAAAGGAATGAAAGCTTATGAATACAAAATTTGGAACATTTGGTGGACAATATGTTCCCGAAACATTGATGTATCCATTAAAGGAATTGGAGGCGGCTTATGAGGAAGCCATAAAGGACGAAGGTTTTATAAAGGATTATAGGTATTACTTAAGTGAGTATGTAGGAAGACCTTCTCCTCTGTATTATGCAGAACGATTGACTAGGTATTTAGGTGGAGCTAAGATTTTTCTAAAAAGAGAAGATCTGAATCATACTGGGGCTCATAAAATTAATAATGTTATTGGTCAGATGCTGTTAGCTAAAAGAATGGGAAAGAAAAAGGTTATAGCAGAGACAGGGGCAGGTCAGCATGGAGTAGCTACTGCAACAGGAGCGGCTCTTTTTGGGCTATCCTGTACGGTGTTTATGGGTGAAGAAGATATGGAAAGACAACAACTCAATGTGTTTAAAATGAAGCTATTAGGTGCACAAGTATATCCTGTGAAAAGTGGTACAAGAACTTTAAAGGATGCCACCAATGAAGCCATTAGAGAATGGGTAAGGCGGGTAGAAGATACATTTTATGTCATTGGATCTGTAGTTGGTCCGCATCCTTATCCAACGATGGTTAGATCTTTTCAAAAAGTTATTGGTGAAGAGACGAAAGAGCAAATCCTTGAGAAAACTGGAGAGTTACCGAATGTAATTGTCGCTTGTATTGGTGGTGGAAGCAATGCAGCAGGTATGTTTTATCCATTTATTCATGATGAGCAGGTTCAATTAATTGGTGTTGAAGCTGCTGGTAAAGGAATTTTATCTGGACAGCATGCCGCTGTTTTATCAGAAGGTGCCAATGGAACGGTTGGCGTGCTACATGGTATGAAAACGTACTTACTGACCGATCCTAATGGTAATATTAAGCCAGCTTACTCTGTTTCAGCAGGCTTAGACTATCCGGGAACAGGACCAGAACATGCATACTTATTTGATACGAAAAGGGCTGAGTATACAGCCGTAACAGATAGTGAAGCTCTTGAAGCCTTTAACTTATTATCCAAAGTGGAAGGTATTATTCCTGCGCTAGAAAGCTCACATGCCGTTGCTCATGTTATAAAAATAGCACCAAAGATGAGAAAGGATCAAAGCATAGTAATCAATCTATCGGGGCGTGGAGATAAGGATGTTCAGTCTGTACAAGTTTTACAGCAATAAATATTCAAAATAAATGAATTAAGGAGGTATATAGAATGAATCGAATCGACCGAACCTTTAAGCAATTGAAAAAGAGTGGAGAGAAAGCCTTTGTTGCATATATAACAGCAGGTGATCCTGATATGGATAAAACAGAAGAGTATATTTATACTCTAGAAGAAGCAGGAACGGATATCATTGAATTAGGTATTCCATTTTCTGATCCTTTAGCAGATGGACCCACATTGCAGGAAGCAGCACAAAGGGCACTAAAAAAAGGAGCGACAGTGGATAAGATTATAGATCTGGTGAGAAAGGTAAGACAGAAAACTAGTATACCATTAATCTTTCTTGTTTACATCAATACAATTCTTACTTACGGTAAGGAAAAATTTGTAGAGAGCTGTGTTGAAGCAGGCGTTGATGGTCTTATTATACCTGACTTACCCTATGAAGAAAAAGATGAACTGAAGGACGTGTTAGATAAAACAACACTAGCTCTAATTCCTTTAGTGGCACCAACGTCTAAAGATAGGATAAAGACTATTTTAAATGGAGCAAAGGGCTTTGTTTACTGTGTCTCTAATACAGGGGTAACAGGCAGTTCCTCAAGTTTTCATCAAAGCATTGACTCCTATCTTCACTATGTAAAATCTTGTACCGATCTTCCAATAGCTGTAGGCTTTGGTATTACACATAAAAAAGATGTAATAAAAATGAATGCACTATCAGATGGTGTGATTGTGGGATCAGCTATTGTAAGACAGATACATAAAGACAGCACACAGCTCGGAACATTTGTAAAGCAGTTGATTGCAAAATAAAAAAGAGCCATAATAGGCTCTTTTATTCTGCTAATTCTAATGCTATTTCCATCATTTTTGTAAAAGCATTCTGTCTTTCTTTACTGGTAGTTAATTCACCACTCACTAAAGAATCAGATACTGTTAATAAACAAGCGGCCTCTTTACCTAGATTTTTAGCATTTGCAAATAGAGCAAAAGACTCCATTTCTACTGCTAAACAACCATGTTGGTCACGAAGCTCTTTGTACTCTTCATGATTATTTCTATAAAAAACATCAGAAGAATGAATCCGTCCTTGGGTTAATGGGATGTCTAGCTGCTTTGCAATGGAAACTATCTTCTCGTTAAGTGTAGATGACGCTTCAATAGAATCTTTGTCATAGCCACTTTGAACCTTAGCAAAAGTTGATTCAGAATAAGCATCATCTGCCAGTATGACGTCATATAGTTTTAGTTCACTGGTATAGGCACCACACGACCCAATACGGACAATTCTATCAACGCCATAGAACTTGAACAATTCATAAGAATAGATACCAATACTAGGCATACCCATACCTGAACCCATAACAGATATACGTCGTCCTTTATAAGTGCCAGTATAACCAAACATATTGCGGACGGTATTAAACTGTACAACGTCCTTTAGAAACTTTTCAGCAATGGTCTTAGCACGTAAGGGATCACCTGGCATAAGAACAGTACTTGCTATATTGCTGGGATCTTTTTCTTCTATATGAGGGGTTGGTATTGTACTCATATATAGTCACTCCTTTTTCTTTTGTGATACTTTACGCTATTAGTTTACCACTTTTTTGCTGATTTAACAAAATATAATTACTTTTAATTGACTCTTTTTAATCAGCTGCAAAAGGTAATAAAATGTTAGCTATAGCTATTGATAAAAAACAGCATTACAGTCGTTTCATATCTACAATTTCTACATGTATAGAAGATACATGGGTTAAAAACATTTTTAAGTACTAATACTTATCTTTACTCATGGGTATTCTAATATTTACTAATAAAAAAGCCTTGACAGAAATAAGAATCGTAGTATAATTACACATAAGGAAAGCTTTCCACAATCAATAATATATGCAACTATGCTATGGTACATAAAAGTATAGACATTATGGAAAGGTTTCCATAACAAAAGGAGGCTAATTATGAAAAAACTATCTGTAGTATTAGCAGTGGTATTGGTGCTATCTTTATTTACTGGCTGTCAAGAGAATAAAGATACGCCTGATAAGGGGAATGTAACCAATGGCGGAGATGTTTCTGGAGATACATCCAACAATGAGAATTCCAAGGAAGCTGTAGAAGTTACCATACTTGGGACAATTAAATCAGAAATTGGAGAAGCATTTGAAGAGGCTGTAGCAACCTATAATCAATCGCAGAAGCAATTCAAAATTACAATTATACCTATGGATGGACAAAATCCATTTGAAAAAATGACTGCCTTATATGCTTCTGGACATGCACCAACCATTATGGTTATGGGGCAGGAAATGGCAGAGTTTAAGGATAGACTTCTTGATCTAAGTGAGACAGAGTTTACCAAGCTTGCTTTCCCGGGAACACAGGCAAATGCCACGATGGATGGTAAAATATTAGGAATGCCTTTTACAGTTGAAGGATTCGGATTGCTTTATAATAAAAAAGTGTTAAATGAAGCAGTGGGAGGAACCTTTGATCCTGCTGAGATCCAAACAAGAACAGATTTAAAAGAGTTATTAGATCAGATAGAGGCTCTAGATGGAACCAAGGCTGTGCACTTATCTCCAATGGATTGGTCATTAGGTGCCCATGTAACCAATATTTTATTTTCAACTCAAGCTAAAAAAGCAGATTTTATGAATGGTTTAAAAGCAGGTTCTATTAATTTAATGGACAATGAGATTTACCATGGTTGGCTGGATACATTTGATTTATTGATGGAATACAATATTCACGAGGCATCGCCTTTAAGTGGTGATT
The DNA here is from genome assembly GCA_028277605.1 of Vallitaleaceae bacterium. GTDB lineage: Bacteria > Bacillota > Clostridia > Lachnospirales > Vallitaleaceae > JANQFZ01. The sequence continues at coordinate 57,257 of JANQFZ010000013.1, read as the reverse complement.
ATGATGGCGGCACCATTGACTTAGCCAATGGAAAGGTAGGTCTTTGGTTTATGGGTAACTGGGCATATGCACCTTTACACGAACTTAACCCAGAGAGTGAATTTGGTATAATGCCTTATCCTATCAGTGATAATCCTGAGGATTATGGTAACACCCATATTTCAGTAGGGGTACCGATGTATATGGTAGTCGATAAAGAACGATCCAGCCAGCAGGAACAGGAAGGTGCTGTTGATTTCTTAACTTGGCTAGTGACATCGAGTGAGGGACAGGATTATTTTGTCAATCAAATGAATTTTATTCCCACCTTTAATGGATTTGAAACCATGCCAAAGGATTATATGTCTAAGGAAATCTTAAGATACACAGAGGAAGGAAGAACCTTAGAATGGATGAATATGAAATACCCAGCGGATGGATGGCCTGCTATGGGGGCTTCTATGCAAAAATATCTTAATGGTGTCATTGATCAAGAAGCATTAGCAGAGGAATTTGAAGCCTATTGGGAAAAACAATAACATAAGGCAAAGAAAGTGTGTCCACACTTTCTTTGCAATTGAATCAGGAGGCCTTTATGTTGAAAGAAAAGAGTAGATGGAAGAAACTATTATCCTTTATTCAATTTTGTTTTATTCCTCTTTTTGCTTTTTTAATGATTGTAATCATTCCTTTTATATCTGGGGTATTTAATACGTTTACAGATTTTAATGGTATAGAGATGACCAAAATGGTTGGTGTAGAGAATTATCGCAAGGCTTTAACAGATAAAACATTTTGGTCTACTTTATGGTTGACCATTCAATATGTGCTTTGTTCCGTTATTTTTACAAATCTTATTGCTTTTTTATTAGCACTGTTAGTGACTTCTAAAATAAAGGGAAAGCATTTTTTAAGATCCGTATTTTTTATGCCTAATCTTATTGGCGGTGTTATTCTAGGATTTATTTGGCAGTTTATTTTCTCAAAATTTATGGTTTATATAGGGGATGCTACGGGTATAGCTCTATTTCAATATTCATGGCTGATAGATACAAATAAGGGCTTTTGGGCCATGGTTATCGTCAGTGTATGGCAGATGTCTGGGTATTTAATGCTGATCTATATTGCTGGGTTTATAGGTATCCCAAAAGAAGTCCTTGAGGCATCTAGTATCGATGGAGCAACTAAAATAAAGCAGCTGGTTCATATTCGAATTCCATTAATGATTCAGGCGTTTACTATAGCCGTATTTTTAACAATAAAGAATAGTTTTATGGTATATGATTTAAACCTTTCATTAACGAATGGCGGTCCGTACCGCTCCACAGAAATGATTACCATGCACATTTATAATGAAGCTTTTTTATTTCAGGCATACGGTACAGGACAAGCTAAAGCAGTGATACTATTTGTAATTGTTGCGGCGGTTGCCATTACTCAAGTTTTAATAACGAAAAGAATGGAGGTTGAATCATAAATGAAATCTAAAAGATTACTCATAAGTACCATAGGAGTGCTATCTGCTGTATCCTTTTTGTTTCCTTTTTTCATCATTCTTTTAAATGCTCTAAAAAATAAAGCGGATATTATCCAGTATCCATTAGCAATAACCAAGGATTTAAGTTTTTCTAATTATATAGAAGCTTTTAATGAAATGAATTATTTAACCTCCATTATGAACTCGCTCTTAATAACTGTATCCAGTGTTATTGTGCTTATTGTGTTTACTTCAATGCTGGCTTATTATCTTGTTAGACATAAAACAGTGATGACTAAGATTATTTTTATTGTTTTGATAGCGTCTATGATCATTCCTTTTCAAGCGTTGATGATACCATTTGTCACGATTTATGGAAAACTGGGAATGCTCAACAGTCGATTGTCACTGATTTGTTTTTATTTAGGCTTTGGAGTGAGCTTATCGACCTTTTTGTTTCATGGATTCATAAAAACAATTCCTACAGCTATTGACGAATCAGCTATGATGGATGGTGCATCACAGTTTAGACTTTTTTGGTCCATTATTTTTCCAATGTTGAAACCGATTGCTTCAACGGTTGCAATTTTAAATGTTTTGTGGATTTGGAACGATTTCTTACTCCCATCCTTAGTTTTGTTCCAAGAAGCTAGAACCTTACCGTTATCCACGTTCGCTTTTTTTGGAAAATATACCTCACAATACGGATTGGCTATGGCAGGACTGGTATTATCCATTGTGCCCGTCGTTATCTTCTACTTAATCATGCAAAAATACATTATTAGTGGTGTGACGCAGGGGTCTTTAAAATAGCAGAACAATTTGATACAATGAAGTATATTTCACAAAGGAGTTAAAGAAAATGAGTTCAATAAAAGATGTTGCTAAATTAGCAGGTGTCGGGTTAGGTACTGTATCTAGAGTGACGAACAATTCAGGCTATGTTTCACCAGAAACAAGAGAAAAGGTGGAGCATGCCATCAAGGTGTTAGGATATGAACCTAATGAAATGGCAAAGAGCTTGTTAAAAAACAATTCCATGATTGTCGCTTTAATACTGCCCACAATCCATCATCCGCTTTTTAGTAAATTTGCTTACTATGTTGAAAAAACACTTAACCAGCATGGGTATAAGCTCTTTATCTGCAATTCAGATTTTGAGGTAAAAAAGGAATTAGAGTATATTCGTATGCTGAATAAGAAAATTATAGATGGTATTATTTTTATATCCAATAGTGATATCAATGACTATATAACACCTGATCTACCGATCGTTACTATTGATCGGCATTTATGTCATGAGATGATCTATATCTCATCCGATAACTATCAGGGTGGTAGAATGGCAGCCAAACACTTAGTAGATAAGCGTTGTACCAATATTGCTTTTGTCGGGGGATTTCCAGAGGTTGAAACAGAGGTACATAAAAGAAAACAAGGTTTTATAGATTATCTCAATGAAAAAGAAATCAACTACACCATTTATGAAGAAAAAAATGGCATAGAGGATATGAACGCATTTGCTCAAGCATTTGTTGAGAAATATCCAAGTATTGATGGTATTTTTGCTTTAACGGATATGTTAGCTTATCAGCTGGTTCACCAGCTAACCAAAAGAAACGTAAAAATACCAGAACAAGTAAAAGTGGTAGGTTATGATGGTATTGATATGTTCAATACGGTACAGAAATCTTTGACCACCATAGTACAGCCCATAGATGAAATGGGTATTTCAGCTGCAAAGAGTATACTAGATTTAATCAAGAACAAGAGAGGAAAAAGAGAAATTATACTGCCTGTTGAGTTATTTATAGGTGAGACAACATAATTAAAGGTGATGAAATGAAAACAAATAAGAACCACTATGACTATAGTGAATGGAAAATCAGCGAGCACACATTTGATATTCAGTATATGAACAAATCAGAGTCCTTGTTCACGCAGGGTAATGGTTATATGGGGATCCGTGGTGCTTATGAAGAAGCGTATTATGGACAGCAGAGGAATGCTTTTGTGGCTGGTACTTTCAATACAATAGAAGGCGAGAATGAAGTCCCTGAATTACCAAATTTCGCGGATCTGACAAACACCGAAATATATATAGATGGTGAGCGTTTTTCTATGACAACTGGAAAGCTCTTGGGCTATGAAAGAACCTTACACTTATTTAATGGAGAACTAACCAGAACAATACATTGGGAATCCGCTCACGGAAAAAGGATTAGTTTATCGTTGAAACGTTTTATTTCACTTAGCCATCGACATGTGTTCGTATCTACACTTCATATTCAAGCAGAGGATAATGTAGAACTAAAAATTAAGCATCTCATAGACGGTAAGGTTACAAATCATGGAGCACAGCACTTTAAGGCTGGTGATATGAAATTTATAGAAAAAAAAATTGCTCACTTCAACCAAAAGACCATACAATCAAACTTAAATTTTAACATTCATATGACTTCAAATGTCTATCTAAATGGAATCAAAAAGGAAAGCTTTCCATTACAAGCCATTGGACGTCGTGATCTTAAGCAGGATTATCACATTAAGCTGGATAAGAATACTAACTTAGTCATTGATAAAATCGCTAATGTTCATACATCAAGGGATAATAAGGGCTGCCTTGATAGAGATGTTGAAGCCCTGTATGAAATCAAAGAAATGTCAGAGAAAAGATATGATGAGCTATTAGCTTTAAGCACAAAAGCATGGAAAAATTACTGGGATAAAGCGGATATTATAGTTAAGTCACAGAATCCCTTTTATCAGACCTCTGTAAGACTTGCCTTATATCATTTGAGAATAATGACCCCTGTACATGATTCTAGAATGGGGATAGGAGCCAAAGGGCTAACAGGAGAGGATTATAAGGGGCATTCCTTTTGGGATACCGAAATATACATCCTGCCTTTCTGGATAGCTACGGATCCAAAGGCGGCTAAACAACTGCTTAAGTATAGAGGCAGGCTGCTTAAGAAAGCTAAAGAAAAGGCAATTGATAATGGCTATAGAGGTGCCATGTATCCGTGGGAAACTGCTTGGGTTAAAGATGGTGAGTGTACACCTGAGTGGGGGAATATGGATATATTAACTGGTGAGAGAGAGCCCATCTGGACTGGTAAAAAACAGATTCATATTACGTCAGATATTATCTATACACTATGGAAGTATTATCAGATAACTGGGGATGAGGAATTGATGCAGGACATAGGCTATGAAATGATTTTAGAAACGGCTATGTTCTGGGAGTCAAGACTGGAGTATGATTCAGAACAGGATTACTATGAGTTAACAGACGTCATAGGTCCAGATGAATACAAGGAGCATATAGACAATAATGCTTTTACCAATTATATGTGCTATTGGAATCTTACTTTGGCGTTATATATTCTGAAGAATAAAGAGCTGTCCTGTTCTATAAACAAAGAGGCTGTCATGGATAGAATAAAACGCTTGGAAAGCATAATAGATAAAATCTATCTACCATCTGAGGATTCAGAAGGTATTATACCTCAAGATGACACTTACTTGAGTTTGCAAGAACTTCCAGATTTAAGTCACTTTAAAAATTCAGATAAAGTCCTAAGTATCTTTAAATCATATAGTATGACACAGCTTCATCATTATCAAGTCAGTAAGCAGGCGGATATCGTTTTATTATTTTTGCTCCTGAAATCATATTTTAAGGATGAAACTATTGTTCGTAATTTTAACTATTATGAATCCAAAACACTGCATGATTCGTCACTGAGTTATGCCATGCATGCCTTATTAGCTATAAGAATGGGTAATAAGGAAAAAGCAAGGGTATTTTTAGATGAGGCTTGCAGAATTGATTTGAATCATAATGAGGAAAGTGCCAAAACAGGTATTCATGCTGCTGCAATGGGAGGCATCTGGCAGGTTATAGTTTTAGGATTTGGTGGTATTTCTTATTATGATGGTGAATGCAATATAACAACTAGTAGATTTTCTATATTTGATGAACTGTCTTTTACAATGGTTTATCGTGGCGTACCCTTAAAAATTAGAATGGACAATAATTATCTTAAGATTATTAACCTAAAGAAGATACCCATAGATATTAAAGTAGACGGCGTATTGATAACGGTTATAGATAAAATAAAAATTGAAATGGAGTCAAATCATGAATCATAAGCCTATCGATCCAATTGTTTTAGTTGGTGCAGCTAAAGACTTCTGGCATACTCATGAGGTCAAGTCCTATCATATACCAAGCATTCATATGAATGACGGTCCTCATGGGGTGAGAGGAACCAATAGTTCTGCTATTATAGCTACTAAGAATAAGACAGCCACTTGTTTTCCTACAAGCAGTGCTCTTGCTTCAAGCTGGAACCCAGATTTAATCTACCAGATTGGAAAGGCGATAGGAAAGGAAGCAAAAGCACATGGTATTCATGCGTTATTAGGTCCTGGTATTAATCTAAAAAGAACACCTTTGGGTGGAAGAAACTTTGAATACTATTCAGAAGATCCCTGCTTAACAGCGGAATGTGCATCAAGCTTTGTGAAAGGTATACAAATCAATGGTGTTGCCGCTTGTCTCAAGCATTTTATCTTAAATGAACAGGAAATAGAAAGAATGACCATCAATTGCATGGTAGATGAAAAAACGTTATTTCAGACTTACCTATGGCCATTTAGAGAGGTTATTCGTAAAGCTCATCCTTGGATGGTTATGGCTTCATATAATCAAGTGAACGGTGATAAGGTAAGTGAAAGTACTTATCTGCTAACTGAGGTATTGAGACAACAGCTCCAATTTGATGGTGTTATTGTATCGGATTGGGGAGCGGTTGAAAATCCAGTTGAAGCACTTAAAGCAGGATTAGATTTTGATATGCCCTATATGGGAGAATATCAAACAGAAACCATTCAAAAAGCGTTACAAAACGGTGACTTAGATCATGAAGTCTTAGAAGCACGTTATAAAAGAGTTAAGGATTTTAGTAATAAATTAGATTTCTCTAATTCTCAAGGAGTCAATTATGACCAGCACTATGAATTAGCCTATCAAGCAGCTGTCCAATCCATAGTTCTACTTAAAAATGATAAGCAGCTGTTACCTTTGAATGAAACAACTGAACGAATTGGTATAATTGGAGATTTCTTTAGAAACCCTAGAATTCAGGGAGCAGGAAGCTCTAAGGTAACACCCTATAAGCAAATCACGCCTGAAATGGCATTAAGAAAAGACTACAGCCATATCCAGTATAGTTATCTTAATCCTACACAGGACGATTTGAAAGATGACACATATGTTCAAGAGATTCAAGCATTTGCTAAGAACTATAAGACACTAATCCTTTTTGCTGGACTTGAAGAGATGATTGAAAGCGAAGGAATAGATAGACATACCATTCGTCTATCCTCTTACTATAATCAGCTTATCAATATAGTTTATGAAGCGAATCAGGATGTTATTATTATTCTAAATAATGGTACAGCCGTAAGCTTTGATAAAATGAAACAAGTGAATAGTATGATAGAAGCATGGCTTCCGGGTGAAGCGATGGGGGAGGCGCTTTGGGCAATTGTATTCGGCAGGGAAAACCCTTCGGGTAAGCTATCAGAAACATTTCCTATTAGTGACTTAGATTTACCTATGGGACCTAGGTTTAAGATGAACGAAACAGATGTGGTTTATTCTGAGGGTGTATTAACGGGTTACAAGTATTATGATTATCTAAATAAGCCAGTTCATTTTGAATTTGGTTTCGGATTAAGTTATTCAGAATTTAAATTAGATAACTATCAGCTTATAAAAAAGGATAAAAGATATGAGATATCCCTACAGATAACCAATGTTAGCAGTCGAAAAGGCATGGAAGTCATTCAATTGTATATGGGATTGGATCAGCCCTCTCAGATATATCCTATGAAGGAGCTTAAGAGATTTATAAAAATTGAGGTTAAACCGAATCAAAGCAGAAGGGTCGCCTTTACCGTTGACTCAGCTGATTTTGAAAGCTATAATACGAATCTAAAGGATTATGTGGTCGTTCCAGGTATTTTTAATCTGTATATTGGAACATCTTCTAGAAGGATTCATTTTACAAGTCAAGTTGAGAGTATTTATGATGAGATGTCAATAAGAAAAACCTTATTAGGATTGAGGGAGAATTCTTTATGTAAGGATTTTTACTATTATCCGCTGACACGTGAACCTTTTATGGAAAGCTTTTCATATCTTAAAGAAGAAGGCGTTTTTGACATTATTCTGGATATGCCTTTAAATCTGATAGCTAGGTTATTTCCTGATCTGATTTCTAAAGAATGTATGGATGGATTTTTGAAGAAGGTGGGTGGACTAAAAAAACAACATATTAAAAATAAATAAATGGCACTATAGTTGTTCTAGTCTTATGAATATGAGACGATTTTAGAATTACATCTACACTAACAACAGTCAAGGGTGAATAGTATTAGCTCCATATCCCTATAAACGTCTTTGTTTACTAGGGGTTAAGCTCACTCCTCTTTCGCTGGGTGCTTATACTGTTCATCTTTTTTTTATTAACTGTTCCAAAATTATTCTTTCTGATGAGGAAAACCGTGTATAGATATGAGCTTAATTGTCTTCTTTCATATATGTCGAGCATAGTTAGGGTTTATAAAATAGGTGTTCAGATAAAAAACTCTATATTTTATTCTGTGACTCCTTAGCTTAGTGTAATAGCATAAGATATTACGGTTGGAAAGTTGAGTTAGTGATTTAATAGCTTGTTTACTGTAATAATCAGGAACTTTAGAACTATATTAATAAATCATATATTCATATAGAATTTCAACTTTCATCCAAGAAGGCTTGATTTATAAGCTAGAATACGATATAATAAACGCGCGTTTACACGTTATTATGTATGTAATGTTTGTTGTTAATAGCATTATGAAAGGAGTAGTGACATGAAGTATGGTTTTTTTGATAATGACAACAAAGAGTATATTATAACTAATCCAAAAACTCCTGTTAAATGGATCAATTATATTGGGACATTAGATTTTGGAGGATTTGTTGATCAGACGGGTGGGGCACTTCTTTGTAAAGGAGATCCAGCTCTAAACCGAATTGTCAAGTACATTCCACAGTTACCAGATTCTCAGGTAAAGGGTGAAACGCTTTATCTAAGAATAAAACAAGATAATGGTTATAGACTGCTCTCTCCCTTTTTTATTCCTACTTTATCTAAATACGATAAATATGAATGCCGTGTAGGCACTGGATATTCAATCATTACGTCAGAAATTATGGGAGTTCGAACGGAAGTTACAGTTTTTGTTCCTATTGATAGTCAAAGAGAAATTAGGGATATTAAAATTACAAATATAAGTAATGAATCTATTGACATTGATGTTATTCCTTTTGTAGAGTATACACATTTTGAAGCAGCTAAGCAGTTTAATAATGCCGATTGGGTACCACAAACCATGCAGTCTAAAGCCATAAAGCAGGAAAATGGAAAAACCATTCTGACACAGTACGCCTTTATGAGAAAGACTACAGATATCAATTATTTTACCTCTAATCTACCGATGGATTCCTTTGAAACGGATCGAAAGAGGTTTTTGGGAGACAATGGGTATGGTACCTATATGAATCCTTTAAGTTTAAGGAATGATTCATTAAGTAACTATGAGGCATTAAGAGAAGATAATATTGCGGCTGCTATGCATCGGCTTGGAATCCTGCATCCGGGAGAAACAAGGCGGTTGATGACACAACTTGGGCAATATACAGATTATGATAAAGAAATGCTAGAGATAAAACGTTATAGAAGAGAAGAAGTAGTGGATAAATCTTTACGTCAGCTAAAGGAAAAATGGCATCAGAACTTATCCAAGTTTAGCGTTCAAACGCCATGTGAGGATTTTAATACATTGGTCAATATACATAGTCCAAAGCAATGCCTAACAACCAAAAATTGGTCGAGGTTTTTATCTCTATATCAGTTAGGGTTAGGAAAAAGGGGAATTGGCTTCAGAGATACTTCACAGGATTTAATTGGTATCATGGGTATTTGTCCCCATGAAACACTAGATATGATGGAGAAGCTACTTTCGACTCAACGATTGGATGGTTCAGCTATGCATCAGTTTTATCCTTCAACTATGGAGGCTACCACTGGAGAATCATCTGATTTAGAGGATAGATATGACTTCTATGGAGATGACCATCTTTGGGTGATTCAAACCGTGTGTCATTACCTTAAAGAAACGGCTCATTATGAATTTTTGGATAAGAAAGTTTCCTATTATAATAAGGATAAGCAAGGGAAATCCGTTGAAGAGGGAACGGTTTTTGAGCATTTAACAAGAGCTATAGAGTTCACAGAGCAGCATAAAGGGGAAGATGGCTTACCTTTACTTGGTTTTGCAGATTGGAATGATTGTGTTAATCTGCCTAAAGGAGCACAATCTGTATTTAATGCTAATTTGTATGGGAAAGCATTGATTGAAATGATACACCTTTTAGAATTTTTAGGTAACACTACCTTAGCAGTTAAGTACGAAAGCTATTATCATTCTATGAAAAAAGCGTTTAACGAGAAATGCTGGGATGGCGCATGGTTCATTCGATATATTGATCATAAAGGAAAACCTATAGGATCAAGAAAAAATACAAAGGGTAAAATCTATACCAATGCCCAGTCTTGGCCAATTATATCAGGATTTGCAGAGAGAGATAAAGCGATAATGGCATTGGATTCCGTTGAAAAATATTTAAACACCGACAATGGGATTAAATTGAGTTACCCGGGCTATAACGGCTATAATCCAAATTTGGGTGGAGTATCCACCTATCCACCGGGAACAAAAGAAAATGGAGGGATTTTTTTACATGCCAATCCGTGGGTGATAATTGCTGAGACATTGGTCGGCAATGGCGATCGTGCCTTTCAGTATTATCAACAAATCAATCCTATAGCAAAAAATGATAGAATTGATACATTTGAGGTTGAGCCTTATGTCTATCCTCAAAATATATTAGGAGATGAACATCCCCAATTTGGTTTAGGTCGTAACAGTTGGTTATCAGGAACAGCCTCATGGGCTTATCAAGCAGCAACACAGTATATACTAGGTATTCGAGCGGATTATGATGGATTGATAATTGACCCTTGTATACCAAAGGCTTGGAATGGATTTAAGGTTAAAAAGAAATTTAGAGATACACTTTACTCCATTACGGTCGAAAATCGAAAGCATCTATCTAAAGGAACTGAACGGCTAATGGTTGACGGTAAAGAGATAATTGGAAACAAATGTCCGTTATTTAAGGATGGAAAGGAACATACGATTATTGCTTATATGGAAAATTAAAAAAGTGACAGATGTAATAGAGGAGAGCTTTTTTCTCCTCTATGTACATGTCTTATATCTTCTATCTTGCAGATTCTAATGCATTTTTAACAGCATCTATTATACCTTGAGATGAGTAGCTCGCACCGCTAACTGTATTAACATCAGTGCTTTGATCTTCTATAATACTTTTTGGTATGGTTTTATTAGCGCGATTAAACCATGATCTATCATCAGAATGCTCAGTCACTTCAATATTTGTAATTATTTCATTTTCCACTGTTACTTCAACCGTCATAGATCCATTGTATCCTTCTCCAGTTCCTGTATAAACCCCATCAGAAATACCCTCTGCTTCTCCAGCTGTAATACTTTCAGATACTTCAGGTACGTCTATATTAACTTCTTGTGCAGCTGGTTCATTCTGTCCTATATCAAAATTAAATAAACTCTGATTAGTTGAAAAATCGTAGATGAATAAGGCTATTACACCCAGTACTAAGGCGGTGCTAAGCTTTAGATAACGTTTTTTTGTACTTTTATTAAATGGGACTTTTTTATAAGTTAATGTTTTTTTAATGGGACAAGCAGAGATACAATTAAAACAATTAATACATTGGAGATTGGTTAATTGGTTAATTTTAGAAACTTCAATGTTCATCGGACATGATTTATCACATTTTTTACAGTTAACGCATTTATCTTGCTCTCTTTGTATGGTAACCAATCTAACTGAACTCATTAAGCTGTACTTTGCACCCTCCATACATAAGTAATTACAAAATGGACGGTCATAAAATAGGGCAGTCACACTAAAAGCCAGTATGACAATAACCGCAGCAATTGTAGGCACGTTACCAGTTAGTAATTTAGTAAGGTTAGCTCTTGGATCATAACTGATGATTGAAAAAATTAAATCTGTTGCAAATAGCGTAACTAAAACCAAGATTATATATCTAGTATAAATCAAGATCTTATGAATGCTCTTAGGCATTTTTTTCTTTTTTATACCAAGGGAACGACCAAGTCGACTAATCAAGTCCTGTATGGTACCAAAAGGACATATCCATCCGCAAAAAAAGGCACCACCTAAAAGGGTTGCAAGAATAATAAGCATCATGGTTGATTGATAATTAATAAAAAACCCAGTGATACTTATTAATAAAAATAGTAATTGAGCTACAAGACGTTTTCTCTGTAAATTCTTCATAAGATTATTCCCTTCTTCATTTAGTAAGTAACAAGTAATAGTAAGTAACTAGTAAATAATTAGTAAACAAATATATCTTACACAATACTTGTGAATTATATATGTCAAATTTGTGAACATAAATGGAATTATTGACAAGCGGCTCTTCTTATAATGATAAACTTGTATTTAAGCAGTCTTTCTCTTGAGAGTTTCTTGAAAAATTACTTTTACTTAATGTATAATTAACAAAAATTTGTCATAATAAGTCTAGCTATAAACGCGAGTTTATGCAAAGTTAATGGAAGGGAATGTATGTATAATGCAACGTAGACACAACTATCTTAAAAATGGATTTTTACTCATTCTATGTATGATACATTTAGTTGTTATGAGTGAAATTCAGGTAGCAGCTGCAAGTACAGAGAAAACTATGGGACCTAATGTAATGGTTCAAAACAACAATGAAAAAGCTTGGAAATTTGCTGTGTTTCCTGATATGCAGGGACGTGACGATGACGATTATTCTGTAGAACTGAGATATGTGCAGCCAGATGGTACAGAAATTACCAATGAAGCCTTAACTAAAGCTGGAAAATACTATGTTGGTATTGACGTTAACCAAGATGGTATCTGGGATGGATCTAAATATCTTATTGATGTAAGTGATTCATTAAATCCTAAGTTTGTATTAGATGCTAAAGGCTATGGGATTCCTGTCGATTCTAAAAACAGAAAAGATGTTGTAGGGGATTGGAAGGTTCCTCCTTTTGCTTATGCTGAACCTATCGTGGATAAGATGATTGAAGATAAGGTGGATATGGTTCTATTTATTGGAGATTTTACAGAGCATCGTTCTGAACATGAGTATGTTGTATGGCGTAACCGTATTGCTCAACGTTTCATAGACGCTGGAATAGATATATATCCTATTCGAGGAAATCATGAAATTGTTAATGGGCGTAACTGGCTGGCTTGGTTTGCAAGTGAGTATGAAACTCAAAAAACATCCGTTAACAATGTAGATAACAGTATAGATGTTTACAGTAAAGACGATAGCTACGACCAAGGATATAAACTCTACCATCAGTACACAGGAAGCTTATTAGATGATAAAATTGCATCTGGTGAAATCAAAAGCTTTTCTGAAGACTACAAGGATCTTGTGTATTACTTCACACATAAAAATACACTTTTTGTTGCATTAGATCCTTACTTTGCTGAACTAGTCAGCACAAAATATCGTGGAACGTGGATGCTTCTTTACAAATGGCTCAAAGATGTTTTTGAAAATGAAGGCGATGCTGTAGATCATATTGTTGTCTTTAGCCATGAGGCTTTTATTACAAAGCATCGTCCTCAAATGTATGAATCTGAAGACTACAAGATGTATCTTGAATCCATGGAAAAGTTAGCTTTTTTAGAATCCTTTGAATCAGGAAAAGAGGATGAGGAAAGAAATGAGCAGTTTGATTTAATGGCTTACGATATGGGGCAATTAGGTTTCGTTTTGCAACAGCAAAAATCAGAGCCAAAATTCTCAGAAAAGCTTTTTGGACTATTTGCTGAGTATGGTGTTCACTATATTGCTGGACATGATCATCAATACTCAAGGAGTCTAATACACTCTGTATAAGGTGATAAGAGTTCCCCAGCGTTCACACAAATCATTACAGGTAATGCTTCATGGAAAGCATATGAAAATAATTTTGGAACCAATGTGGCTTTTGAAACGCCTCTTTATCAAGACAATTTTATTGATAAAGAGACAGGACATTCCAGCAAAATATCATTTCTTTCTGTTGAAGTGAATGGACGTCAAATGACCTTATGTAATTACTTTGCTGATGTTTCATTCAAAGATGAGTATGCTTCTGAGAATAACCTGAACTATGATTTTGACAAAAATCAGTGGGACTACTATACAGAAGAAGATGGGAAAACAGTGAATCAGCCTATCAAGCTTAATTGGAAGATAGGAGATACAGCCAGTTATACAAATGATGCTTTTAAGCGAATTGTAGCACCTGGAGAGAATTATTTCTCCACCACAACGGCTCCTAAATCAAAAGGCTATCTAGGAACAGAATTTACCATAATAGATGGACATAATTTAACGTATAACAGTTCAAGAGCACATTTAAGAGAAAACGCTATTCAAAACATGAATGAACAGTTAGCCTTAAGCTGGTTCACAGATGAGAATCCTGTAACCGTATCGGATATCGTATTGATTGATGGTAATCAAAATCAAGATGGAACTTATAAAGACCATGAAGGTGTACTACAAACCATAACCGTACAAGATTCCACTATTGGCGTTATTAATAAATATGGTACCAAAAATGAGCCAGCAACTATAATAGAAGGTAGCAGAGAAATTAGCTCATCACCCTCTATGATTTTCAATAACCGTTCTGGACTTATGGCTAACAATCCTACTATGGTAACTAGAGATGGTGAATTAGTAAAAGGAACTAACTATTATGATGAACATGCTAAAGATTATGGACCTATCAATAACCTTTATACCGGTGATAATATAATAGGTGAAAATGGATTAGATTTTGCAGATGCAATGGCTGTGATTATGACAGTACCAGAGCATGTTAATCTGGATGAAGTAACATTAGGACGTTATGATGAATCTAGTAATAGCTGGGTTCCAGTATTCAAAGAAGAGTGTTTTGTAAACACGGGCTATTCAGATCACTACAGCGTTTTATACCGATTAGACGAGCAAGAGCCAGAAGGTGGTTTCGGTACTGACGGTTATGAGCAACAATACTGGGGTCACTATAAAGGTGCTCATGCTCTATGGGGATTTGTTCATACAGATGGTCTATTTGCTATCATTAAAAAGCCTTAAGCTTTACTATAAGACACGGTTTTTTCCTAACAGTTATTAGATATCATTAAATGCTTAGACCTCATAATTAAGTGAGACTCAACTAGATGCAAGATATAGTAATGTCCATAACTATATCTTGCATTTTTACTATTATCCCTACTTTTATTTGATGCACTATTAATATTATGATAAAATAATCATAAATTATAATGGAAGAATATATTTTGAGTATTCAAAATAAAGGGAGGGAGGCACTAATTCATAATTATAGAACCAAAGAAGCATTGGCTGACTCTTTGAAAAAACAAATGGTTAGTACACCTTTCAATAAAATTTCAATACAAAATGTTACTCAAGGTTGCGGATTAACTCGACAGGCTTTTTACTATCATTTTCAGGATATATATGAATTACTAGGATGGATATATAGTCATGAAGTAGTTGAAGGTATGTCCAAGAGCAAAAGTTGGAAAAATGCTTATCTTAAAGTTTTCCAATACATAGAAAAAAATAAGTCCTTCTGCATGAACACCTATCATTCTATAGGACGAGAGCATTTAGAAAGGTTCCTATTTGCGAATACCGCTCAATTCTTATCTCAGAAGATTTATGAACTATCAGAGGGCATGCAGGTTACTGAGTCCAAGAAAAAGTTTGTTGTAGATTTTTATACACCAGCTTTCATAGCTCTAGTGGCAAAATGGATGGATAGCGGCATGAAGGAAAAGCCTGAAAATATCATATTAAACCTTAGTGAATTATTGGATGGTACTATAATGAGAGTTCTAAAGCAGTATGAAGAGAAAAGGAAATGATAATTGCCTGTCCTTTTCTATTTAAAATTACTAAGGAGGTATGGATAAATGGCTAAATATATTGACTTAAGTTATACCATAGAAAATGGTTTACCTACGCATCCCTATGACGATGAGTTAAAGCTGTATCAAAATAGATTTTTGGATAAGCACAAATATAATGACTCTAGATTAGAAACTGGCATGCATGTAGGAACCCATATTGATGCTGTTAGCCATCTAATGGATAGTAATGTTCTAATAAAAGATTATCCTATAGATAAATTTATTGGAAATGGGTGTTTGCTTGATGTCAGAGAACAAAACATTATTACTATGCAGGAAGAATATATAGATATCGTAGAGGAAAATGACATTGTACTTTTATATACAGGTTTTGATAAGCAATTTGGAAGCAAGGAGTATTTTACCAACCATCCAATAGTAGAAAAACAGTTAGCTCAATTTTTTGTGAATAAAAGGATTAAGATGGTTGGGATAGATTTGCCATCACCAGATAAATATCCCTTTGAAATACATAAAATATTATTTGAGAAAGATATTCTTATTATTGAAAACATGAAAAACTTAGGAAGTTTATTGAATATAGATAGATTTGAGATTATTGCACTACCCTTAAAAATAAAGGCGGAAGCATCTCCTGTTAGAGTTGTAGCAAAGGTTTAAGAATACTAATTTCTAAAATCGCAGATTACTCTATCGGAGAAATGTATCATAAGTAACTGAGGTTTAAACAAAAGGTTGTGATTTTTGAAAAAGGGACTTGGCTATAAGAAACAAATTTGTTATGTTAAAGTTTGTTTAATGTTTAAACTGCAAAGTTGAGTTACTTACTATACAATGAGGGATTTCTGTAAAAAATCTTTACATGATGCCATTTCTGTCAATTGAACAATGGATATGAATCGATTAAGATGGTTGTATATTTGATGGAAGAGGTGGTCAGTATGAAAAATTATGAAAGAATTAATACTATTACTCACAAAGGAATCGAAAATAAGAATGCCTATTTAGTAGGTGGAGGTATTGCATCTCTAGCTTCTGCAGCTTATCTAATTCGAGATGGTCATCTGAAGGGCGAGCAAATACATATCTTTGAAAAGCTGAGAGTTTTAGGTGGGAGCATGGATGGCGCAGGTAACGCAAAAGACGGCTATGTTGCACGAGGTGGTAGAGAGTTAGAAAGTTATATGGAATGCCTTTGGGATTTATATGGCTTTATTCCCTCACTTACAGATCCAAATAGAACCGTTTTGGACGAATTTAAAGCGCTTAATATTGAAGAACCCATTAAATCCCATTGCAGACTTATTGAAAATCAAGGACAAAAAGCTGATTTTTCAACACTTGGTCTAGAAATGGATGAAATTATGGATTTAAGTAAATTGGTTATAAGTAACGATGAAGATTTGGGATATGTTACTTGTGAGCAATGGTTTAAACCAGCGTTTTTTGAAACAAATTTTTGGTATTTTTTTCGTTCCATGTTTGCTTTTGAAAACTGGCATAGTGTATTAGAAGCCAAACGCTATATTGTTCGTTTTATGCACTTAATTAGTGGTATGAATCAACTAGTCGGTATTCTTCATACAGAATACAACCAATATGATTCCTTTATTTTACCACTCATCACCTGGCTTAAAAAACATGGGGTTAGAATGGAACTAGGTGTTGAAGTTACAGATCTGGATATTAAGATAACAGAAAATGAAAAAACAGTGGAACGTATCTATATTATTAGAGATGGAAAAGAAGAGGTCATTGAAACATCTAACACTGATTTAGTCTTTATCACGAATGGCTCTATGACTGAAAATTCAACATTAGGGAGTATGGATAAGCCAGCGGTTCTTAACCGTGATCAGAAAAACAGAGGTTGTTGGTCTCTATGGGAAAAGATTGCAAAACAGAGTGATGATTTTGGTCATCCTGATGTTTTTGCAGGCAACATAGAAGATTCCAATTGGCTGTCCTTTACAACAACCATTACAGATAACTCAACCCTATTAGATTATCTATTAGAGTTTACTGGCGATGCACCAGGAATGGGTGGTGCCATAACCATTAAGGATTCTAATTGGTTGATAACCTTCGTTGTTCCAAAACAGCCGCATTTTATTAATCAGCCTGAAAACGTACATGTATTATGGGCTTATGGTTTATTTTCTGATAAAGACGGTAATTACATTAAGAAAAAAATGCGAGATTGCACGGGTTCAGAGTTGCTTTCAGAACTTCTATATCATCTAGGGTTAGAGGAACAAATACCTGAGATTCTATCCTCTTCCAATGTTATACCGTGTATGATGCCCTATATTACCAGTCAATTTATGCCTCGTAGCAAGGGAGACCGTCCTGAGGTAGTACCCAAAGGCTCCACTAACTTAGCTTTTATCGGGCAGTTTTCAGAGATACCTAATGATTGTGTGTTCACAGTTGAATACTCTATACGTTCTGCTATCATGGCAGTCTACCAATTACTAGGATTAGAAAAGCAGGTACCCCCAGTTTATAATGGACAATATGACCTTAGAGTACTCCTAAATACAGTCAGGACTATGGTAGGCAAAAAAATATCCATAGATAATCTTCTAGCAAAACTTTTAATGAATACAGGACTCAATAATATTATGGATCTGTAGGAGGATTAGAAGCTTAGAAATACAAGATACCCTCTATTAAAAGAACTTATACATTAGGTGAATAGATTAACCCCTTAAGATTGAAGTGCATCAAAGCACTAGTCTTAAGGGGTTTGTCTTTTTGTATAAATACTATACATTGTCAATCACACTTTTTTTTGATACTATATAAACTAGACTAAATTAAAACTTTAATCTTATGCCTTTTGAGAGGAGAAGATTATGAAATCACTCATTGATCAGCTTTATCATACTAACGATTTGGATGCTGAAAATCTACTACAGCTTTTAAATAATCTCAATGATAAGAATACGTTATATTTGCACAGATGTGCAGACAAAGTAAGAAAGGCAAACTATCAAGACAAAGTGTACCTTAGAGGTCTTATAGAGTTCACCAATTATTGCACAAACAATTGTCTTTATTGTGGGATAAGACATGCCAACTGTAAGGCGGATAGATACAGATTGTCTAAAGAGGGTATTATAGCATGCTGTAGAGAAGGTTATCATTTGGGATATCGAACCTTTGTCTTACAAGGGGGCGAAGACCCTTATTACACCGACCAAAAGATATGCGATATTATATCCAATATAAAAAGCGATTTTCCAGAATGTGCTATTACACTCTCCATTGGTGAAAAATCATATGACAGTTTCAAAAGGTATTATGATGCGGGTACAGACAGATATTTATTACGTCATGAAACTAATAGCAGAGAATTATATGACTACCTTCATCCAGATATGAGCTATGATAATAGAATCAGATGCTTATATGATCTTAAAACGATCGGGTATCAGATTGGTGCAGGTTTTATTGTGGGACTACCTAGACAGACTAATGAGGATTTTGTAAGAGACTTAAGATTCTTAAAAGAGCTTCAACCACATATGGTAGGCATAGGTCCTTTTATTCCTCAAAAAGATACCCCACTAGGTCGTTACCCATCTGGAACCGTTGATAAAACATGCATTTTGTTGTCAATGATTCGATTATTATTACCAAAGGTTTTATTACCTGCCACAACAGCATTAGGAACGCTTAGTCCCATAGGGCGAAAGAAAGGATTAAGAGCAGGAGCTAATGTTGTTATGCCTAATTTAACACCAGCCAATGTTAGAGACAAGTATTCATTATATGATGGAAAGATGAATACAGGAGATGAAGGAGCACAATTCTTAGCTATTATTCAAGAAGGTATTAGTCATGCTGGTTATATAGTCGACATGTCAAGAGGAGATCATTTGGATAGACAATATCCCATATAATCAAGTGAGTAATGAAGCTAATACATTTCCTTAAACGGGTAATCTTGTATTAGCTTCTTTTAAATATTTATCGAATTGGACACACACCATTTTCACAGGACTGTGTTCCAATATCCAGTTCTGTCTCTACTTTTTCATACTTAGATAGAAGGTTAGGTATAAATGGTTTCATAGCGTTCACTCTTTTCTGATACTCTTCTTCGTTAATGGCTTCATAGGGTAAAAGCTGATAAAAATTATTATCTAGAGATAAAAATGTAACTGCCACTATATCTTCCCAGTTATTCCACACCCATTGTTCGACTTCTTCCCATTCATGCTCTTTTACATGAACTGTAATGGAACAATTATGATCAACATAATTTTCCATAAACATCTGATAGTTTTCCAATTGCTCTATAGCGGATATATCGTATTTAGTTATGCCTTCTGGAGCTTTTACTGGAAACTCAATCACTTTAGTTGTGCATGTTTCTAGTTCTTGGCCTACTTCAGGAAATATTGGATAGCCTAATTCTTCACATACCTTACACAATGGATCGGCACTACTAATTCTAACCCTTCTAATATAGTAGGGAGAATGAGAATAGTGGACACCGCTCGATACTGTAGGAAGCTGACTAAGAGTACCTTCAGGCTTAATGGTGGTTACAAGAAGCGGTTCATTTTGTTCTATATCGCTAGAATATACTTTAGCAGCTTCTTTAGCAATCTCTCTTAGCTTTGTTAAAAGCTTAGCTTGCTCATTCTTGTCAAGCCCCACTTTATTGACCATGTCCTGCCATCCTGTTAGAGAACAGCCGATCAGTTTATCTCTATCTTGTATATAATCCCATTTAGGAAGCTCTAATTCAACACAGGTCATCCTGTAACCAGCTCTAGCAGATAAACGTTGTGCATCAAATAATTCTTCTTGGTTTAGAGTACCGTCTTCATTAACAAAAGCATAGACATTGACTGTTGTTAAATTACATAGACCTTTAGAATCAAGAAGAATTTCACCACATGGATTAACACCATTCATATTAGGTCTTCTTTTTAAACCAGCTGATTCATTGACCCACCCAGGTTCTCCAGAATATCTCATCTGATTCAACATCCAATGTAGTTGCTCTCTTTGCGGTTTTTGTTTGTAGTAGATAGAGTTATTACTCATTTGTCTATGGATAATGTCTTGGTCAACTATCCACTGACCATCTATTTGTTTGTAGAGATTATTTTTAGCTTCGATACATTCCTTGTCATCTGGCCCAATGAGAACAATTTCAGCAGTTCGTCTAACACCACCAACGACTACATTTTCTCCTATAATATTAGCTATATCTAAACAGTCAATAGGACGGAGGTTGATTCGGATTTCTTCTTCTACAACTCCTCTTTTCTTTATGATTTTGCTTATTTTTATAAACATGTTCTTGAGGCTTGTATGTCCGCTTGCTGTGCCTCCAAAAGTTTTTAATCGTTCACCTTTTGGACGCACATGATTATAATTCAAAATCACTGTATTAACTTTTCTATATTCATTACTATAAATTAACTTAAGAAATAGGTCTAAAGATTGAACCCATCCTTCTTTACTATCTCCAATTATAATTTTTGCTGTATTATTATGACTGAATTCGATGCTGGTACTATCTTCTCTCATGTTATAAGGAGTTGGGGTATAGTCCTCATGAATCACTTCAAAATCAGTTCTGATTTTTGGTAATTTTTCAATATCACTTTTCAAAACTCTAATGCCAACTCCAGCACCAACCATTAACAAATAAAACAGATCTTTGAAAGAATCGAAGTCATCAATCACTTGAAAAGCACAGTTATAATTCGCCATCGGATAATTTTTAGCTACTTCTGTAGCACCAACCCAGAAGGTTCTACCAGATAAAAATTGGCGGAGATGAAAAATATTATCATAAAGCTTCTCTGCTTCTTTCTTTGTGGTAGGTATTAAGCTGCAGTTGTATTCAACAGCACGTCTAACTGTCTCCCACCAATACTCTCTTCTATTTTCCTCAGGAAGCCATCGTGAGTATGTTCTGTAATAAACAAAACTACCCAGTTGTTTCATGGGATTAGGTTTATGTTTATATTGGCTGATAAAGGCTTCTGATAGAAGTGTAGAATCCGTTCTTTTATTTCTTTTATCTCTTGTTTTATCTCTCTCATAGCGATAAAGAATATAACGCTTTGCAGCATCTTTTCTAGGTGAATCCATGAGATAGTTTTCAACAATGTCTTGAATAGTTTCAACAGGTATTGGCATTTTATAAGTACTTATTTCTTTGGTGATAGCTTCACTCATATCTATAGCTAAATCTACTTCTATACCAGCTTTAGTTTCTGCCATGGCCGCTTGAATTGCGGTTATTATTTTTTTATTATTAAAATCAACAATTGCTCCACTTCGTTTTAAAACGGTTATCATAAGGTCACCTCATACATTATATTGTAGTTAATGCGATAAGTTAATACAATATATTGTATCATCATGTTTTTTTATTGTCAAGAATTTCTATTGATTCAATAACATTATTTAGTATGGCATCTATCGGATAGTTTAAAACAAAGGCGGTTAAAATAATAATAATTGAAAGAAACCCAAGGCAAAAGTAAAATTATAAAATAAAAAATAGGGAGGTCAATATATGAAATCAATAAATAATCCAAGTAGTAACAATATACCATCCAATAATGTGCCAAGAGTTAAGCCATATATGGGTCATTTAACCTCTGCTGAAATAGGTCAATTAGCAAGTGCAGGAAAACTTGGTAGTGGGGAACAGCTTAATCAAAGATTTAACTCAAGTGACCATTCATTTAAATAATAATAAAGGGTGAGCTTTAATAGCTACAGCATAGATAAATACATATCTATGTTGACCTACATAAGACTAAAAATCTACTTATTTTCTAGTAAACACATATTGAATAGTTCTCCATTTTCTTTATAATAAGTAGTATGAAGGAAATCAATAGGCTATGACGATGTGGGAGGGGATTAAATGAAATTTGTACAGCTTTTATACAATCCAATGGCTGGGAATAGAGACTTTCCCAATCATTTAGATGCTTTTATACATAAATTTGAAAGCATAGGCTGTGAAGTAAGAATACATAGAACAGTCAGCAATAAGGATTTTGAACACTACTTAATAGATAAAGATTTAAGAAGGTGTACGGCGATTATTGCTGCTGGTGGAGATGGTTCTGTTAATCGAGTTGTTAATTTTATGATGAAGCAAAAGATTGAGATACCTTTAGGGGTAATACCATCAGGAACAGCCAATGATTTTGCAACTTACATGAATATACCTATGGACTATCTTGAATGCTTTGATGTTCTAAGTGAAATGCAGGAAAAAAGAGTAGATGTTGGTCAAGTTAATGACAGGTACTTCATTAATGTCTGTAGTGGTGGTTTATTTACCAATATTTCTCAAAACATTGATATTGAACTAAAGAATACCCTTGGTAAACTTGCCTATTATATAAAAGGTGTACAGCAGATTCCTAGATTTAGAAAAATAAGATATCTTTTACAATCTGAAAAGGATGAATTAGAAGATGATTTTTATCTGTTTTTATTATTAAACAGTACTGGAGCAGGTAGTTTTAACAAGTTGGCAGCAGAGGCAGCAATTGATGATGGGTATATGGATTTAATTGGTATTAAAGCTTGTCCAATTAATGAACTGCCTTTTTTATTCTCTAAAATATTACGAGGCGATCATTTAAGAGATAGAAATGTGATTCACTGGAAGGTGAAAGAGCTTCAAATCCATTGCTTAGATGAAAGCGAACAAAGCAATCTATCCGATATTGATGGGGAAGCGGGGCCTAAATATCCTCTCAACATAACCGTCAAGCATAAGGCACTAAGTGTAATTAGTAAAAAAGAATCATAGAATGAAAATACAAAATGCTACACAATGGATTTAAGTAAAAAAAATAGAATTACTATAAAAGGTAATTCTACTTTTATACTGCAAATCAGTTATGTATCTCTCCGACTCTAGCCTTTTGTAATGCATGCTCAATAGCTAAGACTAATTGATTGGAGGTATGTTTAGTTTCAATACCTATTTCTATATCGTCTAATGCTATGTCATCCATCAACTGATCTTCAATATTATTGAGTGATGGGACAAGGGTTGGATAGAAGGTTTCAACAATTGGATCCAGCTGCTTAATATTAACTGCATTGACGTGATTTTTATCCACAATAACCTCTACATCCACATAATGATTATTAAAAATAACAGAGGATGTATAAACACCAGGGACATACTGTGTAGTTGGAACAGCTTCTTTGTCTTTTTTATTGGTAAACATAAAAATTAATAATAAGATAAGAAAGATGCCAAGAGCAACAAACAAAGCAGTATAGATAATTTCTTTTAACTGAAGAACGATAATTTTAGTTCGACTCATAATACCCTCCTATAGCAATGGTTCATTATTATATTTTATTTATAATGTAGACAAAATATGAAAAAAACTGGAAAAATGCATTGAAATAAATAGTGACATGCTAAAGACCTATCATATTCTAGATTAATACTGAAAGGAAGAATTCATTGAACAGAAAAAAACTCTCCATAATACTCTTATGTCTTTCGATTTTTACAGCTTGTCAAGCAAATGGTACGCCCATACATAAAGATAAAGATACTCCCAAGGTAGAAAGTGAAATCCCTATAGAAAATATTAGTCATACCAATCAACAAGATGGACTGCTAGATAATAGTCCAAATGATAGTCAAACAGATACTTATGAAAGCTCCAATCATATGGAGCTTACAATTGATGAAGATACAGAACAGCCTGGTTTAGAAGGCAGAGAAATCAATTACCAAGAGGTTAAGCCTTATGAAGTAGGACATATTATGATAGTTATGTATCATGGTATACTTGATAATCCACCTTATCATAGAACTGCAAATGATTTTATCAAAGATTTAGAATACATGTATGAGCATGGCTATCGATTAATATCCATGCGCGATTATTTAGATAATCATATTCAAGTAGAAGCAGGATACACGCCTATCGTGTTGACTTTTGATGATGGACTTAAATCAACGTTTTCATTAATTGAAGTGGATGGGGAGCTGGTCCCAGCACCTGGTACTGCAATAGGCATGTTGGAAGCATTTGCTAAGGAACATCCTGATTTTGGAAAAGCAGCAGCACTAAATATTAATAGTGGTAAACATATTTTTGAAGGCGCTGGTACGCTCAAACAGAGGCTGCAATGGTTGGTGGAACATGGTTATGATGTGGGAAATCATACACATACGCATGCTAATCTTAGAACAAGCAGTCCTGAGAACATTCAAAAAGAAATTGCTCAAACCGATCAATTCATTAAGGAAATAATTCCTAACTATACTGTGGATTTTTTAGCTTATCCATTTGGTGAGAGACCAAAAGGGGAACAGATTCATTTGATAGCAGAAGGTAGTTATGATAACCATACTTATAAAAATCAATTGGCTATGAGAGTCGGCGCGTGTGGTCCCAATGTGTCTCCTTTACATATTAATTTTGAACCATTGAATATGCCTAGGGTAACAGGTTCAGAATGGGAACCTCAAGATTTATGGTGGTTTTTTGATTTTTATGAGAATAAGCATCCAGAATATCGGTATATCTCAGATGGCAATCCAGATAGAATTGCATTACCTACCCAATATGAGCATAAGATTAATAAAGATAAACTAGAAGGTAAAGAACTCTATTTATATGAGTTAGAAGAAGAATAATACAAAGTCATACTCAATCTTTTTGTGGATTAATACATTTAATCCTTAAAAGTAATAGTATGATTTTTTTATAAAACTCCTTCAATCCTTGAAATTCTAGGATGATAGAAAAGAGAATATCTATTAAAAAATAAATTTGTTTTTTTGAAGGGTTATTGAGAGTTAATGCGTCTAAATAAATGAAACTAAAAATGATACGTATCAAGAAGAATAAGGAGGTATAAAATATTACTAAGCATTAGTAACTAATAGACGACAGGTCATATAAGTACAACAAAGTAGTGCATACTTAAGGAGGGTATCATGAAAAAGAAAAAAATAGGTTCTTTGACCTTAGCTATAACCCTAATAGCTATAGGGGTTATATATCTTATCAATATCTATACACCATTAGATATATTTGAAACTTTACGTATTATGTTTGCTTCAAGTATTATATTACTAGGTGTTGAATTCATTTTTTATGAATGGTTTTATAAAAAGACAGAAAAAGCATTAGAAGTAAAAATAAGTGGTTGGTCTATTATTTTATTGCTTATTATTTATGGTTCTTCTTTTTCTATAACAGGTTTTACATACTTTGTGGATGGTAATTATGAAAACCAATGGTTTGAAAGAGTGTTTGATATTAAAAATGTCTATGAATTTACAGAGCATTATACAGAAGATGCAAACAATCTACAGAAGCTTGTGATTGATAACTCTCAAGGAGATATAGATATTCAAACCATAGAAGCAGAAGATATACTCATAGAGGCAGTTATTAAAGTACGAACATTTGAAGACGAATCATATGCATCAGATATAGCAAATCAAATCATAAAATTAAGTAGAGGATCAGGGGAGCACTTAAATATATCAGCGAATTACAGAGGATTAAATACTGTTGAATTAAGTACATCCGTACAACTTATTATTAAGATGCCTAAGCACTTAGAAGTTGAACTCAATAATAAATATGGTGATATACATGCAAGAAATATAGATAAGTATATAGCCATAAATAATAGGCATGGTAACACTAAAGTAGAACATGTTGGTAGTGAGTGTTCGATTGAGAATACCTATGGTGATGTAGAGGTTATAGATGTTAAAGGTTCTACGGTTATCACAAATAAACATGGTAAAATTGAAGCTAAGGATATAAAAAGTGATTTAGAACTCAAGAATGAATATGAACTAACTTCATTTGATAATATCGCCGGCACAGTAACGGTTAATCAAATGCATGGTACAATAGAAGGTTCTGAAGTAAAAAAAGATTTAACCATTTCTGCTGAGTATTCTGGGATACAGGTAGATGGTGTCAATGGTAAAACCGATATTAAAAACAGCTATGAAGTCATCAGAGTAAAAAACATTCAATCGAATATTAAATTGAGAAGCAGACATGGAGATTTATTTATTGAAGATAGTCAAGGGGATATAGATATTGTTTCAGAGCATGGAAATATTGAACTTTATAACCCAGATACTGAATTAAAAAGTGTAGAAATAGATAGCAGCTATGGAGATGTCACCTTAAAAGTTCCAAATCAACAACAGGGTTTATTTGACTTATCATCATCTTATGGCACAATAAAAACAGATATGAATTTAAAGGTAAATGAACGATATGATGGAAACGACTATCCGAATCAATTAGCTAACGAAGACAATAATTCTAATACAGTTAATCAAACAATTGGAGAGAGCGAAAATACAATTACTATAGCTGCCACGCATGGAAATATTAATATAAGATAAATCTTTGATAGGTTAGAGGACGGTGATGACTTGCAAGAGGAAAATATAAGGCAGTTAAGGCAGCATAACCAAAAAGCCTTTCAAGAATTAGTCATCGAAAACCAATCCCGAATCCTAACGATGGCTTATAAGTTTACCAATAACTATAATGATGCAGAGGATTTGTGTCAAGATATTTTTATTAAGATTTATCAATATCTTCCTGACTTTAAGTATCAATGTAAGCTGTCAACATGGATATATAAAATAGCCATGAACACATGTCTGGATTGGAAGAGAAAGTCCAAACGCAGATTTTTTGATAAGCTGAGTTTTACTGACCAAAAAGTTAAAGAAGTTAAAGACAATGCATGCGTTGAGGATATAGTTGTTTATAAAGAAAAACAACAGATGGTTCATCTTGCTGTTAAAAGCTTAAAAGATAAGTACAAAGCAGTCATTATTCTTTATCATTTTAATCACTTAACTTATAAAGAAATTTCTTACATACTGGATCTTCCAGTTAAAACCATTGAAACTAGACTATATAGAGCTAGAAAACAATTGAAAGATAAGCTGATAAAAGAAGGTTATGGAGGTGAAGCAATTGAAGTGCAAAGAGTTTAAAATGAAAATACTTAATAGAAAAAACAGGAAAACAAGTGACCTAAAACAAACGGTTAATGTTGATGAAGAACTACAAGCGCTCCTCAATGCTCATCCACTCATAGAAACAAGTAGCAATTTATCAGATAGAATTATGGTTTCTGTACAACACTCAGAAAGAATAATTCATCATAAAACGACGAATGCTTTTGCTATGAAGTTGGCAAACAGCTTGATATGTACAGGTATACTAGGTTTAGTTGTTAATATGATGACCTTCAAAAAAAATATGTTTTTTACTCAAGGATTACAAAATGGAATTATATCCTTCAATCAAGTGATTACAGAACTATTGGATAAATTAAGTCAATATCAAATATTTAATTAAGGAGGTTAATACATGAAATGTCACTATCATCCAGAAAGAGAAGCACAATATACATGTGCAGAATGTGGAAAACCCATATGCGAAGAATGTGCGCATACAGATGGTGTTAAAGCGTTATGTAAGGAATGCTACCAGACCTTAGGCGTTAAGGATGTGAATAAGGATTATAATAAATTCTGGGCTTTTGTTTTTTCATTACTTCCTGGTGCGGCTCATATGTATTTAGGATTAATGCAAAGAGGCTTTATTCTTATGGTAATATTTTTAGGTTTAATATCACTAATGAACTTATTTTTTATAGGACCTCTTCCAGCATTTGCATTTGTCATTCTGTGGTTTTACAGCTTCTTTGATGCACACCATATTATAAAAAAGGTTAAAAATAATGAAATAGTTTTAGATAAGCCGTTTTTTAGATTAGATATACAGTTTAAATCTCTACATGCTGCTTATGGGCTTTTAATTGTAGGAAGTCTTTCATTATTGAATGTTATTTTTAAAGATTATGTACCATGGCATGTCATCTACAAAATTAGAACAATGCTTTTTCCACTACTATTAATTGGGTTAGGTGCTTTTATACTATTTAGAATTAAAAGAGCAGAAAGAAATCAAGTTAAATAAAGAAGAATATATAAGCTAGTAAGCTAACAAATTATAGCATTATGTATTTAATTAAAAAAGGGTAAGTACTATTTAGAAAGAGGGTTATAGAACTAATAGTATTTACCCTTGACCGTTTTATCGTAATCTTTTAATCTTGCAATGCCAATGTCACTTATGATAGGCTTATTAATAGAAAACATAATTAGAAGGTGTTAAAATATGGCATTACAATTGGTTTTGGGATGTTCTGGAGCGGGAAAAACACATTACTGCTATCAATCCATGATACAAGCATCCTTAAAATTAAACACATTAGATAAATTACTCTTTATTGTGCCTGAACAGTTTACTTTAGAATCTCAGAAAGATATGGTAGAGCTTCATCCTACGCATGGCATTATGTCAATTGAAGTATTAAGCTTTCAAAGGTTAGCTTATAGAATTTTTGATGAGATAGGTACAGCAGGAAAAACAGTATTAGGCGATACAGGAAAAAACATGCTCATTAGAAAAATTATTGAAGAAGAAGGCAAAGGTCTTAGCTTGATTTATAAAAATAAGAATAAATCAGGTTTTATTAGTAAAATTAAAAGTATGATTACTGAATTAGCTCAATATAATATTAGCTTAGAGGACTTAGAACAATCAATACAAGATATACAGGATAATGCTCTGTTATCTCTAAAGTTAAAAGATATGTCGTTGGTTTACAGCAGGTATAAGAATGAGATAAAAAAAGCATATTTAACGGCTGAGGAGACCTTAGATCTATTAGCTGGTGCTGTCATTCAATCCTCATGGATAAAACATGCTACGGTATGGATTGATGGGTTTTATGGATTTACTCCTATTCAATATAAAGTATTAAGATCGTTAATAACGAAAGCAAAGAATGTGTTTATGACGTTAAACCTAGAACGTAACTATTCTAAAAATGAGATGAAAGATGAGGCTCATTTGTTCTATGAAAGTTTCTTAACCTATAATAAACTTAAGCAGATTGCATGGGAAGAAGGGGTTATGCTATTAGAAGACATTAATCTTAATAATGGCAGTCCTAAGAGATTTGCAGGCAATGAAGTGTTAGCACATCTAGAAAAGAATATTTTTCGCTACCCTTATAAAAAATATAAACAAGTGCCTAAAGGAATGATGCTGTATACTGCAGATACCATAAAAAGTGAAGTGGATTTTGCAGCAAATCTTATCCATTATTTTATTAGAAAGAATGGGTATAGATATAAAGATATAGCAGTTGTCACAGGTGACCTAAACGGCTATGATAAAATGATACAACGCTCCTTTAATGCATACGATATCCCTTATTTTATTGATAAAAAGAAAACGATACTTTCTCATCCTTTAGTTGAATTGATTAGTTCCTCTTTAGAAATTATTAATAAAAATTGGTCGTATGAATCTGTATTTAGATATTTAAGAACGAATTTAACGTCACTTTGCCAACAAGAGATTGATCGATTGGATAACTATGTATTGGCATATGGTATCAAAGGGAAAAATCAATGGCTTCAGCCATGGACTTATCCGTATCGCTTACCAAATACTGCAAATGAAGATCATAAGAGATGTTTAGCAGAACAAGTTAATGCTGCTAGAGAGAAGCTTATACAGCCTCTAAGGGTTTTCAATGATAGAGTACATAGAAGCAAAGCTGTGAAGGTATCGGTTCTATCTAGTGCCTTATATGAATTATTGGAACAACTGCAAGTACAGGAAAAAATAGAGAATTATCAGAAATCATTCCACGAAAAAGGAGAATGGCTCTTAGAACGTGAATATGCACAGATATGGAAAATTACAACAGATTTACTGGATCAGATGGTAGATATACTTGGCGAAGAAAGCCTAACGCCATTGGAGTATTTAGGTATACTAAGAGCGGGATTAGAGCAATGCGAGTTAGGACTTGTTCCTCCTGGATTAGATCAGGTTGTGGTTGGTGATTTAGAAAGGACACGATTGAAAGAGGTTAAGGTGCTGTTATTATTAGGTATTAATGAAGGCAAAATTCCTAAGCCATTATTAAAAGCAGGTTTGTTAACTGATGGGGAACGAGACCTTCTTGAAACCAAAGGAATACACCTCGCACCCAATCCAAATAGACAATTATTTGAAGAGCAGTTCTTAATATATATGGGTATAACAAAGCCTAGTGAAAAGCTTATTTTAAGCTTTGCGCGCACTAATTTTGATGGAAAAACACTAAGACCTTCTATCCTCGTCAGTCGGTTGAGAAAAATCTATCCAGAGCTTAAGCTTTATCGAACAGACGAAGTAAAAGGGGTAGAATTCCTAGTGAATCAGCCGATACCAACGTTTAAAAGATTATTAGAGAATTTAAAAAACAATTTTATTGAAGATACTAATGATATGTGGAAAGAAGTCTATAGCTGGTATATTCAAAATAAAGTATGGCATCCTGTTACTAAGGCAGCTGTTAAGGGGCTGTACCATGATAATAATGAAAAGATGCTTTCTAAAAAAGCAGTACACGTGCTATATGGTGATACATTAATTAATAGCGTATCAAGATTAGAAGCCTTTGCAAATTGCCCTTTTGCTCATTTTTTAGAATATGGACTAGAAGTTCATGAAAGACCCGTCTATGAAATATCCATGCCTGACATTGGTATTTTATTTCACCAGTCGATCGATCAATTTTCTAAAAAGCTAAGTCAACGTCGACTGCAATGGGATATGTTAGAGGATACAGTCAGAAATCAATTAATTGAAGAGACGGTAATAGAAGTAGCAGAAAAGTATAGTCATCAACTATTCTTTAGTAATAGAAGGAATGAGTATTTGGTTAAAAGGCTGATACGGATTACCAAAAGGGCAGTTTGGGCACTGACCTATCAAATTAAGAAGGGAGAGTTTAAACCCACGGATTATGAGGTTGCTTTTAATGCGAAGGAATGTGATACCTTATGTATTAATTTTGAAGATAATAAAACCATGCAGTTAAGAGGAAGAATAGATAGAGTAGATAAGTATGAAAATGAGGATACGGTTTATGTAAAAATCATTGATTACAAATCTGGTTCTAAGAATTTTGATATAGCAGCCTTATATTATGGTATGCAACTACAGCTCTTTGTTTATTTAAATGCTGTGACTGAGCTTGAAAAGAATAATACAACGAAGCATGTTATACCAGCAGGGGTCTTTTACTATTACATAGACGATCCAATTATTAAGCAAAATAAAGAGGTAGATGATCCTATTATTGAAAAAGAAATCATTAAGAATCTTAAAATGAAAGGACTTGTTTTAAAAGATATTGATATTATTAAAAAGATGGATAGGGATATTATCAGGCATTCAGATGTGATACCAGTAGAAATTACATCTAAAGGTTTTGGAAAAAGATCGTCTATTGCTTCCAAGGAGCAAATGAAAGAAATACAGCGATACGTTCAAATAAAATCTATGAATATAGGTAAAGCTATAATGAAAGGTCAGGTTGACCTGTATCCTTATAAAGATGCTAAAGGCACAGGATGTGATTATTGTCCTTACTCTTCTATTTGTCAATTTGATCCATCCATACAAAACAATCGCTATCATAGGCTGAAAAAAATATCAAAAGAGGATGTTTTTAAATTGATTCAAAAAGAAGTACAATTAGATGAAGGGTGATTTTTAGCTACTTTTTAGGTGATAGACCTACTCATAAACATAAGTAAAAAACGAACTGTGTAATTTAAATGAATATATTGTATAGTTTGATCATATTTTTAGATATAATGTAGTTGAGAAATTTTATCAAATCTGCTATCATTATAAGTGTGTTTTTTAAAAGAATTCTTTATAATTTTATTAATAACTTGTGCTGATAGACTTGAAAGTACAAGATAAAATGATATTATGAAATTCTTGTAAAGAAAGAGG
Source organism: Vallitaleaceae bacterium (assembly GCA_028277605.1). Lineage (GTDB taxonomy): Bacteria > Bacillota > Clostridia > Lachnospirales > Vallitaleaceae > JANQFZ01. The sequence goes on along the minus strand of JANQFZ010000013.1, from coordinate 24,706 downwards.
TGCCGCTATGATTGAGGTCATTAAAGAGATAATATCTATTGAAAAAAAGGCTCAAGATATTATTGAAAATACGCATCAAGAAAGAAATCAAAAAGTCAGTGAAATGAATAATAGACTTGACTTATTAGAGAAAGAAACCAAATCCAAGGCAATAAGGAAAATAAAGCAGATAAGAGAACGAGAGCTGAATGAAGTTAGAGAAAAGGCAGAACTTCTAATGAACGAAACGAATGATAAAGTAGCAGCTATGGAGTCCCTTGCTAGTCAAAACAAAACAATATGGGTTGAACAGCTGGTTGAAGCTGTACTTAAGAGGTGATTTTAGATGTTAGGTTTGGTTAAATATAGCCATCTATCAACGAAAATAAGGGCTATGACTGGCAAAATGCTTAAAAAAAATGATTATGAACAACTTATGGCTAAAAAAAGTGTAAAAGAAGTTGCGCTATATTTAAAAAATAATACCTATTATCATGAAGTTCTAGAAGGAATTAATGAAAATAACATTCATAGAGGTCATTTAGAAAGCTTATTAAGCCAAGCTTTGATACAAGATGTTCTTAAAATTGATCGATATTTAAAAGGCAGCGATAAATCTATTTATCGTTTTGTCTATATGAGACAGGTCATTGATGATCTTAAAAAAATGATGAGAGTGTTACAAGTTGGTAAGAGCTTAGAACAGATGGATAAAAGCTTCTTTTTTATTAACAAATATAGTGTTATTGATTTTGATGTTCTTCTTAAAGCTGATAATTTTAATACTTGGTTAGATGGTTTAAGTGATACTGGCTTTTATAAACTTTTAAAACCGCTTATTATTGATGACCATAAAATAGATTTGTTTTCCGCTGAGATGATTTTAGATATGTATTTTTATAAACAGTTAGTAGAACAAGACGGTGATTTGCCCAGTAGAACAGAAAAAGAAATGTTTTTCTTGGGTACAGCAGCTGATTTTGGTAATATCCTATGGATTTATCGTGGTAAAAAGTACTATAAACTCAGCAAAGAAATGCTTTATCGCTATTTAGTACCTTTTAATTATAAGCTTAAGCCTCATTTAATGAATCAGATGATTGATGCCAAAGATGATGACACTCTACTAAAATTACTGAATCAATCTGCTTATAAATTTTTATTTAATGATAATCCTATAGAATGGGACAAGCGCTTTCAAGAGTATTTAGCACATGGTCTAAAAAAATATATTAGAATGAGCCCGTTTTCTATTGCGCCAATTATAGGTTATGTAGTTATAAAACAAATTGAAATAGCTAATATAACGACTATCATTGAAGGTATTCGTTATGGAGAAGATCTAAAAACGATAGAACATTTTATGATTAATACTTAGAAATGATATTTCATTGAAAGGAGGCAACGGATATGGTTGAAAAAATGTATATGATTAATGTAGCTGGACCCATAAAAGACATTGATTCCTTTGTCGATCAGCATGTTATTCCTCACCATATTCAGCTTATTAATGACACAGTGATTTTAGATTCAGTTAAAGGGCTTCATCCATTTACTCATGAAAATCCGTATGATTCAATTTTAAAAAAAATTGAAAAGCTATGTGATCATCTAAATATTTCTTTAAATGATCTTAGTTTAGAGAATGCAGATATAAGCCAAACTGATGTTGAGCCGCTTATTGATGATTTAAATCAAAGGATGAGTGAATTAGATCAAGAAAAGAAAAAAATAGAAAAAGAGATTAAGAGAAAAAGTATTACTATGAAGCAATTACATCCAATTCTGAATTTAGACATTGAAATGGAACAGTTTTTTTCTTTTAAATTTATTAAATTTAGATTTGGGAAAATGTCTAAAGAGAGTTTCAAAAGATTACATTACTATTTAGAGAATCTTGAGATTATCCTTTTTAAAGTCTTTGAAGAAGGCGAAGATGTTTATATTGTCTACTTTATGCCCCATATGGAACAGGAAAATATCGATAGCTTATTTGCTACTCATTACTTTGAAAGAATAAAAATTTCTGATACGGTTAAGGGCAAACCTAAAGAGGCTCTAGCTCGACTTGAAAATGACATTAAGGATTTAGAGCAGCAACAGAAGCTTATGAATGAAAAAATCAAAAGCTTTTACAAGGATAACTTTACAGATATTGCTCAATGCTATAATTTAATTATCCGATTGGATAAAGTGTTTGATGTTAGAAAATATGCTGTGCGATCCAAAGAAAGCTTTTATATTACTGGTTGGATACCAGAATCTTCTCTGAAACCTTTTTTAGCAAGCATTGAAAAAGAAGAGTGTATATCGTGTTTCGTTGAAGAAGTGGATACAATGAAAAATGCTAAACCTCCAACTAAACTAAATAACAAGAAATTTTTTAAGCCGTTTGAAGCGCTTGTCTATTTGTATGGGACGCCTTCCTACAATGAGTTGGATCCCACAATTTTTGTTGCCATTACATATTTATTGATGTTTGGTATGATGTTTGGAGATGTTGGTCAAGGCTTACTTATTAGCTTTTTTGGGTGGAGGTTTTACAAAAAGTCTAGAAATAGTATTGCTATGATAGCTGTCTATTTAGGTCTATCATCTGCTGTCTTTGGTTTGTTTTACGGTTCGTTTTTTGGGAATGAAACGTTCTTAAGAGAAGTTTTTTACTTTATTCCTATGATTAATCCTATGGAACATAAGATGTTGATATTAGGTGTGGCAATTGCTTTTGGTGTTCTACTTCTTATCATCGCTACGCTATTAAATATAAGAAATAAGTTTAACAGTAAAAAATATGGTAAAATGCTGTTTGATAGACACGGAATTACTGGACTGATTTTTTACATCTCCTTATTAGTAGGAGGGGCAGCTTTGGCATTTAACCTTGATGTACAGATTCAGCCATGGCATATACTATTATTAATTGTTTTGCCACTAATTATCATGTTTTTGTCACATCCGTTAGAAAACTTACTAGCACGAAGAAAACGAATTTTTCCAAAGAAGTCTGGCTTCTTTATTGAAGCATTTTTTGAAATGATAGAAACCTTGCTAGGGATTTTAAGTAATACCATATCCTTTATCAGGCTCGGTGCTTTTGCTCTTAATCATGTGGGTTTCTTTATAGCCTTTCATGCTTTAGCTGATATGGCAGGTAGTGGAGGTTCTATTATAGTTATGATTATTGGTAATATCATAGTTATAGGTCTTGAAGGCTTAATTGTAAGTATTCAAGGATTAAGACTTCAATATTATGAATTATTCAGCCGTTATTTTAGTGGCGATGGAATACCCTTTAAGCCATTTGAAATAAAAAATAGACAAATGAGTCATTAATACTTGGAAGGAGGACTAATCATGGATTTTGTAATGAGTACAGCATTATTATTTGTTGTCGTAACGATTGGATATGGCGTCTATGCGATTAAAAAAGGTGTAGAAGGCAAAAAAGCAAAAAAATTTCTAGGTATCAATATTCTAAGTTTTTTTACTTTCTTAATCGTTACAACCATTGTATTATTAAGCGGTGGTACTTCTGTAGCAGCAGAGCATGCTGTTAATGCAGCTGTCAGTTCTTCAGACGGCATGAGATACCTTGCAGCTGGTCTTTCAACTGGCTTAGCATGTATTGGTTGTGGAATAGCGGTTGCTGTTTCTGCATCAGCTGCTATCGGTGCAATTAGTGAGAATGAAAGTTTGCTTGGTAAAACCGTTATCTTTGTTGGACTTGCTGAAGGTATTGCAATTTATGGATTAATTATTTCTATTATGATATTAGGTTAAGCGGCTCTTAAGGAGTGGTAAAATGAAAATGTATCTCATTAGTGATAATATTGATACATGGACTGGCATGCGCCTTGCAGGTATTGAAGGAATTGTTGTCCATAAAGAAAACGAGATTCTCGGAGCATTAAATAAAGCTCTTGAGAATCAATCCGTTGGTATTATTCTCATAACTGAAAAACTCGGTAGTTTAATACCAGATAAGATCAATAATATAAGACTGAATTACAAAACACCATTAATCGTTGAGATACCCGATCGTCATGGAACAGGTAGAACGCCTGATTCCATAATGAAATACGTTAGAGAAGCAATAGGACTCAAAATCTGAGGTGGTTGTATTGAAAATAGTAGATAATAAATTAGAACGCTTCGCTAAAGATATTATGACAGATGTTGAGAAAAAAAGACAACAAATTATCGAGTCTGTTGATGAAAAATTAGATGAGAAATATGATGTTTGTGAAACACAATATTTAACAGATGCTTATAATTATATACAAAATGAGTATAAAAAAATCGATAACGAAAAGAACGAAATATTATCAAGAACCATGATGACTTGTAAGAAAAAACGCTTACTAAAGAGAGAAGAAATTATTGATAGTACGTTTGCTTCTGCGAAAGAAAAACTGATTCAGTTTACAAAAGGTGAACTATATGAAGAACATTTATTTACAGCTATAAGTAAAGGAATTAAACAGGTTGGAGATGGTAGATTAACCGTTTACTTAGCCCCAGAGGATTCTAATAGAATAGAAAAGCTTAAGCAGAGTTTTAATGATGTTGAATTTAAAGCAGAGAGCAAAAAGCGTGAAATGATAGGCGGCTTTAAAATGGTTAATCATGATTCCAATATTTTTTTAGATGAATCCTTTTATACTTTGTTGTATGAGCAAAAAACAAACTTTTTAGAAAGATGTAAATTAGACATTGAATAAAGAAGGTGTAATATTGGAACAGAATGGTCGAATTATAGGAGTCAATGGTCCGGTTATCACAGTAGAAGGTACTGGTCAATTTGAGATGCTGGAAATGGTTCTTGTAGGACATGAGAAACTCATTGGTGAAGTTATTGGCGTAGAGGATCAACATGCTATTGTTCAAGTCTATGAATCAACAACAGGCTTAAAGGTTTCTGAACCTGTTATTGCTACTGGAAAGCCTCTGTCTCTTCAACTAGGACCGGGTATTATTGGTGGTGTCTTTGATGGTATACAGAGACCGCTTGAGGATATTGAAGATCAAAGTGGTCCATTTATTACTAGAGGAATTAATATTACACCACTAGACAAAGAAAAGAAATGGCAGGTAACTGTAACTGTTAAAGTTGGTGACACCCTTAAAGGTGGAGATGTTGTTGCTACAGTTCAGGAAACAGATTTAGTGTTGCATAAGGTCATGCTACATCCTGATTATTGTGGAGTTGTAGAATATGCAGCTAAAGATGGTGAGTATACGGTTGAAGAACCTATAGTTAAGCTGAGAACCCAAAGCGACGACCTAGAAGAAGTTAAATTGTATCAGGAATGGCCGGTAAGAAAACCTAGACCTTTTAAAGCTAGAAAAAGATTAGACCAGCCTCTTATTACGGGTCAAAGAGTTATTGATACCCTATTTCCTATAACCAAAGGTGGTACAGCTTCAATTCCAGGTGGCTTTGGAACGGGTAAAACTATGGCGCAGCATCAGCTAGCAAAATGGAGTAATGCTGATATTATTGTGTATATAGGATGTGGTGAACGCGGAAATGAGATAAAAGGTGTTCTTGAAGATTTTCCAGAGCTTATCGATCCAAAATCAGGCAAGCCTTTAATGGATAGAACGATACTGATTGCTAATACATCTAATATGCCTGTTGCTGCTAGAGAAGCTTCTATTTACACAGGTATAACGCTGGCTGAATACTATAGAGACATGGGATACCACGTGGCTATAATGGCAGATTCTACATCCAGATGGGCAGAAGCTTTAAGAGAAATATCAGGACGTTTAGAAGAAATGCCTGCAGAGGAAGGATTTCCTGCTTATTTACCTTCAAGATTATCTCAGTTCTATGAAAGAGCGGGTTATGTAGAGAATTTTAATGATTCAGAAGGATCAGTAAGTATTATTGGAGCTGTCTCTCCGCAAGGAGGAGATTTTTCTGAGCCAGTAACACAAAACACCAAACGCTTTATCCGCTGTTTCTGGGCTCTAGATAGACAACTTGCTTATGCTAGACATTACCCTGCAATTCATTGGTTGAACAGCTATAGTGAGTACATGGATGATCTAGAAGAATGGTATAAAAGTAATATATCAGAAGATTTCCTCAATGTTCGAACAAAAATCATTCAATTACTACAAGAAGAAAACAAACTCATGGAGATTGTAAAGCTTATTGGTTCTGATATACTTCCTGAGGAGCAGAAACTGATTTTAGAGATTGCTAAAGTCATAAGACTGGGATTTCTACAACAGAACGCTTTTCATGATGTGGATACGTATGTACCAATGGAAAAGCAATTTCATATGATGAAGACAATTCTATATCTATATGAAAGATCAAAAGATTTAGTAGATAAGGGAATTCCACTATCAGAGCTTAGAAAAACAGGTATTTATGATGAGTTAATAAAGATGAAATACACTATTGGTAATGAAGATATGGAACAGTTCAAAGAACTGTACATAAGAATAGATGATTTTTACGAGAAAGTTAAGGACAGCTATAAGAGCTTTGAAAGGAAGAAAAGCTAATGAGTATTGAGTACTTAGGTGTTAAAGAAGTTACAGGCTCATTAATTATTTTACAAGGCATTAAAGATATAGCCTATGAAGAAATGGTGGATATCAAGCTTCAAAATGGAGAGAATAGAGTTGGTCGTGTTATTCAATTGAAAGAGGACATGGCGGTTGTACAGGTTTTCGAAGGTACAACGGGTATATCTAGTACCAATACACGTACTAGCTTTAAAGGACGTGCATTGGAAATACCTTTATCCAGGGAAATACTTGGAAGAACTTTGGATGGACTTGGTCGTCCTATTGATGGATTAGGCGATATTTTACCAGATGTTAAATGGGATGTTAATGGTAGTCCTATCAACCCTATAGCAAGATTATATCCGAGAAACTTTATCCAAACAGGTATATCTGCAATTGATGGTTTAACCACCTTAATAAGAGGACAGAAGCTTCCTGTATTTTCAGGTAATGGTCTTCCTCATGATGCTCTTGCAGTTCAGATTGTTAATCAAGCCCGAATTATGGGTGACGAGGGTCATAATTTTGCTGTTGTTTTTGGAGCTATGGGTGTCAAAAATGACGTAGCTGATTATTTTAGAAGAAGTTTTGAGAAGAGTGGTGTATTAGAGAAAGTTGTTATGTTCTTGAATCTAGCTAACGATCCTGTTGTTGAGAGAATTGTTACCCCCAGATGTGCTTTAACAGCAGCTGAGTACTTAGCATTTGAGCATAATATGCATGTTCTAGTAATTTTGACAGATATGACTTCATATTGTGAAGCATTGAGAGAAGTATCCTCATCAAAAGGAGAAATACCAAGTAGAAAAGGATTTCCAGGCTATATGTATAGTGATTTAGCTTCATTATACGAAAGAGCAGGTATGCTTAAAGATAGAGAAGGATCGATAACTCAAATTCCTATCCTTACTATGCCCAATGATGATATTACTCATCCGATTCCTGACTTAACAGGGTATATCACGGAAGGTCAGGTTGTTCTTAATAGAGCTATGTATCAGAGAGGGATCTATCCGCCTATTAATATACTTCCATCATTATCTAGATTAATGAAGGATGGTATAGGTGACGGGTATACAAGATCAGATCATCCACAAGTTGCCAATCAGTTGTTTGCGTCATATGCACATGTACAAGAGGTAAAGGCACTTGCATCTGTCATAGGTGAAGATGAGCTTACCGATATTGATAAGCAATATATAGCTTTTGGCAAAGTTTTTGAAGAACAATTTGTATCACAGGCTAAGGATGAAAATAGAGCTATTGAAATCACACTTGATTTAGGCTGGAGTATTTTAGGAATTCTACCTAAGAAAGAACTAGATAGAATAGATGAAGAAACATTGAATAAATATTACAAGCCTTATAAGAAAGAGCGTGAGTAACATGAAAACTGCATTGTTTCCAACAAAGGGTAATTTAATTCTTGCTAAGAATCGATTAAAACTATCCCGAGAAGGCTATGAGTTGCTAGATAAAAAGCGTAATATTTTAGTAAGAGAAATGATGTTGCTTATTGAAAAGGCAGAGAAAATTCAATCCAAAATTGATTCTACCTATACAGAAGCTTATAAGGCGCTCCAAGCAGCTAATATAATGATTGGAATCAGTACAGTAATGCAAATCAGTCATTCTGTAGATGAAGAGGATAGAATCAACATTAAAACACGTAGTATTATGGGCGTTGAAATTCCAATTATAAGCATACCAGATGAACCAATAAGACCTCAGTATAGCTTTGCAACAACAACCATATCCTTAGATGAAGCGTATAGTCAGTTTGAAAAGGTTAAGCAACTAACCATTGTCTTAGCAGAGGTAGAAAGTGCTGTTTACAGGCTGGCTATCAACATAAAAAGAACTCAAAAAAGAGCCAATGCACTTAAAAACATAATGATACCAAGGTATGAAGAGCTTGTAAAGTATATACAAAACTATCTTGAAGAAAAGGACAGAGAAGAGTTTACACGACTTAAAATTATCAAGCAAAGCTAAAAAAAGATAATCACATGATGATTATCTTTTTTCTAGCATTGTTAGGAATGTTTTATATTAACTCATAGTTTCAAATTAGTTAGCAGTAATTGGTGATATAATATCACCGATAGGTACATCTTTTCCATCTTGTACATGAACGCCTCCTAGAGGCATTGGAGAACCAGTTATATCTCTAAAGTAAAGCGGTAAACCCTCTGACAGGAATAGACTGGTTGTAGCTGGATTTTGCTTTTGGTGGTGGATATGTAGATGTGGTTCAGATGAATTACCCGAATTACCTACCTTGGCAATAACCATTCCTTCTTGTATGTGCTGTCCTTCTTCAACTAATATTGAGTTTTGCATCAGGTGCTCCATCACGAGGTAGGTACCTGTTTCGTCTAACTGTATATAAATATGATTTCCCTTATATGCATGGTCTATATTTCCCGGAGTCATATCTGAGTCATCATCGTAAGCTGAAATAACAATACCAGATGCTGGAGCAATTAAGTCCTTACCAAAGATACCATAATCCTCCAGTTTATTACTACCTATACCAGCAGGTGCGATTAATAAATCGTATGCCCATCGCTGTACTGGTACTGTTACATGGTAATTAGTTTCTAAACGATCGCCTCCCCATCCAACAATGGTTTCTTCTTCTAATGGTAATCTTATCTGGACAGAAGGCTTTGTAGTATTGATGTCAGCAGGATACGCTATTTGCCCTATACCTAAGAACCACCCAATGGGCCATGACATTACCACACCTAAGATAAGCGTTATTAAAGAAGTGGTAATTTTTTTGTGTTTAACCGTATTTTTAATGATAAGGATGATACTTGTAATAACTGCTATAATACCTATAAGACTCGTACAGTGTATCAGCCACCAAGCAATTACTTTAGGGGTGCCTTTGAGCAAAAGAACAGTTCCCCATTCTCCGACTAATATCAAAATTAAAAATAGAGGTATGTACCATTTTTTTAAATTGTGCTTCATTTTAGTCTCCTTTTAGTTAAAGTTATGATAAGTGTTTAGATGCTATACACTTTTAATAAAAAAAATTAAAGTATCGTGATTTCTTTTTTTAACGTTTTAAAATAATGGTTGGTTTTTTTCAAAAAGTCATAGATAATCTGTTTAGATTGCTCATCCATAGTGCTTAATAGTTCTATTAATGGATCGAGATATAGTGCATGATATTTTTCATGATATTGGTAAGCACGTTCACCGTCCTCAGTTAATCCAAGGATTAGACGGGACTTATTTAAGGGATCTTGCTCTTTCGTCACTGTGCCTTTCTTACATAACCGACTCACGATTTGTGACACAGCACCTTTCGTTATACATAATTGCTTTGCTAAACCAGAAATATGACATCCCTCATTTTCCTTGATAGCAACAATCATATGAATTTCGGCATTATGAAGTGGTACATTTAAACCATAATTCATACTCACTTTATCGACATTCATCACTTTATCTACTAATTGAATTAAGACATAAATAATATCTGTTGAGTCAATATAAGAATTATCCATAAGGTAAGTGTATAGTATCTATACGTTTATGTCAACCTGTTTTTTATTTTTATCAAGAGTGACAATTACTCCTTGAGCATACCTCGAAGCAGTATATCTATTAGATCACTGATAATATGGTTAATGCTATCTCCTTCTAAAAACTCATAATGCTCTAATTGAACCGTAATAGATGTTATTATATAGGCACTCTTTTTAACATCTAAGTCATTTCTCAATTCTCCTTTTTCAATATAAGCTTTTATGACTGTTTCTAGTATTCTATAGCTCTTAGGTATCTCATTTTTTAAGACTTCTTTACGAATGTTTTGTGGACACTGATGGATGAATTTTTCCTTTAGCTCTGATAAATAGGGATCGCGTATTTCAAAGGCTTCTGCTTGTTTTAATACACGAAGTATATAAGCTTTAAAACTGAGATTAATTACATCCTTCATAAGATTATCCAGTATTGTCATTTTGTCGTCACCGATACGGCTGAAAACATATAAATATAAATCATCCTTATTACTGAAGTACTGATAAAAGCTTCCTTTAGGTATTTTAGCTTCTTGTACTATACTATCTATGGTCACTTTATTATAATGTGTTTTAGAAAACTGTAGTATGGCTGCATTAATAATGCGGTTTCTTTTTTCTTCTGATAAATGAAAAAATGTGGTTTTAGGCATAGTCATACCCTTTCTCTTGAAATTATCTATAGTTTTCTGTCTTAATCCATCTTCTAACCTCTAAGATATATAAAACAGAAATACCCCAATAAATTGGATTAGTTATACTGGCTGTAAGATCATAACCCAATCCCATATGATAAGAATCTATTAAGTGAATCGCACTGTAATCAATAAAAATAAAAGTTAAATACCTTGTTCTTCTATCCTGAGCAATTAAACCAAAAATACCAACAACCAGTCCAATCGTTAAACCAAGGCTAAGAACATTACTGTCATTTGTCACCTGCCATATAAGTACAGATGTCCCCAAGTAAATCAATACACCAATTAAATATATACCTATCTTTTTACCCTTTGAAAGGTGGATATTTAGATTTTTATAAAAGTTAATCCAAGTCAAGATTAAGAATATAAGACTAAGAGATTTGATAGAACTCATAACAATTAGCCATGGGTTACCTTTTACATGCTCAAGACTAATTTCAGATAGAAGTGGATTATTTATATAATAAACAATACCAATTATAAAAGAAAGTACAGCTATGGAGTAGGTTAAACCATAAAAAAGCTCAAATCTCCGGAATGCTATGGAAGCGCCTTTTAGCTTAAAAAAACCTATAAAAGCAATTAAACTTCCACTAAAAAATAAAATCATTTCAATACTCGTATCGACCAAACCAGTTTGAGGGGTTGATAATAGCAGCCAATAACCAATGCCAGCAACAAGACCTGCTACGATAAAGTCCAAGTACCTTTTAGTTCTCATATAAAAACCTCCTTAAGCATAATATGACCATTAGTCATGTGACTAATGGTCATATTATGGCATGATTTGATCCTATTGTCAAGTGGTTTTGATGACAGAAAAAACATGGATGGCTTCTGCCATCCATGCATCCTTAGCTGATGGTTTTAGAATCTGAGATATCTAATGATTGACTGAAATAAATGCTATTTATCATTTCTATATCCTTATGCATGTCATGTATGTAATAGCTATTTCCTTTTATCTTCTTTGCTTTTTTCTTTAATTGACCCATGTATTCCCCAAAAGCATCCAACGTTTGAAAAGAATTAAGTGTACCAATAAAACCGCCTAAAGATAATGAAGTTAAATCAAAAACAGTATTTTTTCCATTTCTATCAATGGCGCATATTTTCCTGTTCTTTTTATCTTTTTCATTAAAAAATTCTAGTATGGTTTCGTCGAACTGTATAATCATGTCATCTAATGTGCTTCTTAGATGAGTTAAATTGGTGGATAGTATAAACATAAAATCATCTCCTCCAATATGACCTATAAAACTCTCAAGGGGATGATGTTTATTGATGATGGCTTCTAGTATTTTTGATGTTCTTTTAATAATATTATCTCCGTTTTCAAATCCATATTTATCATTGTATATTTTAAAATTATCTAAATCCACATAGACTATGGCAACGGTTTTACTTAAATTTTTATATTTCCAAAGCATACTGTTGATAAGCTTGTTACCTGGTAATAGTGTGAGTGGATTTAATTGTCTTGCGTAATCGGTTTCTAAGTTTGTTATATGTTGTAGTAAGTTTCTGATTGAAACAAGACCATAGTATATGCCGTCTTTTGTTACGATAACATTATCATAAACTTTATTGTTCTCTCTAACGGTTATAAGCTCAGATACTTTTCTGATATCCGTGAAATAATCGACAATAATGGGCTGACTATCCATGACCAAGGATATGTCTCTGTTATTATAGACTGAATAACCATACTGTGTAGCCATCTCAGCATATAAGCAATGCTTCATAATCAATCCTATGGGTTTGCGATTTTGCACGATACATAAGCCTTCATAAGGCATTTCGTAGAAAATCTCCTTAATACTGCAGCATTTAATATCTTTAGAAATAGGCTCAATTTGCTCTGCGATTTTTCCTATTTGAAAATTTTCTATATCAAAGCTCAACAAATTATTTTTTTCATAGTTGATTTTAATAATTCGTTTTTTTACTTTGTCTATGGACTTAGGCATGTCCACATCAGGATGTCCTATAAAGTAGCCTTGTCCATAATGAACGCCTAGTCTTATAATGGTTGCTAATTCATTTTTAGATTCAATGCCTTCAGCAATAACCTGAATACCAGATGTAGAGGCAAATTGAACGATGGATTGTATTAAAGCTTGTTTGAAGCTGTCTTCATGTATATCTCTGATTAATGCCATATCAATTTTTATAAAATCTGGTTGTGTATACATAATTCTACTAAGTGAAGAATAACTGTTTCCAACATCATCTATTGCAAATTTGAAGCCGTGGTTTCTATAGTCCTCAATTATTTTTTTGAATAGAACGTGGTCATTGATAACGGTTCTTTCTGTCACTTCAAAGACAATAGAGTTGAGTGCTCTATCTTTTTGGTTGAATATAAAGGAACGGTATTGTTTTTCTGTTTTTTTATTTAACAGCATATCAGGTTCGACATTTATAAAGAGTAGCTTACTGCTATTTATTTTTTTTGAGTTTTCTATAGCTTTTTTAATAAATAGCTGATCTAATTCATGTGTTTTGTTTATCGTTTTAGCCGTTTGTATAAGACTCAGAGGTGTATATAACTCAGAACCTTGAGGTCCTCTACTTAAACCTTCATAACCCGTGACATTCCCTTGAACTAAATCTATGATGGGTTGAAACAAAGTTGTAATTTTCTCTTTATCAAGAATGCTTAGCAACTCTTTTTTTATTCTCATAATTCCCTTACCTTCCAAATATTGTATAATCTCCCAAGGTAAAAATACCATGTTTTCGTTAAATGCAAATCAATTTTATGTTAAATATAAGAAAAATATAGGTCCTTCTTTCTATATTTCTAATAAGGCTCTTATATCATCTTCACTCAGATTAGAGAGCAATGTCTCTCCGGGCATTATTACAGACTCTATCATAGAGCGTTTTTTTTGTTGTAGCTGGTAAATCTTTTCTTCAATAGTACCATGTGTGATGAGCTTAATGACCTGAACAGGTTTATCCTGTCCTATTCTATAGGCTCTATCCGTAGCCTGTTCTTCAACAGCAGGATTCCACCAAGGATCATAGTGGATAACCATATCTGCACCTGTTAGATTCAAACCTGTTCCTCCTGCTTTTAATGAGATAAGAAAACAGTTTTTCTCACCTTTGTTAAAACAATGAACCATAGTTCTCCTAGTCTCTGCCTTTGTACTACCATCCAGATAAAAGCTTGAGATATTTAGACGTTCCAACATATTTTGAATAATTTTTAACATGCTGGTAAATTGAGAAAATACTAAAAGTCTGTGAGAGCTCTCCACAGCATCTGTAACTATTTCCTTAAGCAGATCCAATTTACCACTGCTTCCTTCATAATTGTCAATAAATAGTGAAGGGTGGCAGCAAATTTGTCTTAAACGAGTCAGCGCGGATAGTATTTTTATTCTGCTTTTTTGGTATCCCTTACTTGATAACTCTATCTTGATTTCATTTTTAGTTTGTTCTAAGTAAGCCAAATAGAGTTTTTTCTGATGGGTAAGGAGTTCTGTCACAACCTTAGTTTCAATTTTTGGTGGTAATTCCTTTAAGACATCTTCTTTTAACCTACGTAATATAAATGGTTTGATTTTCTTTGTCAAGACTTTTAATACCTCATGATTATTATGCTTTGTGATAGGTCGCTCATATAAAGTACAAAAATCTGAGTGTGTTGATAAATAGCCAGGCAGAATAAAATCAAAGATGGACCATAATTCAGTCAATGAATTTTCTATAGGTGTACCTGTTAAGGCAAATCGTGTTTTTGCATGTATCTGTTTGGCTGTTTTAGCATTTAAGGATTTAGGATTCTTAATATGCTGAGCTTCATCTATGAAGCAGTAGTTGAAGGTAAAGTCTTCATAAAATTCAATATCTCTTTTAAGAAGTCCGTAGGATGTAATAAGTACATCTGCTTCTGTATGAGCAAGGGCTTTTTCGCGTTCTATCTTATTGCCATTGATTACATTAGCATTTAAATCAGGAGCAAACTTTTCTATTTCATCCAACCAATTAAAAATAAGGGATGTGGGAGCAACTACTAAGGAGGGGTGAGAATTTTTACTAGATTTTATAAGGGCTATAGCTTGAAGCGTTTTGCCAAGCCCCATATCGTCGGCTAATATACCTCCAAAGCCGTATAGACTTAATGTTTTTAGCCATTGGTATCCTAGTTTTTGGTAATCTCTTAGTATAGGAAGTAATTCTTTAGGGGGGACTATGGCTAAAGTGTTAGGCTCTTGTATATTCTGAACTAATTCTTTTAGTCTTGAATCTATATTAACCCCTTTAATAGGGGTATCTTCTAATACTTTATCAATGTAAATAGCGTGGTATTTGGGAATTAGAATCTTACTTTTTTTCAAATCATCAGAGGATAGATGCAAATGTTCTATAAGTGAACCAATCTCATTAAATTCATGAGTGTTAAGTGGAAGTAATCCTCCATTTTTTAATTTATAGTACCGTTGTTTCTCTTTTACGGATTTAAGAATATTGGATAGTTCACTTGTATCTATATTTTCAATTGAAAAGCTAAATTCCAGCATATCCGATTTTTTATTTAATTTAAATTCTCCTTGTATAGGATAGCTTCTATGAATGGGCATATTCTGAAAGGCTTCAGAATAATAGATGGTTGCATAACTTTGAAGCTTTGGAAGATAATGATATATAAAATTATATAGATTTTCCTCACTAGGAATGGTAAACCAAGAATAATCTTCATTAGGTACACAGCCAGCATTTTTAATAAGTGTTTGGATTTCGGACTCTGTTTTAATGTCTTGAACAAGTAAAAGGTCTTCTGGGAGTTTTGGCTTTGAAGGAGGGTATAAGCCCACTTTATAGGGACCATAATAAAAGACCACAGTACCTTTTATTGTTTCGTTATATTTATCAAGATATATGTCACATTGCATAGATTCTTTATAAATATTCTTGCTCAGCGAATCATCCATAATAACCGTTCCAAAAGCGCTTAAAACAGGAAGAACTGAAGATACAAATTTATTTTTATAGCTATTTTTAATCATCAATTGAGGATGATGCTTATCAAAAGTGTCCAACAATACATCAATTAATTTTCTTTTTTCTTCGTTAAGCTTATAGATATTATGACCAAAAAAGATATAGAGTCCATTAGAAACAAGCTTAAAAAAATCAGGTGTCTTATCAATAGAAACTATCATTACATCTTCTTTTTGCTTTACCACAAAAGGTATGTCTATAGTCTCCAATATTTCTACATCTCTATAGACACGTTCTTCATAGTTTAAATGAAAAGTGGTATTTTCAAGCTGGTTTAAAAACTGAACTAAATAGTTTTCAGGTAAAGCTATTGTATGAGCTGTTTGTTGTGATTGATGCCAGCTTGAGACTTGTCCCATAAAATAATCTTCGGTCATAAAATAATCTTCAATTACATGAAGTACTTTCTTATCTGTATCATTAAAGCTATGCAGGTGGTGATTATAGGTAAAATCTTTTCCAAAAAGGTAAGGTTCTCCCATACTAACTTTTTTAATAAAATCTCTTATTTTCTTTATGACATACAAGCGTTTTTCTCCGATTCTAAATTGAATCTGTGTACTCTTTGTTTTCTTGTTAATATCTGCTGGAGCAATAGTAATATCTAACTCTATTATTTTTTTAGGTACGTTTTCATTAGACACAATTAAAGCCTTTGTAAAAGAATCTATTACTTGTTTATGGGTAACAGCGAGAAGCTCTTTTTCCATTTGTTCTTGTTTATATAGGACATACAATAAGCCGGCAACTATATGCTTACATACACCGTAATATTTACCATGAGCAGGACAGTTGCATTCTGTGTACACAATACTGCCTGTTTCTTCTGAAAACTCTAGTATTACTTCGTATAATTCATGCCCTTGTACTTGTAAAACTATGGTATTGTGTTCATAAGAGGCATTTTTAACATGACCGTTATTAAAATACTTGACACCTCGCCTAAAAGAGGTATCGCTTGCTAATTTACGTATATCATTCAAACTAAAACATATCATTGGTATCACCTTGTATAGAAGCATTAACTTATATTATAGCATATTATAGCTGTTTTAAAGCAAAATTGATTATTTTATTTAATAAATAACTAGGGTGCTTGAACTAATTATGGTATAATAAAAGGCAAAATCTAGTATGGTAAATTTTAACCATAATACTTTTAATTGAGCATTCATTTATAAAGGAGCTATACTATTGGCTACAGATAAAAGATATAAAAAATACAATCGTAAAATGTCTCATTCCTATTCTTATGGAACCTTTGCAACGATAGATTTAATAAAAAGCAAACCTGCACAAGTTGAATGTGTATTGATACATGATAAATTAGACTCCAGTAATCAGGATAGACTCAAGGAATTGTGTAAGTCTAATAATATAGAAATAAAAACCAATGTTAATAAAGTCATAGAAAGAGTCCGTGATAAAGAAAGCTGCAATGTCATTGGTGTTCTAAAAAAATATGACTTAGAATTAGAACACGTCTCTAACCATATTGTTCTAGTCAATCCAAGTGATATGGGGAATTTAGGAACTATTATTAGAACCTGCTTAGGCTTTGGCATATCTAATATTGCGATTATAACACCTGCTGCTGATATTTTTCATCCAAAAGTTATAAGAGCATCTATGGGCGCTGTATTTCAAGTTCAATTTAAATACTATAGTGATTTTGAAACCTATAAAAACACTTTTATAAATCATGTGTTCTATCCATTTATGCTTGACGGTGGTATTGATTTAAAAACGGCTAAGTTAGAGGATGCTAGAAATTATAGCTTGATTTTCGGTAATGAATCGTCTGGGTTGGATCCATCTTATTCTAATATTGGAACTAGTATCTTTATCAGGCACAATCATCGCATTGATTCTCTCAATCTAGCTATGGCAGTGGGAATAGCCGCTTATGAGTTTAATCATAAGCAGTAAAACTGTAACTCCTGTTATTGATTTACAAGAATAGCTTTTAATAGTACAATGTATGAAAGAAGAAAGGAGTGTACAATGGTCAATCGATTTAAGGAATATGAACAAAGAAGAGATACTTATAAGGAGCAGATGGACAGGCTTACACTAAAGGTAAATCACATTGGAAATGCTAGGCTGATTGTAATACTAGCTGGCATTGGTATTGCTATAGGCTTGTATTTTAATAAATCATGGCTGGGCACTTTAAATATATTAGTGATCACCTTTATCGTTTTTTTATATTTGGTTTTCAAATACAATCAGTGGAATAAAAAAAAGAAAAGAGCGGAGATTTTATATTCAATTAACATCAAGGGTCTCCAGCGTTTACAAGGGGAATGGAAGTCATTTCCTGAATCTGGAGAGGACTATATTGATGAAGATCACTTTTTTTCTTGGGATTTAGACCTATTTGGGAGAGGATCACTATTCCAATGGATGAATGATACCGTAACACCAATGGGCAAAGAGAAACTTAGGAAAGCATTGATACAACCAGACAAAACAGCTGATACAATAAAAGGACGGCAAAAAGCTGTACAAGAGTTAGCCAATAAAATAGATTGGGCACAAGATTTTCAAGTATCTGGAATTATTGAAAAAGATATGATGAACGATCCTAAACCACTGTTAAATTGGAGTCATAAGATGAATGATTCTTATCTTAAAATGGGCATTGGTTTAGTAACCAAAATTCTTCCAGCACTAACCTTGTTAAGTATTATTGCTGCTTTTACGATTACAAATTTTTCTTACATGGTTCCTGCTATTCTATTTACGGTACAAATCGTCCTTGCTGTAATAGGATTTAGTGTTAGAAATGACATTATGTCTTCTGCGGGTAAGTATAGGGAGGATATAAAAGTCTATGAGAAGCTCATTTGTCAATTAGAAAAATCATCTTTTAAGTCACCTTATATTAAGCAGCTGCAAAAGGGATTACAAAGTGATAAAGAAGAATCAGTTACTCAGCAGATGAAGAAGTTAGATGGTGTTTTAGATATGGTTTCTATGCGACATATACAGTTTTACATTATATTTAATATTTTAACTCTTTGGGATTATCAATGTGTCATTGCATTAGAGAGATGGAAAAAGAAATATGGTAAAAATTTAAAACAATGGTTAGAATCTGTAGGGGACGTGGAAGCATTATTAAGTATTGGTATGCGAGCCTATGAGCAGCATCAGTGGGAGATGCCCGAAATAACGAAGGAACGAAAAGTTGTTGGGCATGATCTAGGACATCCATTACTTAACGCTAATGAAAGGGTTGCTAATACTATTCAATTTGGTGGCAACAAGAATGTACTGTTGATAACAGGGTCAAATATGTCAGGGAAGAGTACATTTCTTAGAACGGTCGGAATTAATTTAGTATTAGCTTACTCAGGAGCACCTGTATGTGCTAAGAAATTCTGTTGTCCGATTATGTCTATATATACCTCTATGAGAGTTAAAGATGATTTGGAGAACAAAATATCTTCTTTCTATGCAGAGTTAATACGTATTAAAAAGATTGTAGAAACAGCTTCACAAGGTAAAGAAGTTTTCTTTTTGCTAGATGAGATATTCAAAGGAACAAACTCTAGAGACCGTCATATAGGAGCAAAGGCCTTAATTAGAACGTTAAGCAAGCAAAATACATTAGGACTTGTTTCTACACATGATCTAGAGCTTGCAGAACTTGCTGAGGAATCAGGAGCTAGAATTGCTAATTACCATTTTAGAGAGCATTACAAGGATAACAAAATATGTTTTGATTATACTTTGAATTCTGGTGTCTCAACAACCTTCAATGCTATTTATCTCATGAAGCAAATTGGTATAGACATACAAGAGTGAAATAAGGCATAAAGTTAGGAGAAAGATAATGAGAAATAAAGCAGTAATATTTGATTTAGATGGTACGCTTTTAGATACATTAGTTGATATAGCAGATGCTATGAATGCAGTACTTAAAAAGTATCAATACCCTGTACATGAGCTACATAACTATAAATACTTTGTAGGTGCTGGAATAAGAGATATGGTCATAGATGTATTACCCGAGAGTCAGTGCCAAGAGCCAATCATTCAACAGTGTTTTGAAGCAATGAAGAAGGAGTACAGTCAAAGATGGAATAACAAAAGCTGTCCATACGATGGTATCCCAGCAGTTTTAGATTATCTTGCAGAGCGAAAGATTCCAACTGCGATACATACCAATAAACCACATGAACAAGCAGTTTTAATGATACATCATCTGTTATCCAACTGGTCTTTTTCTGAAGTTGAAGGAGCAAAAAAAGATCGCCCTTTAAAACCAGATCCTCAAGTGGCTTTAGCGATCGCTAAGAGTTTGGGAGTAGAGCCAAAGAATTGTCTATTTGTTGGAGACACAGATGTAGATATGAAAACTGCCAAAGCAGCAGGTATGTTTGCTGTGGGTGTCTTATGGGGGTTAAGAGAAAAACAGGAATTAGTAAATAATGGTGCAGATTTGATTATCAGCCATCCATTAGAGCTGATTGAGTACTTGGAAAATAGATAAGTTGCTATTCAAGTACAAAAATATTACATGTTTATCAAGGTGGAATAGTATGTAGCGATGCTATTCCATCTAAAAATTTTGAAAGGTATTAAAACTTTAATTAATGAATAAGGATTATATCACCATTTTCTTTATTAAAAGAATGTTCTATGGTATGTATTTCACTGTTTTGTTTATATTGAATAATGTCTCTATCTATAGATAGTAGATTTATTTCGGTTTCATGAATAGATTCTGCTATTTTTATTTCTTTTTTGTGATAACAATCATAAACGAATATGCCATTATCACAGAGTTGTTTTCTATAGTTTTTATCATATATTAAGTATCTGCCGTTTAACCAATCGTAGTGGGTTACTCCCCATATTTCATCAAAGATCTCACTATTTGATTCGTTATATAGTTTTAATCTATTACCCGTATACATAGAAAAAAGATAGAGTAACCGTGTTTTGCCGTCACTAGAAAGTTCACCATCTTCTAATAATCTTTTTTGTATTTCATTTACTTCTATAATTCTTTCTTTTTCACAATTAAAAACCATGTCCTCATCCAATAAAAGATTAATGAAGAGCTTATCTGTGCTTAATCCAAGGGTTGAATTAATTGAGTCAGAAAGGGCGCTGTTTTTTTGAGGCAGGGTAAGGTCATCAGTAACGCTACCAATATAGTTCCCATAAAGTGATAGAGTTACATAATCTTGTAAGCTACCTGATTCAGTGATTTCTACGAAAACCCCTCTACTATCATAATTATAATATGTATAAGTAGAATTACCGCTGCTATAATCAAAATCCTGCCACAAAGCTTGTACAAATTCTGATGGTATACCAGTATCTGCATATCTTTTAAGAGCTGTATTAAGACAATTTTTGTCATATTTATAACGTCTCGAATACACAGAAATCTCTTCAAGCGTATTATTACCTCTAAAAAATACATAGAAATGCTTGAGCTTATAGCCTATTAAGTGAAGTTCAGCATCACTAAAATGAGGTTCCCCCAAAACGTCTTGTACTTGAGTAAGACCTGAACTCATATTAATGTTAGGTAGTATATCCTCGGGATAGTTGGAATTAAAGATGAGACAGTAAATATGTTGAGTTTCTGTAGTATTGTCACTAAGCTGTATTTTTATTCCTTGATTATAATAAGTCTGATAGTATAAAACAGGTCCACTAACTTCAAGATCAGTCGGGCGGCTTATTTTGGTTTCATGATTACCAAGTATGGATGCTATACAAGTTTCACTCCAATTATTATCTATCAGTGTTTTTAGTAATCTATTATCTAAGGATGCATTGGTTGGCTTAATTTTATTATCACCCTCAACTTTAAAGGTATTAAGTGAGTTAATATGTGTTAAGGATTCTTTGCTTTGCTCATTTGTATGCTTTAATTCTCGAGTCTTTAAGCTGTTCGGAATAAAATAAAGAATAGTTACTACAAGGAATAAACCAATGCTGAGTATCATAATGTTTTTTTTCAATATTATCCTCCTCAGCCTATAATTAAGGCTATAAAATACCAATTTATATTCATTTATAAAGTAATTAATATTAATAACTCGGTATATTATACTTTTACTTTTCTATTTGCAACAATTAAGTAACCACTAATGATGATTGCCAGTACGGAAACTATGGAATAAAACTGAAACATTTGTTGATAGCCGTAAGTATCCGATAAGTAACCTGCGAAAATACCTAGGAATAATCGACTTAAATTAAATCCAATAGCTGTGTATAATGTAACAGATGTTGATAAGATACCACTAGGGACTAATTGGTGGATAATATGTAATAAGTTAGGAAAGGTTAAGCCTAATATAATGCTTTGAGTAATACAGATAATTATGAAAACTATCAGGCTGGAATCTAAGGAGAGCCCAAAGAGTCTTAGTGCAGATAATAGGCTACAAA
The DNA here is from genome assembly GCA_028277605.1 of Vallitaleaceae bacterium. Lineage (GTDB taxonomy): Bacteria > Bacillota > Clostridia > Lachnospirales > Vallitaleaceae > JANQFZ01. The sequence continues at coordinate 2,517 of JANQFZ010000013.1, read as the reverse complement.
TAAGCATAACTGTCCATGGATTTAATTTCTTGATGAGGCGGTTGTAAGATAACATGACGGGCATTTCTATACCAGCCATTAAGAAGTAAATAACGCCAATGATCCATAAAGAACCGTATCTATGCTTAATGTATAGATTTAAGTATGTACCAGATCCATATAGAGTACCTATAAAAATAAAGACAAATAAGACAAGGATCCAATAATTAGGTATCTTTAATAACGATTTAAAATCTTTTTTATAATGAGTTTTTTTACTACTGACGCTGTCTTGAAGGTTAAGAGTAAAAAATAAAGTAATCAGCATAAAAAATGAGAATATGATAAAGATCCATCTTATTCCATAGTACTGAGTTATAAAACCTATGAGTAAGGCACCAATAGCGTACCCTATAGATCCAAAAGCTCTAATTGTGCTAAAAGAGGAAGTATGATATTTATTAACAAAATTTAAGGTCATCGTATCGGATAATGGTATAATGGCTGAATAAAATAGAGACATGATAAGAAAATTAATAAATAGTGCTGTAAAGCTGGTTATAAATAGAAAAACAATACTGGTTATAATTGAAACCATAATTGCTAATAGTAATATACGCTTAGTCTTTTTAGTTATATCGGAGGCAATACCCCAAAATGGCTGCATAAAAATTGAAGCAATTGATAAGATAGATACAATTATGCCTACCTGAGCATTAGAAAGCTTTAAGGAATCTCCTAAATATACAGAAAATAAAGAGAACATAGAAGCGACAGAAAAATAATATGAAAAATAAAAAGTGAAGTAAGTCGTGTTACCGTTAATTTTATGTGTCAAAAAAACAACTCCTTTAAATACAAAGATAAAAGTTATGAAAAACATAATAAAACCATTTAACCAAATGGCAAATCAGCAAAAAAAAATTAGAGCTACTGATGCCTATCATAGCTCTAATTCTTATTATAATCAAGTAAAAAATTATTTAATTTAATATAATTAAAACTGAAAATTTCTCATTAGGTCTTCAAGCGTATCTCGGCGTCTTATTAGTTGGGCATGACCATTGGTATCTATTAACACCTCCGCTGGTCTTAAACGGTTGTTATAGTTAGAGGACATACAGTAGCCGTAAGCCCCTGCATCTAATACTCCAAGAATATCCCCTTCAAAAATTTCGGGTAACTCTCTTTGCTTAGCAATGATATCACCGCTTTCACATATGTTACCAACGATGTTGACTATTTCTGATTGATTAGAAGGCTTATTACTTTCTCTATAGATTTCTATATCATGATGAGAATCATACATCACTGGACGCTTTAAAACATTAAATCCTAAGTCAGTACCAACATATTTCATGTTATAATTTTGTTTAATAGCATAAACAGTTCCCAATAATATACCAGACTCAGCAACAATATAGCGGCCAGGTTCTATTTTAATTGTGATTTGCTTACCATAGTTTTTGGTCCACTGATAAATGACGTCATCAAGCCTACACCCCAGTTCATTCAGATCCAATCGTTCCTCATGATTTAGTTTTTGATATGGGATGCCAAAACCACCCCCAAAATCTATGAACTCTAAGTCATCGAATGCTTCTGCTATAGATAATACAGACTTAACTCCTTCAATGTAATTATTGCTATCCATAAATAATGAGCCAATATGCTGGTTGATACCAGCTACTTTAAGATGATACTTTTTTAGTATTTTTTTTACTTCATCCATATATTTTGGATCAATACCAAATTTAGTTTTCTTTCCACCAGTAATAACCTTTTCGTGATGACCAGCGCCTATGCCTGGATTAAATCTAATACATACCTTTGCATTTGGATTGATTTTTCCATATAACTCAAGCTGAGAAAGAGAATCTATACTGACCATAATATTTTTTTCAATGGCATATAACATTTCATTAGAAGAGACATTGTTACTAATGTATAGGATTTGTTCAGGAGAAAAGCCTGCTTCTAGTTCAACATAAATTTCACCAGGAGACATTGCATCCACATTGAGACCCTCTTCATGTGCAATTTTTAGAAGAGTTAAATTACCATTAGCCTTTACAGAGTAATTAACCGCGTACTGTGGATACGTGATAAGGTTTTTAAGTTCTTTGCATCGAGTTCTAAATATTTCTTCATTATAGACATAGAGGGGACTTCCATATTGTTGAATGAGTTCAATCGGTGTAGTATTACCAAAAAAATTAGTACTGTTACTTACTTGGTTATGTAATGTAAGCATAAGTGGCTCCTTTCGTTATGTAATTTCCATTTTTGTAAAGCTCTACTAAAGTAAAGAATTAGATGTGTTGAAACTTATATTTGATAATCGTAATAAATATTAGATTTAATAACTTCCTTATCAAGTATTACTGTTCAATACTACTACTATAGTGTAAAAAAGCATTGATGTCAAGAATAATGCAGCTTGAGTTTTCGTGTTTTTTATCCACATGGAACTAAATATAAGAAATAGATTATCAACAGATTTTTAAAAACGCTCAAAATATAAGGAATCACCATCCT
>JANQFZ010000084.1 GCA_028277605.1 Vallitaleaceae bacterium | reverse complement strand
AGTATGTTAATTCTATTGAACCGCCAAGTACCGAACGGTATGCTTGGTGGTGTGAGAGGTCGGTAATTGAATTAATCAATTACCTCCTACTCGATTTGCATTAAACTATTGACATGTTCAGACTAGTATGATAGTCTATTAATACAAACTATTACACTAGTCTGGAGTGGCTTTTATGGAAAAAATAAAATTGTTTGACTCAGAATTAAGACTTATGGAGCTTATATGGCAGCAAAATGAAATTATAACGGCAAAGCAAATAAGTCAAATAGCAGGTAAGATAATAGGGTGGAATAAAAATACAACCTATACCGTTTTAAAGAAACTCGTAGGCAAAGGTGCCATCAAGCGAGTTGAACCACATTTTAGATGTCATCCGTTAATTACTAAAGAACAGGTACAACTTGAAGAAACTAGAAATCTCATAGATAAGCTTTATGACGGATCTCTGAAAATGTTTTTCTCTGCATTTTTAAAAAAAGAACATTTATCTGAAGAAGAAATAGCAGATCTTAAGGACATTATTCATAAGAAATTATAATTGAGGGAGGATATATGTTAAATAATATATTTTATTTTGTTCTAAATATGAGTATTATTGGTTCTTTTATCACTCTCTTACTCGTTATCATAAGAATCGCTTTTGGGAAATGGATACAGAAAAACTATATATACCCTTTATGGGGAATTGTCCTATTTCGTCTACTCATACCAATATCTATACCAAGTCCTTATAGCTTGATAAATATGATTCATACTAAAAGTATCTCCATATTTAATCAAACAAAAGCAATAAGACCTGATCTATCTATACTTAACACAACGCAATTGGTTGACGAGTATTATCCGCTTATTTACAAGTCTGAAGGTATAGAGAAGATATTTACTATCGCTTCAGTTGTGTGGATAGTAGGGATGCTCATATTCCTTATCCTAACAATTATAAGCTATATGAAAGCATCAAGCATTATAAGTACATCCACACTTGTACTTAATAGAAATGCTATGCTGAAAAAATGTAAGAATCAGTTAAAGGTAAAAAAAGAAATAAGACTCTATGAATTATCTTTTATTAAAACACCAATAGTTAGCGGTATCATTAAACCACGTATCGTTATACCTAAAGATATACCTAAGAAGGTTTTAGAATGCATTCTACTTCATGAAATGACACATATAAAAAGCAAAGATAATCTGTGGAAGTTACTCTCTATCATTGCTGTATGTATCCATTGGTTTAACCCATTTGCATGGTTAATGTTATCACTCTTTGAACGTGATATGGAAGGCGCGTGTGATGTTAAAGTCCTAAAACATCTCACAAATAAGAAAAGAAAACAGTACGCTCATACATTAGTAGAATTATCTTCTAAACAAAACATACCTTTTACTGCTTTTGGGAATACAGCACTAAAAGAACGATTAATCAATATCATCAATTATAAACGTATTCCAGTAGCAATGATGATCATAACATCACTCTTATGCTTGTTCATTGCACTTATTTTATTAACAAATCCAATAATATGAGAGGTAAATGAATATGACAAAAATATGCCTTATACCATTTGTATTTGTCACTATATCCTTGCTAGTGTTTAGTCCATGTTCAGAAAAAGTCCATAGTCTGTCGTTCAAAAAAAATGAGAAAGTAGAACTTGTAGAGAAGGAAGAATTTAAAAATACGGATATACCTCATGAAGAAGAGGTAATGGTAATTCATATGGAGCAAGAAGACTATAAGGAGTTAAGTGATATCAATCCAAACGCGATATCAGAAGTAATAACAGATATTACAAATTTTGAAGTGTCTTGCATCAAGAAGATTACAGATGGATACTTATGTGGTGGTGTAGTTAAAAAGAGTAAAAGTGCATATGATACGTCAACAGAAAGAAACTGCTGCTATATTCCATATTTAGTAAAATTAGATCAATGGGGTTATGTCATCTGGGAGAAAGAATATGACTATATAACAAACACAGGCGAGATAAATCATCTATGTGTATTAGATGATGAAACTATTGTTCTCTCTATTCAGTCTTATTTTTACAGTAGAAGAAAGGATACAACTTGTATTATGAAATGTAATAAAAATGGTGATGAACTCTGGCACAAGGAACTGAATAATTATAATTGCAATAGTATTTTTGCAAAAGAAGAAGTTATTCTATTAGGAGAGTGTCAGAATAAAAGAGATCATAAAACCAAATATAATAAAGTAAGCATCAACGATTATAGTATTACTCAGGATATTGCGATAATAAAACTAGATAAACAAGGAGAAATTATAGAGCAAAAAAATTATGGTGGTAATGACTTTGAAAAGTTGTATGAAGCCTTTTATCATAAGGATAAAGGTTTTATTATTAAAGGTGCAACTCAATCTAATGATGGACATTTTGGATTCGCAGGTGATATTAATCATACTATCATTTTTACAGCATGCATAGATGATGAACTCAATATTCAATGGGTCAATCATCATGAAAATGATCACTACGATTTTATTAACGGTCAATTTCTCTTATCTAATGACCATATTTATATAGTTGGTAATGATAAAAATAATACAAGTAGTAACACACCTACTGATTGTAAAAGTATTTTTCAAAAATATGATATGGATGGTAATATATTAAAAGAAGTGACTTATCGGACTTTATTACTCTATATGTGGGATAAAGCCTTTCATTCATTAACGAACGATAGACTTATCATTGGCTACGGGAACGGAGATAACGGGCTGTTAATCGTATTTGACCAAGATGGTAATGAAATTAGGCGTATAGTCGAATTAGAAGTATCACCAAGTAAAATCATTCCAACTGAGGATGGTGGTTTTATTGTTAAAGCTGTGAGAAATATTGAGAAGATACCTACGTCCATTTATTCTTCTAGAATGTTGTTTGATTCAGAAGTGGTAGTTATAAAATATGATGCTCAATATAAGGTTGAATGGCGTAAAACATATGATCGTTATAAAGATTCCAGAGTTGATTTTGTTCAGCCTTTTAGTGATGGAACTGTTCTTATTGAATAGGGCAAAAGAGTGAACTTAGGCAAGTACTATTTCTAAAACAAGTGAATCATTTTTAAATTTTTCAAATGAAAGAGTATATGAAACTAATCTACATTAATGTATAAGAATAATTAGATATTAGATATAAGGATGCTTTTAATATCAAGGAAAGGATATTAAAGGCATCCTTAATCAGTTGAGCTATGAATAATAATGGCTAACCATTCTTATGATTAGTGTTTTCCAGTTCTTTTTCAAAATGCTGATAATCCTTGCATTTTTTCCAATTGCCGCCCCAAGTCCAGCCTCTTTTTATGAAGGCTTGGTAACAAATGTCCTCTTTTATTATCATACCTTTACGATTCTTGCTTCTATCAACATAATCATTTGAGCCTTCTGGTAATATGAGGTTTTTATAGACATAGGGATTCTGCATAGGATTAATATCAATAGCTAGACCATAGCCGTGCATAGAAACGCTATTACCGCTTGTTTTTGTTCTATAGCAGAAACAGGATGTATTATTATCCTCCATGGATTTGTTATCATCTGCTTCGTATTCATCTATGAGTCGTATTTTCTCTATAGGGTATTTGTTTTCATATAGTTCTCTAAATATTTCAATAACATCTTCTGATAGTTCTTCATGAACAATCATTTCACCCGTATGTGTTTTTTCATCAAACCCATAATAAGTAAGCGTTAGGAATCTTAACTTAGATAGGGGTATTGGACATTCTGATTTGTAGGATAAACCATAGATTCTTTCTCTAACTGAATCATCAATCTCACTTATTAAAAATACTTCTTGAATATCATCATCTCCCTCTTTATTTTGATCTAAATCAATCATATCTGTTATCTCTTTAGGGTCTTGGTCTTGTTCTGTGATTGATTTCGGATTTTGAGTTTTGTTATTTATATCCTTTGGCAGTTTATTATAATCCACAATTTCATTTTGAATAGAAGGTGTTGAATCATTCTCTTTAGGTTTATTTACATGCCTAACTATCGCTGAGCTAAGTACCACCATTCCTAATAAACATATGATTATAATCCTTATGGTATGTATAACTATCGCCTCCTCATGGGATATAGTATACAGGAAGTATATGGTATTGGCAAAAAAGACAAATAATTAAAATATTCCCTGTTATGTAACACGTTTTTATATGTTAAGCAAATAGTAATTATGGATGTGTTTGTGTCATGCTTGAATAAGAGAGCCTTACAATTTTTAAATAGGACAAGCAAAAAGAACCGCCCCAGCGCTTTTTATAGGATGTAAAAATTAATAAATATTATTAATGTAAGTCTTGATTTTTGTGCATATTTGTTATATAATAAAAACAAGCAAAATCAATCAAAATAAATCACGTTATATGATTGAAAGTAAAGGGTATACAAGGAGGTAGGCTTATGTTGATTAATGAGGCACTTATTGATATGGCATTGGATGCTGATACGAAGGAAGAGGTTGTTCGAGGATTAGCAACTCTCGCTTATAAGGATGGCAAGATTAATGATTGTGAGAAATATATTGAGGCTGTACTCAATAGAGAAGCAGAATATTCAACAGCTGTAGGGTTTGGGATAGCTATACCCCATGGTAAAACAGAAGCAGTGACAGAGCCTTTTCTGGGATTTGGAAAAGTAAAAGAAGTTGATTGGAACGCGTTAGATACTAAGCCTGTGGATTTGGTTTTTATCATTGGGGTACCTAAGAAAGATTCAGGCAGTCTTCATTTAAAACTATTAGCTAAGCTTTCAAGAAAACTTATGAATGAGACATTTAGAGATGAACTTAGAAAGGCAGAAACTAAAAAAGATATCATTGCTATTTTGGAAACAGTTTTCTAACAGTGATTTAAAGTAAGGATAATGGATATAGAGGTGAAGTGATGTTCCCTGAAGAAAGAAGAAATAAAATTATGACTATGCTGTTAGAAAACAAGAGAATATCTGTCAAAGCATTGTGTGAAGCAACACAAGCTTCTGAAGCAACTATTCGAAGAGATTTAAGCTATTTGGAACAGCATCAAAAATTAGAAAGGACTCATGGCGGTGCCGTTGTATTAGAAAACATATCGCTGACGCAGGAAGACAGCTTTAGTCAAAAGTCCTTAAAGCTTCATGAAGAAAAAAGAAGAATAGCAGCGACAGCATTTCATATGCTTGAAGAAAATGAAAGTCTTGTTTTAGATGCTGGAACAACTACTTTGGAGCTGGCTAAGCTAATAGGAGACTCCAACAAACATCTTGTCGTTGTAACGAACTCTACAACGGTATCACAAACGATTGCAAGAAATCCTAACGTAGAACTGTATGCCATAGGCGGCAGGGTTAGGCTCAATACATTAGCAGCAGTAGGAAATATGGCGATGGAAGCCTTAGAGAGATTTAATGTAAGAAAGGCTTTTATTGGTGTCAATGGTGTAACTATCGATAACGGATTGACTACACCTGATTTAGAAGAAGCGAGGGTAAAATATCAAATGATGAAGATCGCTTCAGAAGTAACTATTTTAGCTGATCATAGTAAGTTCAAAAAAGTGGCACTATGTGAAATTGCACCAATTGGTAGAATTGATAGAATAATTACAGATACTCAGCTGAAAGAAACGATTGTATCTCAGTATAGTCAATATGATATAGAAGTGATATGTGTTTAGAAAAGAGGGAGTATTATGATTACAACCGTAACCCTTAATCCTGCTATTGATAAAACAATTATATTAGAAGAATACAAATATGGTTATGTCAATAGAGTACAAGATAGTAGAGAGGATATTGGTGGAAAAGGCATCAATGTTTCAAAGGTTATACAAACATTAGGTGAGAAAACCACTGCTGTTGGGTTTTTAGGTCGAACCAATAAAAGTAAAACATCTCTTTTACTTAATAGAAATAGTTTAATCACTGACTTTATATGGATAGATGCTGCTACAAGGATGAACACAAAAATAGTGGATCTAAAGAGTGGTGTTACTACCGATTTAAACGAAAGCGGCTTTCATGTTAGCGAAAAAAACAAACAAGATATTAAAGTATTGGTCAAGCATTATGCCAAGCAATCGGACTATATGGTTTTTAGTGGTAGTGTTCCACCTGGATGTCATAACAGTTTTTACTATGAGTTAATCCAATTATCCAATACATATACAAAGACGGTCTTAGATGCAGATGGTGATTTATTAAAAGAGGGGCTTAAAGCACATCCCTATTTAATCAAGCCAAACATACATGAACTTGAGAATTGCTTTAAAAGAAGTATTAATACGACAGAAGAGGTTATACAAACTGCATTAAAAGTGGTCGAACAATACAAAGTGCATTGGGTACTTGTATCTATGGGCGAAAAAGGAAGTATTCTTGCTTCTAAGGACACCATTTTAAAAGCAAATCCTGTACAAGTTGAAGTTAAAAGTTCTGTAGGGGCAGGTGACTCTATGCTCGGTGGCTTTCTAAGTCTGTACCTTAAGAAAGAAAATGCTTTAGAGGCTCTACGCTATGCAGCAGCTTGCGGAGCAGCAGCTGTAACCAAAGAGGGGACAGAACGCTTAAGCCAGAAAGAAATTGATGAGATGTTAGTAAAAATACAGATTGAGAACATGACTAAAGATTGGATATAATTATCAATACTAGTGCTTAGAGGGTATTTACGGTAAGTAAATGGAATAATGCTTTGTACCTTATTATTCCATATTTATACTATATAAAGGAGGGTTTTTATGAAAATATTAGGTGTTACAGCTTGCCCAACTGGCATTGCGCATACGTATATGGCTGCAGAGGCTATAGAGCAGGCAGCTAAAGGGAAGGGTTATGACGTAAAAGTGGAAACTAGAGGTTCTGTGGGAGTAGAAAATGAACTAACACCACAGGATATCAAAGAGGCTGATGCTATTATCCTTGCTTGCGATACTTCTGTTCCTATGGAGAGATTTAATGGCAAGAGAGTGCTTAGTATCTCTGTTAGTCAAGCTTTGAAGGATTCAGAAGGGTTGATAGCTAAGGCACTTAAGGCACCTATCTACGGGTCATCTAATCTCACTGACGAAGTAGCAGATATCAAAAAGCAAAGAGCAGCTGGGAGAACAGGTTTTTATAAGCACTTAATGAATGGTGTTTCCTTTATGATTCCTTTTGTAGTTGCTGGTGGTATTGCTATTGCATTAAGCTTTTTGTTTGGCTATAATGCTTTTGAACAGGAAGGAACGCTTGCCTCTTACTTAATGAGTATTGGTGGTGGGGCAGGTGCTTTTGGTTTAATGGTGCCTATATTGGCAGGTTATATTGCTTATTCAATTGCAGATAGACCCGGCCTTGCACCTGGTATGATAGGTGGTGCTATTGCCATTCAACTCAATTCAGGATTTTTGGGTGGAATTATTGCTGGTTTCTTAGCAGGTTACATAGTCGTATTAATTAAGAAAACGATCAAGCTGCCAAAAACACTGCAAGGGATATTACCTGTATTGATTATTCCTGTTTTAGGTTCACTGGCTGTTGGCTTAATCATGTTTTATATCATTGGAGGTCCAGTGGCATCTATTAATACTGCGCTTTACAGCTTCCTAGAGAACCTATCTGGTACCAATGCTGTTATTCTAGGACTCATTATAGGATTAATGATGGCGTTTGATATGGGAGGACCTGTTAATAAAGCTGCATATGCCTTTGGTACAGGAACATTAGTTGCTGGAACAGGTTCAATGACAATGGCTGCTGTTATGGCGGCGGGTATGGTTCCTCCATTGGGATTAGCTTTAGCTACCTTGCTTTTCAGAAATAAATTCTCAAAAGCTGAAAGAGAAGCTGGAAAAGCAGCTGTCGTATTGGGTTTAAGCTTTATTACTGAAGGAGCTATTCCTTTTGCAGCAGCAGACCCGATTCGAGTCATTCCTTCTATAATGGTTGGATCAGCAGTAACAGGAGCATTATCCATGTTGTTTAGAGCAACATTAGCAGTTCCTCATGGAGGTTTGTTTGTCTTATTTGCAGTTGAAAACATCTTTGGTTACATTATTGCTTTAGCTGCAGGAGCAATTGTGACAGCCTTTATGGTAGGTGCACTAAAAAAGAATGTTTCATAGAAAATCATACGAGTAGTTACCGAGCTGATTTTTTGATGAGTGTATAAAGGAGGGAAAATATGGTTAAAACATTTACAGTGCCTTTTGAAGAAGGTTTACATGCAAGACCTGCAACAGAATTGGTGAAAATATGCCAAAACATACAAAGTGATGTTGTATTTAAAAAAAATGATATGAATGTCAATCCTAAAAGTATTTTGGGGATTCTGACACTAGAAGCTAAAAAAGGTGATCAGATTACTGTTGAAATTCAAGGCGCAGACGAAAAAGAAGCTATGAAAAAGCTTGAAGATTATTTTACCGCTAAATGAACAAGTTAATCTATTACCGATAGCTTACAAGAATTAATGGATAAGAGGTCTGATAAAACCAATACCTCTTATCCATTACTGTTTGCTGATATGCTTTAATCAGCTGTATTGAATACTTATCTATTCATTAAGTATTTTAAACTTCTAAGTCTACGAGATATTTCTTAATATCATCTGCACCTTCCAAGGTTACAACCTTCTGAGAATGCTTTTCCATTTCACTTTTATTTAAAGATCGAATGAGCTGTCTAGAACGAAGCAATGAAGCAGCACTCATACTAAACTCATCTAAACCAAACCCAAGTAATATCGGTATCATCATTTGATCTTCTGCCATACCACCGCACATACCAACCCAAATGCCTGCCTGATGAGCATTTTCTATCACCATCTTTATAAGGCGTAAAACACCAGGATGATAAGGTTCATATAAATGGCTGATTTTTTCATTCATTCTATCTACAGCACAGGTATACTGAATCAAATCATTGGTGCCTATGCTAAAGAAATCAACATGTTTTGCTAATAAATCACTGATTACAGCAGCAGATGGAACTTCTATCATCATTCCGACCTCAATGGCTTTATTATAATTGATTTGTTCTCTATCTAGTTCTTTCTTACTCGCTTCTAGTAGCTGCTTTGCATCTTTTAATTCTTGAATACTTGAAATCATAGGGAACATAATTTTAATATTTCCATAAGCGCTTGCTCTTAAGATGGCGCGTAACTGTGTTTTAAAGATATCTTTGCCCATAAAATCCTTAGAAAGCTTGACATTGCCATTTAGGCACATGCGAATAGCTCTATAGCCAAGGAAGGGATTCATTTCTTTCTCAAGTTTAAGATAAGAAACCTCTTTATCTCCACCTATATCTAATGTACGGATAACAACCGGTTTACCCTTTAAGGAGGAAGCTACTTTTTTATAGGCTTCAAACTGCTCATCTTCTGTGGGTAACGAAGAGCGGTTCATATATAAGAATTCTGTTCTAAATAAGCCTACTCCTTCTGCGTCATGACTAAGAACAGCATCTAAGTCCTCATCACTTCCGATGTTAGCAGCAAGTTCGACTTTGTGATCATCTGTTGTTATAGTTGGCAGTCCTATAAGTGCCTTTAAATGTTCTTTTTCTGCATTGTATTGCTGCTTAAGCTTATCATAGCTTGATAAATCATGCTCATCAGGTTGGATAATTACCTCGCCTTTTGTTCCGTCTAATATAATTGTATCACCAGTTTTTACATAATCCGTAATATCACTTAGTCCAACGATAGCAGGAATATCTAATGTTCTTGCCATAATGGCTGTATGTGACGTTTTACCACCAACATTGGTAAGAAAACCAATAACCTTTTTCTTGTCCATAGATGCAGTATCAGAAGGTGTTAAATCATGAGTTACGATAATGACATCTTCATCCAAATGGGATAAATCTTTTTTTACGCACCCTAATAGATGGCCTAAAACACGATTAGATACATCCTTAATATCAGCCGCTCTTTCACGCATGTATTCATTATCCATAGATTCAAATACAGCAATGAATTGATTGGTTATTTCGTTAAAGGCATAATCTGCATTGACTTTTTCGGTTTTGATTTTGTCAGTCGCAGCACTTGATAGTTCAGGGTCTTCTAAAACCATTATATGAGCACCAAATATTGCGGCTTCTTCTTCTCCGACTTCGTTGCGTGTTTTTTCTTGAATTGCTTCTAATTCCTTTTTAGACCTATCAATACATTCTGATAATTTTTCTAGTTCTGCATCCACATCTGTTATAGTATGCTTTTCTATAACTATCGCTTGATTTTCTACACATAGGACTTTCCCTATAGCGATTCCGGGTGAAGCTGCAATTCCTTTTTTCATGTATAGAACTCCTCTCTTGATATGATGAATATTTGTTAAGTCAAACATGGATAAGGGCATATATTTTAACATCAATATGTTTTGTACTATTTAAACTCCATGCTGTCCATACGGATACATTTACAATCAGTACATTTGATTGTATTGTACTGTTTTTACGTGGTAAAGCAATTAACATCTTATTTTACCACAATTTAACCCTAAATATAAAGTGGTTCACTAGAATAAAATAATTTTCTTGCAAAAAATTAATTTCAATGTAGAATAGAAGTGAGCAATAGATTAGATTGGAGGATGACATGTACAAATTACTTGTTTTAGATATGGATGGTACATTGTTAAATGGAAGGCAAAAAATCAGTCTTGAGAATCAGAGAGCCATCCAAAAAGCAGTCGATCATGGAATAAAGGTGGTTTTGGCATCTGGTAGACCTTTTGATGGTATGGTTAATTATGTAAAAGAATTGAACTTGTTGAGTGATGATAATCAAACTATTTGCTGTTGTGGTGCTATGACCATTCAAAATGGTAGTAGAGATGTTCTGAATTCGTGTACGATCAACTATGATGATTTGATAACCTTTCATCAATTATGCGAAAAGATGGAGCTGGATACCAATGTGTATACCAAAAATAGTATTATGGTGCATACAGAGAACGTATTCAGTCGTTACGATGCTTTTTTAAATAATACCTTATTAGAGCATGTGGATTATAATGAAATAGATAATGAAATAGAAGTGTTTAAGATTAATCTTATCTACGAGGATGAAGCTACGGTACAAGTTTTACGTGAGCTTTTTCCAACAGTTAATATGGATATTGATAAGGTTAGAGGAAGAAGAAGGTATACTAAGAGCATGTTTGAAAAGTTACAGGATTTCCCTAAAGATATCACTGACAAATATACCATTGTTAAGTCTTTGCCTAATGTTATGGAAGTAGTTAATAAATCGTGTAACAAGGCGGTTGCGGTAGAGAAGCTGGCACAGGGCTATGGTATTAATCAGGATGAGATTGTCTGTATAGGTGATTCGGGTAATGATCAGCATATGATAGAATACGCTGGGTTAGGTATTGCGATGGGAAATGCTTTTGAAGAGGTGAAGGCTATAGCCGATGCTGTAACATTAACCAATAATGAGCATGGGGTAGCATATGCAATCCATAAATATGTGTTATGATTTGTGGTGGAAAACTATTATTGATTGAGTTCTAATAGATATGCTATAATAGGCAAGACTATAAGCGTAAGGAGGCAATGATAGCTATGTCTAATCATCAACAACAGAATATTCGTAATTTCTGTATCATTGCACATATTGATCATGGTAAATCGACACTTGCTGATAGAATCATTCAGCATACAGGTTTATTAACAGAGAGAGAAATGCAGGAACAAGTGCTTGATAATATGGATCTAGAGCGCGAGAGAGGCATTACGATTAAAGCGCAGTGTGTGAGGTTGGTTTATAAGGCGTTAAATGGACAGGAATATATTCTAAATCTAATTGATACACCTGGACATGTTGATTTCAACTATGAGGTTTCTAGAAGTCTTGCTGCTTGTGAAGGAGCAGTATTGGTTGTGGATGCTGCTCAGGGTATCGAAGCACAAACATTAGCTAATGTGTATTTAGCTTTGGATCACGATTTGGAAATTATACCTGTGATTAATAAAATCGATCTGCCAAGTGCAGATCCAGATAGAGTGAAAACTGAAATAGAAGATGTAATCGGTTTAGAAGCAGAGGGAGCACCTTTGATTTCTGCAAAGGATGGTCTGAATATTGATCAGGTATTGGAGAAGATTATAGAGGATATCCCTGCGCCGCCTGGAGATTTAGAGGCACCATTAAAGGCGCTTGTTTTTGATTCTTTGTATGACCCCTATCGAGGTGTCATCGTTTTTTGCAGGATTAAAGAAGGTATGGTTAAAAAGGGTATGAAAATAAAAATGATGGCAACCAATAAAACCTTTGAAGTCGTCGAGGTTGGTTACTTTGGTGCAGGTAATTTTGTTTCTACTGATTGCTTACATGCAGGTTCTGTTGGCTATATTACAGCAAGTATTAAAAATGTTAAAGATACAAGCGTTGGGGATACTATTACGGATGCTGAGCATCCAGCGACTCAGCCTCTACCTGGGTACAAAAGAGTCAATCCAATGGTATACTGTGGTTTATATCCTGCGGATGGTTCAAAGTATCAAGATTTAAGGGATGCACTGGATAAGCTTCAGCTGAATGATGCATCTTTACAGTTTGAACCAGAAACATCTGTAGCATTAGGCTTTGGATTTAGATGTGGTTTTTTAGGACTGCTCCATATGGAAATTATTCAAGAGCGATTAGAACGTGAATACAATCTTGATTTAGTGACAACTGCTCCAAGTGTTATTTATAAGGTTTATAAGACAAATGACGAGGTTATTGATTTAGCGAATCCTACCGATTTACCAGATCCATCGGAAATCAGAAAAATTGAAGAGCCTATAGTTAAGGCTGAAATAATGGTTCCTACAGATTATATTGGGGCTATCATGGAGTTGTGTCAAGAAAGACGCGGTGTGTACTTAGGAATGGATTATATTGAAGAAACAAGGGCACTTCTGAAATATGAACTACCTCTTAATGAAATTATATATGATTTTTTTGATGCACTTAAATCACGAACCAGAGGGTATGCTTCTTTTGATTATGAATTACTTGGCTACAAAGAATCCGAATTAGTTAAGCTGGATATTCTTATTAATAAAGAGGTAGTGGATGCACTATCCTTTATTGTTCATACGGATAAGGCTTATGATAGAGGAAGAAAAATAGCTGAAAAGCTCAAGCTAGAAATACCAAGGCATTTATTTGAGGTTCCTATTCAAGCTGCCGTTGGTAATAAAATTATTGCTCGTGAAACTATAAAAGCATTGAGGAAAGATGTTCTTGCAAAATGCTATGGTGGTGACATTTCGCGTAAGAGAAAGCTGCTTGAAAAACAGAAGGAAGGTAAGAAGAGGATGCGTCAGGTGGGGAGTGTAGAGGTTCCTCAGAAGGCTTTTATGAGTGTTTTGAAATTGGATGAGTAAAAATATTAACAGCCTCTTATCGAAATATATTAGTAGATAAGATAAGCCTTATAATTGCTGTTATGTGACGATTGTCTATAGGTGATGGTTGACGGTCAAAATTTTAGCTGTTGGTTAACGGTCAAGGGTGACTAGTATTAGCTCCATAACCCCCTAAACGTCCGTGTTTAGCAAGGGGTTACGCTCCACTCCTGTTTCGCTGTGTAGCTAATACTAGTCACCCTTTCTGTGCGTACAACATGGGTGCTAAATTTTTCGTTACCTAATTGAGCTTTTGTACTAGTAAATTAATCAATAGGGCTTAAATCTTCGTAGTATATAGTAATTCAAAAATGTTTGAATTAGATGTGGGAACACTTTACTAGAATGATGGATAGTAGTAGTTAAAAGTATAGCAAAATATGGGAAAGGACGGATGGGATGAAGGCTTTGAGTGTTTATATTCATATTCCTTTTTGTCCTCGTAAGTGCTTGTATTGTAATTTTCTTTCTTTTGAGCATCGAGAGCATTTTATAGAACCTTATATGGAAGCATTAAAGAGTGAATTAAGGCAATATAGTTCACGGATAGAATCCTATTATGTCAAAAGTATTTTTATAGGCGGTGGAACACCGTCTATTTTATCTGCGCGTCATATGGTTGAGCTTTTTGATGTGATTAAGTCTTTTCAGTTGATGGAGGAGACGGAAATAACGATTGAATGTAATCCTGGTACGCTTGATCAAGTGAAGTTGGAAGCTTATCGACAAGTGGGTATTAATAGAATAAGCTTTGGATTACAGTCTACGGATAATTCTCTATTGAAGCAATTAGGTAGAATTCATACCTATGAAGAGTTTTTATCCAGTTATGACTTGGCGAGAAAAAACGGTTTTGATAATATTAATATTGATCTAATGTTTGGGTTATCAGGACAATCGCTTGAGGTATGGAGAGATACGCTGGCTACTGTTGTGAGTCTACAGCCGGAGCATATTTCTACTTATGGTTTGAAAATTGAGAAAGAGACTCCTTTCTTTACCATGGCAAAGAAAAATCAGCTAGTGTTACCTAGTGAGGATTTAGAAAGAGAGATGTACTGGACGACCCATAATCTGTTAGATTCTTCAGGATATAGGCATTATGAAATATCTAATTATGCTAAGCAGGATTTTTCTTCGTATCATAATACCGTTTACTGGCAGGTGGAACCTTATATTGGTGTTGGATTAGGTGCGGCGTCCTTATTTAATGGAAGTCGGTATCATAATACCACGCGTTTAAAAGACTATATACAGGCAGAGGGGCAATTCAACCTCATTCAGCAGGATGAAGAACCTGTAACATTAAAATCTAGTGTTGAAGAGTATATGTTCTTAGGATTACGTATGATGGAAGGAGTTAGTGGGGAGGCATTTTATAAAAAATTTAATGTTTCAATCAAATCCTTTTATGATACTACAGTAAGCCAGCTCGTAGAAAAAGGTCTAATGACATGCTGCCAAGATAGAATAAAACTAACTAAGAGAGGGATAGATGTTAGTAATTATGTTTTAAAAGAGTTTATTCTTGATTAAGCATTAATTCTCATTAAACCTTAATCAATTGAAATAGGTATAGAAGAAATGCTGTCCTACCTGATTTTTAAAGGATTTTTTTCAAATATGGTGTTTTATTGTAAAGGTTAAAAAACAAAAAATGTTAAATTTCACTTGACAAATGGTAAAGTAAGTGATATTTTTAAGTCATGAATTAGCACTCATTGATAACGAGTGCTAACAAAACTAAAAGGTGGTGATACTATGAACTTGAATGAAAGAAAGATAAAAATTCTGCGAGCGATTATTTCTAATTACCTTGAGACTGGTGAACCTGTTGGTTCGAGAACGATTTCTAAGTATTATGACTTGGGTATCAGCCCAGCAACGATAAGAAATGAGATGTCTGATTTAGAGGATTTAGGATTTATTCTTCAGCCGCATACTTCAGCGGGTAGAATACCTTCAGATAAAGGCTATCGATTGTATGTAGATAAAATGATGGATGCTATTCCATGTGATATAACCAAGTATATTGCCTATATGGAGCATCTAATAGAAAGAGTCGACCGAATTGAGCTGATATTAAAGGATATCGCTAAGATGCTTGCTGATAATACCAACTATGCCTCAATAGTATCTTCACCACAATTTCAGAGAACTAAGCTCAAAAACATTCAATTGATTAGTATAGATGCCTATAAGCTGTTAGCGGTTATTGTTACTGATGGGAATATTATTAAAAACTATATTATTGATATTAACGATCCAATTGATCAAAGCGTTCTTAATAACTATTCCTTTATATTAAATAACCAACTGTACGGCTTGACTATTGAGGAAATAAATCTGCCTTTGATACAACAGCTCAAGGCCTACGCTGGTTCAAATGCGGATATTATTAATAAAATCTTAGACGCTGTTTTCGACACCATAAGATCTGTGAATAATACCGATGTCTTTACATCAGGAACAACCAATATACTTAAGTTTCCTGAGTTTAATGATGTATCTAAAGCAAGTAACCTTATTCATACACTGGAACATAAGGAAATCATTAAAGGTGTGATTGACGAGCTTATAACCACAGATAACCAAGGTGTCAGAATTATGATTGGTGATGAAAATATTATCAAGGATTTAAAGGATTGCAGTCTTATTACAGCAAATTATAAGATTGACGGCGAAAACATTGGTATTATCGGCGTCATTGGTCCTAAGAGAATGGATTATGCTAAAGCTGTATCCTCTCTCAAATATATCATTGATCATATGGATAAAATCATTAATAAGCCAAATGGATAGGAAGGTGACAAGTAAGTGGCTGAAGAGAAAGAGATATTCATGGAGGAAGAGTTAGAAGATACAAAGGATGAAGTGGGAGAAGAAATAACTTCCGATACCACAGAGGAAAAGCCTTCTGAGGAAGATGTTAAAAATGTAGATGATATTGAAGACAATTCTGAAGACGATAGTGCAATACAATTAAGCAACAAGGATAAAGAATTAAAAGACTATATCAATCGATTACAGCACACCATGGCAGAATTTGATAATTACAGAAAAAGAACTATCAAAGAAAAAGCAGCAATGTTTGAAAATGGTGTTAAAGAGGCGATTGAGAAGATGCTTCCTGTCATTGATAATTTTGAGCGTGCATTAGAGAATTGTCCCGAAGATGATAAATCCTCTGGATTTGCTCAAGGCGTTGAAATGATTTATAAGCAATTAAAGGAAGTTCTTCTAGATATAGGTGTAGAAGAAATTGAGGCACTTGGAGTTGAATTTAATCCAAACTATCATCATGCGGTCACACATGCTGAAGACAAGGATTTAGATGATAATATGGTTGCAGAAGTCTTTCAAAAAGGCTATATCTACAATGAAAGTGTGATAAGACATAGTATGGTGAAGGTTGTTAACTAGCTTTCAAAGTACTAGTATCAATGAAGGAGGAAAAAAATGGGTAAAATAATAGGAATAGACTTAGGTACAACAAATTCATGTGTTGCAGTAATGGAAGGTGGTAAGCCAGTTGTTATCCCAAATTCAGAGGGGGCAAGAACAACACCATCAGTTGTAGCTTTTACAAAGGCTGGCGAAAGACTTGTTGGTGAACCAGCAAAAAGACAATCTATCACAAATCCAGATAAAACCATTACATCCATAAAAAGAAATATGGGAACGGATTATAGAGTAGGTATAGATAGTAAGAAATACTCACCACAGGAAATCTCTGCTATGACTCTACAAAAATTAAAAACAGATGCTGAGAGTTATTTAGGTGAAAAGGTAACAGAAGCAGTTATTACTGTACCAGCTTATTTCACAGATAGTCAAAGACAAGCAACCAAAGATGCTGGTAAAATTGCAGGATTAGATGTTAAGAGAATTATCAATGAGCCAACTGCCGCTGCACTAGCTTATGGATTAGATAATGAGAAAGAGCAAAAAATAATGGTTTATGACTTAGGCGGCGGAACGTTTGACGTATCACTTATAGAAATTGGTGAAGGCGTTATTGAAGTGTTAGCAACCAGTGGAAATAATAAGCTTGGTGGCGATGACTTTGATGAGCGTGTGATGAATTACTTAATTAGTGAATTCAAAAGAACAGAAGGTATCGATTTATCTGCTGATAAAATGGCTATGCAGAGATTGAAGGAAGCTGCTGAAAAAGCTAAGAAAGAATTATCCACAGCAACAACATCCAACATCAATCTACCTTTTATAACAGCTACTCAAGAGGGACCTAAGCATTTAGATGTAACTGTAACAAGAGCCAAATTCGATGAATTAACAGCAGATTTAGTTGAAAAAACGATGCAGCCTGTTAACAATGCGTTAAAGGATGCTGGACTTTCTCCATCTGAATTAGATAAAGTATTATTAGTTGGTGGTTCTACAAGAATTCCTGCTGTACAGGAAGCAGTTAAAAAGCTAACCAATAAGGATCCATTCAAAGGTATTAACCCTGATGAATGTGTTGCTGTAGGAGCATCTATCCAAGGTGGTAAATTATCTGGTGAAGCTGGAGCGGGCGATATTTTACTTCTTGATGTTACACCATTATCTCTTGGTATTGAAACCCTTGGTGGTGTTGCAACTAAGTTAATCGATAGAAACACTACAATTCCATCCAATAAGAGTCAAGTATTCTCAACAGCAGAAAACAATCAAACCGCTGTAGATATCCATATCGTTCAAGGTGAGCGACAGTTTACCAAAGATAATAAAACACTAGGTCGTTTTAGATTAGATGGAATTCCACCAGCACCAAGAGGTATTCCTCAAATCGAAGTAACATTTGCTATTGATGCTAATGGTATCGTAACCGTTACGGCTAAGGACTTAGGCACAGGAAAATCACAAGACATTACGATTACAGCCAGCACCAATCTTAACGATGATGAAATTAACAAAGCGGTTGATGATGCAAAAGCATTTGAAGAACAGGATAAGAAGAGAAAAGAATCCATAGATGTTAGAAATGAAGCTGATTCTCTAGTCTTCCAAGCAGAAAAAACAGTTAAAGATTTAGGCGATAAGATGGATGCTGGAGATAAAGAAAAGCTTGAGTCAGAGTCTAAGAAATTAAAGGATATCTTAGGAAAAACAACCTTAGAAAATATGACGGATGCAGATGCAGAAGAAATTAAAGCTGCAAAAGAAGCATTTATGACAATATTCCAAGAAATTTCCACTAAACTGTATCAACAGGCACAGGCAGCTGGACCAGAGCAAGGTGCTCCTGGACCAGATCCAACTGCTTCACCAAATAATGGGGAAGATGATGTTGTTGACGCAGACTTTAAAGAAGTGTAAAATAGGTAAAGGTATAGGATAATTATTAAGCCAAAGACTTAGTACGTCTTTGGCTTAATCCTATGACTGTGACTGTTTACCTTTTATAAATAACAATTTGCATGAACAAAACTGTTATTTGTAAAAAGTAAACACAACCGAAACAACTCTACGGTTGATGCATTACTATAAGTTAGTATTACATCTTTGTTCTAATTTAGATGGTGTAACTAAATGAAAAAAGAAATGTTTAGATATATATATCAATTATTATGGGTAGGTGAAAAGAGATGGCGGATAAAAGAGATTACTACGAGGTCTTAGGTGTGTCTAGAGAAGCTTCAGAATCGGATATTAAGAAATCATACCGAAGACTTGCAAAACAATATCATCCCGATATGAATCCAGGTGATACGGATGCAGAGCAAAAGTTTAAAGAAGCGACTGAAGCCTATGAGGTTTTAAGCAATCCTCAGAAAAAGTCTCAATATGATCAGTTTGGTCATTCTGCATTTAATAATGCAGCAGGTGGAGCTGGTGGATTTGACTTTAACGACATGGGTGATATTTTTGGCGATATTTTTGGCGATTTCTTTGGAGGAGGCTCAAGGAGACGACCAAATGCACCAGCAAAAGGTGCCAATATAAGAGCATCTATAACATTGGATTTTAAAGAAGGTATCTTTGGCGCAGAAAAAGAAGTAACCATAACCAGTCAAGAAACCTGTAGTAAATGTAATGGTACAGGAGCCAAGGAGGGCACACAGCCCGAGACCTGTAAACATTGCCATGGTACAGGACAAGTGAGATATAATCAACAAACTTTATTTGGAACTGTAACCAGTGTTAAGACCTGTGATGTTTGTGGTGGAACTGGTAAGATTATTAAGGAAAAATGTGACCACTGTCATGGAACTGGATATGTTAAGACTAGAAAAACCATATCTGTTAGTATACCAGCTGGTATAGATAATGGTCAGAGTATCCGTTTAAAAGGAAAAGGAGAACCAGGTGCTAACGGTGGACCTAGAGGAGATTTACTGTTAACCATCTATATTCGTCCACATAAAGATCTGCAAAGAGATGGCTATGATATTTATTACACGCTTCCGATAAGCTTTGCACAAGCAACATTAGGAGCAGAGGTTGAAGTGCCAACCATAGATGGTCCTGTTAAATACGATTTAAAATCAGGAACACAAACACATACTAAGTTTAGATTAAAAGGAAAAGGCGTGCCTCATTTAAGAAATTCAAGAATTAGAGGCGATCAGTATGTGACTGTAGTTGTTCAAATCCCAACAAAAGTCACTGATGAGCAAAAAACTCTTCTAAAACAATTTGCAGAGCTTAGTGGAGAACACATTGTTGAAGGCACCAAAAAAAAGAACTGGTTTGACAAGGTTAAAGATGCTTTTGAATAAAAGGAGTGTGCTTTGGTGCAGTGGACAGAATGTCTTTTAACCGTGAATGCAGATGCAGTTGATGATGTGTGTTGTTTGCTGTATGACTTTGGAATTCATGGTTTAGAAATAATAGATAATACCTTAACAAGCCAAGATAAAAAAGAGCTATTTGTTGATTATATTGATCAATCATTAGAAGTTAATTCCAATTCTGAAGAAATAGGGATTAAGTTTTATTTCTCACAGGAAGAAAATGTTAAGGAGAAACTTTCTATCGTTAAGGAAGAATTAGAGCGATTAAAAAAACAAGATAAGCTTAAGATTTGTTTTTTGCAAACAAGTTTAAGTAAAGAAGAAGATTGGGCACATAATTGGAAAAAATACTATAAGCCTTTCAGGGTGGATGATAACATTATCATAAAGCCATCATGGGAAAAAACAATACAGAAAAAAGAAGAAGATATTGTCATTGATATTGACCCAGGCATGGCGTTTGGTTCAGGGACACACGAAACAACTTCCATGTGTATTAGTCTAATCCATCAATATATAAAGCAGAAGGATAGTGTTATCGATGTTGGCTGCGGCAGTGGCATATTGGGCATTACAGCAGCTAAATTAGGGGCAGAGCAAGTTACGTGTATTGACTTAGATAAGCATGCAGTTAAAATAGCTAAGGACAATTGCTGTTTGAATGAGGTGCAAGAGACAGTCAGTGTTTGTCATGGTGACCTACTGAGTGTTGTATCAATAAAAGCACAAATTATAGTGGCAAATATAATGGCAGATATTGTTATGACTTTAACACAAGAGATTAAAGGGTATTTAAAACCTAAAGGTTTATATATAGCTTCGGGTATTATCTTAAATAGGCTAGATGAGGTAAAGAATCATTTAATATTACATAACTTTGAAATACTTAAAGTTAGAGTAAAAGGTGAATGGGCTGCTGTAGCGGCAGTTATGAAAGTGTGAGTCAATGTATAAATTTTTTGTTCCCTTAGAGAATATTAACAAAGAAACTATTACAATAACGGGAAATGATTTTAATCATATAAAAAATGTTTTGAGATTAAAAAAAAATGATGAAATTCTCATAAGTGATGGACATGGTCATACCTATTATTGTATAATAGACTTATTCAAATCCAATGATATCCAACTAAAAATCAAAGAAAAAACGATTTCAAACACTGAGCTTAAGTCTAGGATTACATTGATTCAGGGGCTTCCTAAATATGAAAAAATGGAATGGATTATTCAAAAAGCCGTTGAACTGGGTGTTTATGAGATTATACCTGCTGTTACTCACAGGACAGTAGTTAAGCTTAATCAGAGCAAATCTCAAAAAAAACTCATAAGATGGAATAAAATAGCTGAATCAGCAGCCAAACAGTCTCATCGAGATATGATTCCTAAAGTCCATCCCATGATGACTTACAAAGAAGCATTAACCTTTGCTCGTACAATTGATACTCTACTTATTCCTTATGAATGTGCTCATAATATAAAACAAAGCAAGGACATAGTAAGAGACCTAAATCATCAATCTGTAGGTGTATTGATAGGTCCTGAAGGTGGTTTCACTGAGAACGAAGTACAAGAAGCGACACATCATGGGGCTAAAATCATAACCCTAGGTCATAGAATATTAAGAACAGAGACAGCAAGCTTGACTACATTAGCTATACTTATGTTTGAATTAGAGGAGGAATCTAATGGCAGCAACTGTATTAATTGTTGATGATGCTGTTTTCATGAGAACGGTTTTAAAAAAAATGCTCCAAGAAGAGAATTATGATATTATTGCAGAAGCAAGTAATGGTAAGGAAGCCATAGAGCGGGCAAAAGAACATAAACCAGATATTATAACATTGGATATTACTATGCCAGAGATGGACGGTGTTACAGCTTTACCACATATCATTAAGGAAAGTCCCGAGTCCAAAGTCATTATGTGTTCTGCAATGGGACAACAGCCTATGGTCATTGAAGCCATTAAAAATGGCGCAAAGGACTTTATTGTAAAACCCTTTCAAAAATCTAGAGTCATACAGGCAATTGAGAGTGCATTAAATAAAGGATAGGTAGGGAAACCTACCTTTTTTTATGAAATTAAATAAAATGTGAGGTGTTAGATATGGAAGCATATCTAGATCATGCTTCTACCACTCAGGCTTTTCCTGAGGTAATTGAAGAAACCATTCGGATATTAAAGGAGGATTATGGAAATCCTTCTTCATTACATCATAAAGGGATGAAGGCAGAGCGGTCTATCATAAAGACAAAAGAAATCTTAAGCAAGCTTCTAAAAATAAACAAGAATGAGATATATTTTACATCGGGTGGAACGGAGTCAAATAATCTTGCCATTTTGGGTTGTGCTAAAGCCTACGAAAGACAAGGAAAGCATATCATAACCACTTCTATAGAACATGCCTCAGTGCTTTCGCCACTCAAGGCATTAGAAGAAATGGGGCATAGCGTTACCTATCTAAACGTCAATTCCAATGGTTTAATTGATCTACAGGATTTAAAAAATGCAATAACTGAAGATACCATACTCGTTTCCATCATGCATGTTAATAATGAGATTGGTAGCAAGGAACCAATTGGTGAAATCGGTTCAATCATTAAGCAAAAAAACCCCAAAACTAAGTTTCATGTAGATGCTATCCAATCATTTGGCAAGGCAAACATCTTTCCAAAGAGAATGAAAATTGATTTACTAAGTATAAGCGGACATAAAATTCATGCTTCTAAAGGTGTAGGAGCTCTTTATATTTCTAATCAGGTAAGAGTTAAGCCTTTACTTTATGGGGGTTCTCATCAAAGCGGTATTCGCTCAGGTACGGAAAATGTATCTGGTATTGCAGCTTTAGGTATTGCATCAAAAAAGATGTATGAAAGCCTTGATAAACACCGAGACTATCTGTATAATTTGAAGAGGTATTTTATCAGTCAGGTAACGAAGCATATTGAAGGCGTTTTTATTAACGGCAGTGATGCTATAGAAGAAACAGCCCCGCATATTGTGAACATACGGTTTAATGATATTAGAGGAGAGGTTTTACTGCATGCGCTAGAAAGCAGTGGTATTTATGTATCAACAGGCTCAGCCTGCTCTTCTAATAAGTCAAGCCAAAGTCATGTATTAAAGGCTATAGGGCTTAATGAAGATGCCATTGAAGGAAGTATACGCTTTAGTTTTTCTATTCTTACAACAAAAGAAGAACTAGATTATTGTATTCAGGTCTTAATAAAGACCATACCTAAGCTTCGTCTAATAAAGAAAAAATAGAGTTTAAGGATAGACATTAGGAGGAACCATGAAGAAAGCTTTTTTATTAAAATATGGAGAAATAGCGATAAAAGGAAAGAATAGACATGTATTTGAGGACGCTTTAGTCCGTCAAATTCGATATCGGTTAAAACCCTGTGGTGAATTTAAAGTTAGAAAAGAACAGGGACGATTATTTATTAATCCACTATCTGATTATGATCAGGATGAAGTGATTGAGAAGCTTAAGCAGGTGTTTGGTATTGTAGGGATATGTCCAGTTATCGTTTTGGATGATATGGATATGGAGACAATTAAAGAGAGTGCTTACCAATATGTTAAAGAAGCTTATGAGGACAAGCCTTTTACATTTAAAGTAGAAGCCAAACGTGCAGATAAACGTTATCCATTAAACTCTATGGAAATTGCTAGAGAGGTAGGGGCGTATCTGTTAGAAAAGTGTCCTTATTTAAAGGTGGATGTTCATCGACCAGATGTCAAAGTGTGGGTTGAGATTAGAAGCAAAGGGTATATTTATTCTAAGATCATTAAGGGTCTAGGCGGTATGCCAGTGGGCACTAATGGAAAAGCCATGCTTATGCTGTCAGGTGGTATTGATAGTCCTGTAGCGGGCTGGATGGTAGCCAAAAGAGGTGTAGGTATTGATGCTATTTATTATCACAGCCATCCCTATACCAGTGATAGAGCTAAACAAAAGGTAATCGATTTAGCTAAACTGGTATCAAGGTATACAGGCAGGATTAAGCTCCATGTAGTTCCCTTTACAGAGATTCAATTAGCTATCTATGAGCAGTGTCCTCATGAAGAGCTGACAATTATTATGAGAAGAGTTATGATGCGTATTGCAGAACGTGTTGCCATTCAAAACCAATGTCAAGCTCTCATCACTGGAGAATCCATTGGGCAGGTCGCAAGCCAGACCATTCAGAGTTTGGTCGCTACCAACAGTGTATGTACCATACCAGTTTTTAGACCGCTGGTTGCTTTTGATAAACAAGATATAATTCACTTATCAGAACAGATAGGCACTTATGAGACATCCATACTACCTTATGAAGACTGCTGTACAATATTTGTTGCAAAACATCCAGTAACTAAGCCTTCATTAAAAGTTATAGAACAATCAGAAAAGAGATTAGAAAATCTAGAGATGAAAATAGAAGATGCTATTTCGCAGATAGAGGTAATTTCAGTAAGAGGAGATGAAATAGAATCCACTAATGTGAATTAGTGGATTCTTATTAGTCAACGATAAATTCACTTAATGCTGACATGATACTTTCTGATGCATCATCATGAATGGTTAAATCAATAGGCTTGCTTAAGTCTAAGCTGAAAATACCCATGATAGATTTAGCATCAATCACATAACGACCAGAAATAAGGTCAAAATCGCAATCAAACTTACTAACTATATTTACGAAAGATTTCACCTTATCAATTGAGTTTAAAGAAATTCTTGTTTTTTTCATTATGTACCCCCTTTAGGTTTGTTTTTTTATTTTACTACAAGATTATACTAACGTGTATCTCAATGTATGTCAAGGATAAAAAATACTAAAAATAGGAATAAAAATTAATGAACTTTTATCTATAAAAAAGACTTGACCGATGGATACATGACCATGTTTTGTTAGTTTGCCATTAATCTAGGGACTAAATATACTCATTTTTTTAAAAAGTGGGACTATAATAGCATACTTGGAAGATCACGGCTTTATTCAGTGGTCTTTTTTTGTTATGAAGTATGTAGGTATAAAACCATAACGAAGATTATACATCTGTTTATTGTTGAACTCAATGTATTTTTTAATGATCACACAATTAAAGGATGATTATATGGGATCAATGATAGAACAATTATTTAACGGAGAAATAGACTCATTTGAGAATTTTACCCGAACAGATGAATATGATAAATGCAGTTCAGAAATTATTAAAAAGGAAAATGAATTTTTAAATATCAAATTAGCCAAGAGCAAAGATAAATATATGATAAACTATTGGATATAAAAGCACAGCGTTCTGTAATAGAGACTAAAATCCACTTTGTTTATGGTTTTAAAATAGGGTTTAAATTAGCCGCTTATATGACGAAAGTAATAATTAGATAATTGAGGTTAAAATATATCGAAACTGATAGAGCAATGAAAGTACATAAATTGACATTGACAATATGTCATATACAGCATATTATATTAATAGGAGATGGTTATTTATACTATAAAATTTTACGAAAGCGAAAATGGAAAAGAATCGGTAAAAGAATTTCTTGAAAGCTTAGATACAAAGATGAAAGCAAAAGCATTGAGGGAAATAACTCTACTAAGAGGTAACGGACGAGAACTAAGAGAACCCCATTGTAAACATATTGATAAGGGGATATTTGAACTTAGGATTAAGTTTTCAAGTAATATATCAAGGATATTCTATTTCTTTTATGTAGACAATAACATTATATTAACCAATGGATTCATAAAAAAGACTCAAAAAACACCACCAAGAGAAATTGAAAAGGCAATAAAATATAAGATGGAGTTTGAAAGGAGGCATAGCAATGACTGGTTTTAACGACTACTTAGACGAATGTTTGAAAGACCCTGATTTTAAGAAGGAATACGATGATTTAGCTGTCGAATATGAGATTAAACAAGCCATGATAGATGCGAGAAAAGAAAAAAAGCTTACTCAAAAAGACCTATCAAAACTGACAGGCATACAGCAAAGTCACATTAGCAGACTTGAAAATGCTAATTATAATCCTAGCATTGCATATCTCAAAAGGATTGCTCATGCTCTAGGAAAAGAACTTCATATAGAATTTAGATAAGCTAACCCGACTGCAATCATGTAGTCGGTTTTTTTCAGCCCAAATAATAAGTGAATACAGTGTCCTTCATAATTGAAGATCATTTTTTTTACTCATTACAAAGAGACAATACTTATCCCACCGTTCATGAGAGACATGCCGTGTTCTATATTCTTTGAGGAAACTTAGACCTAGCTAATATAATCAATCATATTTATGACGTTCAAGACCACAGCATACGTCCAGAATGTTTACAATCAACACAGGTAGACTTTCTCATCAAGTGCTAAGAACCTAATAAGATTATCCTTCAATCTATATAACAATTACGCAGATGAATCCACTACGCCATTAGATATTTTTTATAACCTTGATGAAAGGAACTATACCCTAGCATTAAACGGTATTCATGTCAGGTTCAATGGTATATAAGAAACAAAAGAACAGGATATTGGATAGAATCGAAGAAGAGGACCAACTAGAACTCTAGGAGGGCTGACATGGATACAAAGTTTGAATTAATAAGGATGGATATAAGTTTGAGTTGATAAGCATTCGGCGGTATGGTAAATTATATTTATGCTAAATTTGGACTAACTATACATAATTTAAAAACCTAAATAGTATCCTTTAGGCATAATTATTATGTAATAAAGCTATAGGTAAACTGAAGGGGAAATTGAAGTGAAAAAGTTGATACTAGTATTAATCGTACTTTTATTAGTGGGTTGTACATCAAATGAAAAAATAAGTAAAAAAGTGCAACTTGAAAAAGAATTAGAGGATATTCAAAATGAGTTACATATTCAAAAAGAAGAAAATTTGAAGCTTAATTCATCTTTAGAAAGATTAGAGGAAAAAATATCTGAATTAGAATCAGAGTTAAACGACCATACCAATTGTTTTAAAAATGTTATAGAAAGTATAGACTACATAGATGCATATAGAGATATAGAAAATTCAAATTTAAAGATAATTGAACCCATTTATAATAAAGATGGATCTATTACTGTAACAACAGACTATAATGTACAGCGACCTAGTATTAGGATAAGGCTAAATTCTGATCCAACAGGTAATTTCACTTTCATGCAAAATACACACGGCGATACACTAAGAGTAGCCTATATAGGTGATGAAAATTGTGCTAATATATTAGGGAGTTATCATATTATTAGGCAAGATTTGAGAGACGATGTTTACGAGTATGGTCATCATATTTGTCAATCAGGAGAATACGTTTTAGTTTATTTAGAAAGTTACGATTTAAAACATAAAGACTATTTTAAGAAATACATCAAAATGATTACATTAGATGATATAGAACTCTTTGATTATGTAACATTAGACTGAAAGTTTTTGTTAGCCTATGAATGGTGAAATTTTATAATTTCAAAGTTTAAACATACATTCTAAAGTGTTATAATCAATAACAATAAGTTTATTTGCCATTAATCCAGGGACTAAATATACTCATTTTTTTAAAAGTGGGACTATATTAGCATACTTAAAAGATCACGACTTTATTCAGTGGTCTTTTTTTGTCATGAAGTATGTAGTTATAAAAGAATAACGAAGATTAACCTTTTTATGTAGAACTTTTAATACCAAGTAGGGACTAATTTGCTATAGTCTTAAGATAATATTTTTGGAATTGAATAATTTGTCGAAAAAGATAATTAACATTTAATTATACTATCCAAATAAAGGAATTATAAGGCTATATATTAATTATCTAATATGGTAAAATTTGAAATATTGTATTAATAATGAAAATCGTACTCAAGGAGGAAATGAAATGAAGAAATATTTTAGAAAGTCTAGATTATTATTGATGATAGTGTTTTTTATGGCTCACTCTTTTACTGTAGTGGGGGCTGAGGATGTAGGTAGTTGGTCAAATAAAGCTAGCTTATTAACGGCAAGAGCTAACTTCGGAGTTGCAAAAGCAAATGGCAAAATATATGCTTTGGGTGGATGGGATGATACTATACTATTTGATACAGTTGAAGAATATGATCCAATAACGAATGCTTGGTCTACAAAAGCAAATATGCCAACAGCTAGGTGTGCATTTGGAACAGCAGAGTATAATGGTAAAATATATGCCATAGGCGGAGGGAACCTTACTGACAATAACCTTGATACAGTAGAAGAATATGACCCAATAACCGATACTTGGACAGCAAAAGCAAGTATGCCAACAGGTAGAAACTATTTAAGTGTTATAGAGGCTAATGGGAAGATATATGCTATGGGAGGTAAGAATGCTGGAAGTATTCTTAATACAGTAGAGGAATATAATCCAATAACAGATACTTGGATTACAAAAGCAAGCATGCCAACACCAAGACATTATTTTGCAATTGCAGAGTATCAAGATAAAATATATGCTATATCTGGGTATAATACTATTTGTCAACCAACTATGACCGTGGATGAATATGATCCACAAACAGATACATGGACATCAAAAGCTAGTTTGCCAACATATGGTAGTGAAGCTGGAGAAGTTAATGGTAAAATATATTTTTGTGGAAGTGATAATAAACTATATGAATACGATATAGAAGCAGATAATTGGATTAAAAAAAATAATATACCTTTTACAAGAACTTATAAGGGAGTAGTAAAAGCGAATGGAGAATTGTATGTAATTGGTGGACAAATTAGTGGTGGTGGTGTGCTAGATGTTGTATATGCTTACACCCCTCCTAGCACTGTTATAACTGTAGATGTTCCACTTAATTTGGTTGCTCAAGCATCAGACACGAGTATATCTTTAAATTGGGATGCTGTTCCAGATGCTGATAGCTATACTATATTAAGGTCAACCACATCTGGTACTGTAGATGTAATCATTGCAAGTGGTATAACGGCAACGACTTACACGGACACAAATGTAACCCCAGGAGTAACCTACTATTATGTTGTCCGAGCAGTAAAAAATGGGCAGGAAAGTGCAGATTCTAATATAGCATCTTCTATGATTGAAGATAATAGTAATAATAATGATAATAATAGAGCACTGTTATTAATTAAGCTATTAGATGAAAATGACAAAGAGTATGATTTAACAAAGACAGATGTTGATGCTTTCATGAATTGGTATACTGATAGAAGTACTGGACAAGAAACAGCCTATTACGTGTTTACCAAAGATTATAACGCTGGACCTTATGTTAGCAGAAAAGACTATATTACCTATGATAAAATAATATGTATTGAAGTTAACGAGTATACAAAATAATATAGACTAAAGGGGATATCGTTAATGATATTCCTTTTTCATTAGTACAGAAACATTAAGATGGATATAAGTTTAAGTTGATTACCAATCAGCGGTATGGTAAATTATATTTATGCTTAATTTTGGAGGAAACGGCTTAATGGAAGATGCTACTATAAATAGAGTTGATTTAAGACTCAACAATAAAGAATTTTATAAAAAATATGGTCGTAAAAAAATAATATCTACTTATACTTTAGGCTGTAAGGTCAATCAGTACGAAACAGAAGCTATGGAGCAGAAGTTTGAATCCGAAGGCTATGAGACTGTACCATTTAACCAAAAAGCTGATATTTATGTGATTAATACTTGTTCAGTAACGACTATGGCAGATAAAAAATCCAGACAAATGTTGTCAAAAGCAAAGAAAAAGAACAAAGATGCTGTTATTGTAGCGGTTGGTTGTTATGCTCAAGTAGCACATGAAAAATTAAAAAAAGATGCAGTTGCAGATATCATTATTGGAAATACACGTAAGAATAGTATAGTGAAACTGGTAGAAGACTATATATGTAAAAAAGAAAAGACAAATCTTGTCGATAATATCCATCAAGTGAAACGCTATGAAGACCTATGGATTTCTAAAGTTAACCATAAAACAAGAGCGTACATTAAAATTCAAGATGGCTGTAATCAATTCTGTTCTTTTTGTATTATTCCTTATACTAGAGGAAGAATAAGAAGCAGAGGTATGGAAGATACCATCCATGAGGTTCAAGCACTTACAGAAAATGGTTATAAAGAAATTGTGCTGACAGGTATTCATCTAGCCTCTTATGGTAAAGACTTAGAGGGTGCCTCATTATCTAAGCTGTTAGAGCGTTTAAGTTCTATTCAAGGTCTCAAAAGGATTCGTTTAGGATCTTTAGAACCAAATATTGTAACAACTGAATTCGTAAGTCATCTTATAACCCTAAAGAAGGTATGTCCTCACTTTCATTTGTCTCTGCAAAGTGGGTGTAATGCAACCTTAGAAAGAATGAATAGAAAGTATACAACAGAACAATACTTAGATAGAGTGCAGATGATTAGAAATTATTACAAAGAACCTTCTATTACGACAGATATTATCGTTGGGTTTCCAGGTGAAACTGAAGAAGAGTATCAGCAGACAGTATCATTTGTTGAAAAAGTAAATTTTAGCAGTATTCATGTCTTTAAATACTCCAAACGTGAGGGAACAGTAGCTGCGAGAAGAAAAGACCAAGTGGATGGCAACATAAAACATGAAAGAAGCCAGCACCTAATAGCTTTAGGAGAGAAGTTAAAACAAAACTACATCAATGGTTTTATTGGATATAAGAAAAAAGTACTATTTGAAGAAAGTATCCAATTGGATAATAAAGCATATCATACTGGATATACTAATAATTACATCAAGGTTATTGTTAGAAATGACCAAAATTTAGAAAATTCGATACAAAGGGTTGACTTAAAAATTGTAAAAAATGACATGGTTCTTGGAAATTTATTGCAATAAAATTTATTTGATATTTATCGATTTATATATTACTATATAATTATAATGTAATTAGGTAGTTATACTTAGAGATTGGTGTAAGAATTAAACCATACGAAGGGGTGATATAATGCCAGATATCTATGAAACACAATTTTTTAAGCGATTGGAAAAAGAACCCGTAAATGAAGCACAAAAGATATTGATAAATGTTTATAAGGCACTCAGTGAAAAGGGATATAATCCGATTTATCAAATTGTTGGGTATATTTTATCTGGGGACCCCACTTATATTACGAGTCATAATAATGCACGCAGCTTAATACGCAAGATTGAAAGAGATGAACTGTTAGAAGAGCTAGTTAAGGATTACGTTAAGCATAATTGCTAACAGAGTTTTAACAGTGCTGTAGAAAGGTTAGAATACCTATCTACAGTTTTTTATCGTAATGGAAAAGCCGTGTTACTGTAAATGAATTAGGAAGTGACAAAATTGAGAGTTATTGGATTAGATTATGGAAGTAAAACGGTAGGTGTAGCCGTCAGTGATCCTTTTGGGTGGACAGCACAGGGTCTTGAAACCATTCGACGGAAAGAGGAGAATAACCTTAAATCTACAATAAAACGATTAGAAGAATTAATAAAAGTGTACGATGTAAAATCCATTGTTTTAGGCTTTCCTAAAAATATGAACAATACAGCTGGAGAAAGAGCTGATAAAACCTTACATTTTATGTCAAGAATAGAAAAAGAGTTAGATGTTCCTGTTATTATGTGGGATGAGCGTCTAAGCACACTTGGTGCTAAACGTACGCTTTTAGAAGCAGATATAAGTCGAAACAAGCAAAAAAAAGTCATTGATAAGATGGCTGCCGTTTTCATCCTTCAGGGCTACTTAAATTCAATAAAAGAGGATGAAATAGGGAACTAGTGCCTTTAGTTAAAGGTTAAAGCAAAGCAGGTGATAGAATGAACGATAAAACCATTCAATTTCAATTTGAGGAAACGGGAGAAGATGTCAACTTTACCGTATTATCTTCTTTAGACTATAATGATAAGGTCTATTTACTAGTGGTACCAGAAGAGGAACTGGAGTGTGAACAAGTAACAGCCTATATATTGAAGGCTGTTAAAGTAGAACAAGAGGATGTAATCTATGAAATAGTAGATGATGAAGATGAACTAACTCCGATAATGGAAAAATTCTCTAAAGATATGGATAATTTTGAATTAGATGTCTAGACTATAGAAACGATTACGTAAGCCTATTTATTTATTGTCACAAATAGTACAGAAAAAAATATTGGGGAAATCAATAAAATGTACTAAAGTTGACAAAAATAGCATAGAGCCTTATAATTGAGTCAATGAGCTAATAATGTTCGTGGGGTACTGTAATATGGTTATAAGTGAAGAAGAATTTAAGGAATTACTTAAAAGCAGGGGGCTGAAGCCAACCAGTCAGAGACGCGCTGTTTTTGAAGTTTTGCAAAAAAATGATAAATTGCACTTAACAGTAGAAGAGATTTATGATAAAGTGAAGGTTAGTTGCCCTAAAATAGGTCTAGCAACTGTATATAGAACCATACAGCTTTTACATGAGTTAAAATTAATTGAAACATTAAATCTAGATGATGGTTATATAAGATATGAAATCAGTAAAATTAATCTAGAACATCACCATCATCATTTAATCTGTGATAGATGTGGAAGAATAATTGAAGCGAAAGAGGACTTATTAGGTTCTGTAGAAGCAGAGATTTTAAATAAATATGGATTTAAAGTCAATGATCATATTGTGAAATTTTACGGTGTATGTGAAGCATGTAGAAATAAGCAACCACAGGATTAAACAAAAAAAGGTAATAAAAGATGAACATAAATAAGTTTGTAAAATACTATGGAGGTGAAAATTTGCCTAAACGCAAATCAAAACTAAAAATTATCCCTTTAGGAGGGCTTGGACATATCGGTATGAATATCACAGTCTTTGAATATGGAGAACATATTATGGTTGTTGACTGTGGTCTTGCCTTTCCAGAGGATGAAATGCTGGGTATAGATTTAGTCATACCTGATGTAACCTACCTTAAAGAAAACTATGAGAAAATCAAAGGGATTGTCTTAACCCATGGCCATGAAGATCACATTGGTGCTTTGCCTTATGTTCTTCCACAGGTTAATGTTCCCTTGTATGGAACTAAGTTGACTCTAGGGTTAGTTGAGAACAAATTAAGAGAACACAATTTAATAAAAAGTGTAGAAAGAAACTGTGTTGTACCCGGACAGACCATTGAGCTGGGTTGTTTTAAAGTCGAGTTCATTAATATTAATCACAGTATTGCAGATTCTGTAGCATTGGCTATCACTACGCCAGAAGGAGTTATTATTCACACTGGTGATTTCAAAATTGACTATACACCGATTTATGGTGAGCCTATTGATCTACAGAGATTTGGAGACCTTGGTAAAAAAGGTGTTTTAGCACTTTTGGCTGATAGTACCAATGCAGAGCGAAAAGGTTATACAATGTCTGAGAGTACAGTTGGAAAAGCTTTTGATGAAATCTTTTCAAATTCTACTGATAGCAGAATTCTGGTTGCAACTTTTTCATCAAATGTTGATCGTGTTCAACAAATCATCGACTCTTCAAAGAAGTATAACCGAAAGGTAGTTGTTGAAGGACGTAGTATGATTAATGTTGTTAAAACAGCCACGGAATTAGGTTATTTAAGAATTCCAGACAATATGTTAATAAGTGCAGAAGAGATTTCCAAGTATAGGGATAATGAGATAGTGATTATTACAACTGGAAGTCAAGGTGAGCCTATGGCTGCATTGTCTAGAATTGCTTCTTCTATACACCGAAAGATTAATATAAAAAAAGGTGATAAAGTTATTTTTAGCTCTAAGCCAATACCTGGTAACGAGAAGACAGTATCTAGAGTTATTAATGAATTGTTTAGAAAAGGTGCAGAAGTAATTTATGAAGACACCCATGTATCTGGGCATGCACGAGAAGAGGAACTAAAAATTATCCATACGCTCGTAAAACCTAAGTTTTTTATTCCCGTACATGGTGAATATAGACATCTTAAAAGTCATGAGGAAATTGCGGTTCGATTAGGTATGAGCCCAGAAAACTGCTTTCTAATTGCATGTGGTGATGTACTAGAACTAGATAGAAATGCTTGTCAAATAACTGGAAAGGTACCTGCTGAACAGATATTAGTCGATGGTCTAGGTGTCGGAGATGTTGGTAACATTGTTTTAAGAGACAGACAAAAGCTTTCGCAGGATGGATTACTCATTGCAGTGGTAACACTACAAAAGCAAACAGGGCAGATTTTGAGTGGACCTGATATCATATCAAGAGGCTTTGTTTATGTGAGAGAATCTGAGGATTTAATTGAAGAAGCTAAAAGTGTTGTTAAGCTAGAACTGGATAAATGTGCACAGAAAAGAATTACAGACTGGTCAAAAATCAAAGGAATCATTAAGGATACTTTAAGGAATTATTTATGGGAAAAGATAAAAAGAAGTCCTATGATTCTACCAATTATAATGGAAATTAAATAATATGGTGATAACATGAATATAGTTGATGAAATTAGAGTGAATGAAGAAAACAAAGAAACGGAAGTAGATAGAGCCGTGAAAGAAACTAAAGCTTTAGTAGATAGTATAAAAAACGGACAAATTTACAAGGATTATCAAGAATGTAAAGCAAGAATAGATGATGATTTGAGAGAAAAAGTAGATGCTTTTAGAAAGAACAGCTTTGAAATACAAATCAATCAAAATTATGGTTCTTATAATGCTTATGAGCAATTGATAAAGTTAACGGATGAAAACGAACAAATCTTAAGTGATCCTGACGTAAAGAATTTTCTTGATGCAGAGTTAAAATTATCTAAATTACTATCTAAAATCTATAACTGTATTTATGAAGCAATTGATTTTGATATTAGCTTTCTGGAATAAGTACAACAGAGGGTGAAAACATGAAAAAAAATAAAGTATTAACAAGTGTTTTAGGATTATTGATAAAAGGAATTATACTGGTTGCTGGTGCCTTAATTATTTATAATATTGGCATATATGCCTATAAGACGGGATATGACTTCATGTCTCGTCCATCCACAGACAATATGGCTGTCAAAGATGTTCAGATAACCATCCCTAAAGGTGCCTCTACCAAGCAGATTGCTAGTATATTGAAAGACAATAATCTAATCCATAATGTTTATTACTTTCTCCTTAATGCAAAGCTGTCTGGAATGGATGGACAGTTTAAATATGGAGATTATGTTTTAAATACGGGTATGGATGATGATGCATTGATGAGAACCTTAATAACAGAAGGGGCAAAGAAGGATACTAAGACTTTTGTTATTCCTGAAGGCTATACAATGGAACAGATTGCAGATAAGTTATCTAGTGAAGGCTTCTGTACAAAAGATGAGTTTAAGGATGCTGTTAACAATGTTGCCTACGGGTATACATTTATCGAACAGATACCAGATAGAGACAGTAAGCTTCAAGGTTATTTGTTTCCTGATACTTATGAGTTTTACACAGATTCAACCGCTCAAGAAATAGTGAGTAGAATGCTTGCTAAGTTTGATGAGGTTTTTACACAGGAGTATTATGAACGAGCCGAGGATCTTGGTTATTCAGTGGACGAAATTATTACTATCGCTTCTATCATTGAAAGAGAAGTAAGAGTAAAAGAAGAAAGAACATTGGTATCCAGTGTCATCTATAATCGTTTGAAAGATAATATCAATCTTTGTATGTGTTCTACCGTGATGTATATGTTAGATAAGGATAGAGAACGATTGCTTTATTCGGATTTGGAAATCGACTCACCATATAATACTTATAAAAATCCAGGGTTGCCTATAGGACCTATAGCAAACCCAGGACAGCATTCTATCTATGCCGCACTTTATCCAGAAGATACAGACTATCGTTACTTTGTATTAAAAGATAGTGCGACAGGAGAGCATGAGTTTAACACAACCTTAGAGGCACACAATGCTGCTAAGAATAAATACAAACAAGATTTTTAATAACTCAGGCTTATGCCTGAGTTATTTAATCTTAATGACTGTTATTATGATGCAATAATCAATAAGAAAAAGCATGATTGCAAATAATGATAGGGATGTTTGAAGGGAAATAAGTTTAGATATGAGCGAAATTACTTATGATTATATTAGTCATTTTTTACAAGCCATTGAACCAGAAGAGGATGAGGTAGTATCTGCTATCAGGCGTTATGCAGTTAAGCAACATGTGCCAATCATAAAGTCAGAGGTTAAACAGTTGTTAGAGGTTTTACTCATAATAAAGAAACCAAAAAGAATACTAGAAATAGGTACAGCAATTGCATATTCATCCATTATTATGAGTCGGTATCTAGACGATAACGGTACAATGACAACCATAGAGCGTTCTGATAAAATGGTATTGGAAGCTAGAAAAAATATCAAAATGGCAAAGAAAGAAGATGTTATTACACTCTTGCATGGAAATGCCGAAGAGCACCTTAAGATCTTAGTTGATCATAAAGAGACTTATGATGTCATTTTTATGGATGCGGCTAAAGGGCAGTATCTTGCCTTTTTACCTTTTTGCCTTAAGCTTCTTAAGGTTGGAGGTCTTCTTATATCTGATAATGTTCTGCAAAACGGATTAATAGCTAAGTCAAGATATAGTGTGCCTCGAAGGCAAAGAACGATTCACAAGAGAATGCGTCAATTTTTATGGGAACTCAATCATCATTCACAATTAAAAACCTCTATTCTTCCAATATCAGATGGCTTAACCATTAGTTATAAGATTGTATAAGAATCACATGATAAGTTTATCCTATACCTTGATTTCATAGAAAAGGTGATGGATTTTATCTATAGTGTTGATTTTAATAAGAAGGGAAAATAGCAATGAAAAAACCTGAACTTTTAATTCCAGCTGGGAGCCTAGAAACACTTAGAACGGCTATTATATATGGTGCTGACGCTATTTATATGGGTGGGCAGCAGTTTGGTTTAAGAGCAAAAGCTAAGAATTTTACTTTAGATCAAATGAAGCAAGGCATTGAGGAAGCGCATCAACAAAAGGTTAAGGTCTATATTACTGCTAATATTATTGCTCACAATGAAGATATTGAAGAGGTGTATTCCTATTTCAAGGACTTAAAAACACTGGAACCAGATGCTGTTATCATTGCTGATCCCGGTATGTTAGCTGTTGCACAGGAAGTTATGCCAGAAATGGAACTGCATCTCAGTACACAGGCAAATAATACCAACTATATGAGTGCAGCCTTCTGGCATAAAAATGGTATTAAGAGAATTGTTGTAGCAAGAGAGCTTTCGTTTAAAGAAATTCAAGAAATCCACGATAAAACCCCAAAAACGTTAGATATAGAGGCGTTTGTCCATGGAGCAATGTGCATTTCTTACTCGGGAAGATGCCTGTTAAGTAACTATATGACAGGAAGAGATGCAAATAAAGGTGCTTGTACGCATCCATGTCGATGGCGCTATCATTTGGTAGAAGAAACACGACCAGGAGAATATATGCCAATTGAGGAAAATAAAAGAGGAACGTATATCTATAACTCAAAAGATTTATGTATGATTGGTCATATTCCTGATATAATTCATGCAGGGATCAAAAGTCTAAAGATTGAGGGTCGAATGAAAACAGCTCTATATGTTGCAACTGTAACTAGGGCGTATAGACGTGCCATTGATGATTACTTTGAGGATGAGGAGAAATATAGAAGAAATATTGATAGTTATTTAGAAGAAGTGCAAAAATGTACACATAGACAATTTACTACAGGCTTTTACTATAATAAGCCTTCAGGTCAGGATCAGATTTATGATAGTAATACCTATATAAGAAATTATACATTTGTTGGAAAAGTATTAAGCTATGACATAGAGCATCAAATCGTTAAGCTTCAGCAAAGAAATAAATTTATCGTTGGCGATACCTTAGAAGCCATGCAGGATGGTGGAAATATTTTGCTACAGGTAAAAGAAATGTGGAATGAAGAGGGAGAGCATGTAGAGAGTGCTCCTCACCCAAAACAGGTCATAACCCTACGATCGGATATACCATTACGTAAGGGTACTATTATTAGAAAGAAAGAAAATTTTTAGTGGAAAGGCACAATCTTATTCCTATGTTCATAGAATATTATGAATACATATATAGAGGTGCTTTTTGTTTTGTTTTTTAATTTTATATCTTTTATTCTACCAGGATTTTATTTTACAGCTTCACAGTCTTTTCCTAAGCCTTTAAGTAGCGATGAAGAAAAAACCTATCTCATTAAATGCAAGAATGGTGATATCCAAGCAAGAAATATTCTTATTGAACGGAATCTCAGATTGGTTGCCCATATAGTCAAAAAGTATAATACCCCAGATAGAGATATGGATGACCTCATCTCTATCGGTACTATTGGTCTCATCAAAGCCATCATGACTTATGATCCTAACAAGGGCACCCGTTTAGCTACGTACGCTGCAAGATGCATAGAAAACGAGCTTCTAATGATGCTTAGATCTGAGAAGAAGAAGACCAAGGAGGTATCCTTGCAAGAACCTATAGGAATAGACAAAGAAGGTAACGAAATTAGTCTAATAGACGTGATAGAAACACAAAATGAAGCAATCATTGACCAAGTCGATTTAAAAATTAAAATACGACAGCTTTATGATAAAATGAAGGATGTACTAAAAAATAGAGAACAGACAGTCATTGAACTTAGATATGGATTGTTTAATGGTAAGGAAAAAACACAGAGAGAGATTGCTGATATGCTAGGAATTTCACGATCTTACTCTGCGAGGATAATAGGGCTAAATAGTAAACAGGAAGTGTTTATTTGTTAAGCTCTATTTTATACTATATAAAAGATTAGTTAATGACCTCTAAGTGATTATACAAAAATGATGGTTTTTAATTTAAGACCAGTTATGATATACTACAGATGATATTGAAATATATCAAATTTGATTGTTTAAGTAGATTATTTTTGAATTGGAGGGGTTAGATGAATATTTATCATGGTAGCGATGTAATTGTTGATAAACCTATGGTATTAAAGAGTAATCGATTATTAGATTTTGGAACAGGGTTTTATACAACCAGTAATAAAGAACAAGCTATACGATGGGCAAAAAAGGTAAGCTTAAGGAATAATTCTAAGAACAAATATTTATCTATCTACCAATTTGATATAGAAAAAGCAAAAGAAAAACTTCATATTATTGAATATCTTCATGCTAATGGAGAATGGCTGGACTTTATTACTGCAAATCGAAGGGGAAGAGATATAAGTAGTGAGTATGATATAATAATTGGTCCTGTAGCAGATGACAATGTATATAGTACAGTCAAGCTTTTTGAAACAGGTATTCTTAATAAAGAAGAAGCAATAAAAAGATTAAAAGTAGTAAAGTTATATGATCAAATACTATTTCATACAAATCTAGCATTAGAATTCTGCTTATTTAATAGTTATGTGTTTTTGGGAGGGAAATAGAATGGATAAAGATAGATTTAATGCAATCCTTCCTATAATCATAGGAGACTTAGTTAAGAAGATTGCTATAGAATTAAATATATCAGATAAAGATGCTATAACAAAATTATATTTGTCTCATCTATATGAATTATTGGAAAAAGAGCAAACAAAATTCTGGCAGTATAGCACAGAAAAGCTATTTGAAATGTTCTCGCAAGAAGTAAAGAGTGGTAAAATAAGTTATCCCCAGATATGAGGTGATTAATTATGGATAGAATTATTGATTTCACTATTTTCTGCTTAGAAATCTACAAACTTAATCATCATATGAATGGTAAGGATGCATTAGAAGTTTTTGAAAAGAATGATGTATTCAATTATATTAGAGAGTGTTATGATATACTTCATACAGCTGGAGAAGGATATATTAATAGAGATATTGATAGATATATAGATTCAAGAATTAATTAAGTGAAAACAATTATTAAAAGCCGTAGTTAACAATAATAAGCGTTAGGCTATGATTAGATTTATGTTTCTGTTATAATGATTTTACAAATGCAGAAGGAGGACTGGTACTTTATGAAAAATACCATATTAAACATTTTAGAAGCATTACGTCAGCATATGAAGGACGAGCATATAGATATCTATATTGTTCCAAGCTCTGATTCACATTTAAGTGAGTATGTAGCTGAGCACTTTAAAAGCAGAGCTTACTTAACGGGTTTTACAGGTTCGGCAGGTACAGCCGTGGTAACATTAGAAGAGGCAGGTCTTTTTACAGATGGTCGTTATTTTATACAAGCAGAAAGGGAGCTTGAAGGGACATCCATCGATTTGTATCGGTTGTTAGAACCAGGCGTTCCTTCATTAAATGAATGGTTGGATAGTCATTTAGATGATGGTATGACTTTAGGTTTTGATGCTAGCTTATTCAGTTATAATCAGGTAAAAAAAATAAAAGATAATCTTAAATATAAGCAAATTAACTATAGTGAAGATAAGGATTTAATAGATAAGATTTGGGAAAACCGTCCTCAGTTACCTAATGATAAAATTTTCTTACATGAATACCAATTCACAGGTGCTCATATTAGTGAAAAGATAGCTGATATTAGAAAGGAAATGACTGTTTATAGGGCAGATACATACCTTATGAATTCACTTAATGATATTGCATGGCTATTTAATTTCCGCTGCCATGATATTTCATTTACGCCAGT
Organism: Vallitaleaceae bacterium; assembly: GCA_028277605.1. Taxonomy (GTDB): domain Bacteria; phylum Bacillota; class Clostridia; order Lachnospirales; family Vallitaleaceae; genus JANQFZ01. The sequence continues at coordinate 24,665 of JANQFZ010000084.1, read as the reverse complement.
CGCTTATGCCTATGCTCTAATAACTGATGAAGAAGCATATTTGTATATTAATGAGGAAAAAGTACCAGAGACGATGAAGCAGTATTTTAATAAAGAAGGTGTTACCCTTAAAGCATATACCAATTACTACGAAGATCTCAAAAAATTAAATAATAAAAAGGTGTTCATTGATCCAAATATAGTGAATGGTCTAATGGCTGTTTCCATCAATGATACCAATAGAGTGATTGAAGCAGATGACTTAACTTATATGAAAAAAGCGAGATTCAGTGATGTTGAAGAAAAGAATTTAAAAAACTGTCAAGTTAGAGATGGCGTAGCCATGGTAAATTTCTTATACTGGTTTGATAAAAATGCACCCACAGGAAAGCTGACAGAACATCAAGCTTCATCTAAGCTTTTAGATTTTAGAAAAGAGCAAGACTTATTTATTGAGCCAAGCTTTGAAACCATACCTGCCTATGCAGGAAATGCAGCAATGATGCATTATAGTACAAATGAAGAGAGTTCTTCCCTTATTGAGAATAAGGGCTTGTTTTTGATAGACTCAGGCGGTCAATATCTGGATGGGACAACAGACATAACCAGAACCATTGCAGTTGGACCTTTAACAGAAGAAGAAAAAACGGATTATACTCTAGTTTTAAAAGCTCATATAGCATTGTCTAAATTAACCTTTCTATATGGAAGTACGGGTGCAAACATAGATGTTATCGCACGACAGCCGATATGGGCGGCAAATATGGATTATAAAAGCGGAACAGGTCACAGCGTAGGCTATACACTTGGCGTTCATGAAGGACCAAGCAGGATAAGAAAAGAATCCAATGTGGTTTTACAGCCAAACATGGTATTAACCAATGAACCTGGGATTTATAAAGAAAACAAACACGGTATTCGTATTGAAAATGTTATGCTTGTGAAAGAGAAAACATCTAACGAAATGGGAACGTTTATGAATTTTGAAACCATTTCCTACTGTCCAATAGATAAAAGAGCGATTGTTCCCAGTCTATTAACAACAGAGGAAATACAATGGCTAAATGATTATCATCAGGTTGTTTATGAAACTCTATCACCTTATGTTGATGGAGAGATTGAGACATGGCTGAAATTAGCCACAGAACCAATTGAATAAAACTAAATCGATTTATGAATATGGCATATTATTTTAGAAGTAATATGCCATATTGTTTAGTTTGAAGTTGAAGATTCTAGGTGATAAAAGTTTAAGGAGAGATTCTATGAATAATACAAGGATACATGATGTCATAACAGATTCTGTGAATAAAAACAACTTTTCAGGTGTTATATCCATTAGAATAAAAGGCGATATCATCTTTAGTAAAGCCTATGGGTATGCAGATAGAAGTAATAAAATACCCAATAACTTAGAAACAAGATTTGGAATTGCATCAGGAACTAAATTTTTTACAGCATTAGCGATAGGTAAGTTAGTACAGTCAGGACAATTAACGCTTGAAACAAAGGTGTTTGATATTGTAAAATATGATTTTCCGCTTTACTCTAAGAACATAACCATAGAACACCTATTAACCCATACATCAGGACTACCAGACTATTATGATGAAGAAAAAGTAGATGATTTTAATAACTTCACATTAGCAATTCCTTGGTATGAGTTGAAGCGCCCTATACAGTATTTGCCTATTTTTCCTCAAGAAAAGATGAAATTTAACCCAGGTGAAAAATTCTCATACTGTAATAGTGGTTATATATTATTAGCAATTGTCATTGAACAAGTATCAGGTATGGCTTATACAGAATATGTAAAGCAGCATATTTTTAACTTAGCTGATATGAAACATTCTGGTTTCTTTCCCTTAAATCAATTACCAGAAAATACAGCTAATGGCTATATAGATAAAGGAGATAGTTGGCAAACTAATGTCTATAATTTACCAATTATTGCTGGTGGTGATGGGGGTGCATTCACTACAGTAGAGGATGTGTATCGTCTATGGGATGCTTTTTTTAATTATCAGCTTTTACCAAAAGCATTAGTTGAAGCTTATGTAAAACCTGTTATTAGTACAAGTGATGGTGAGAAATCTTATCATGGTTATGGTTTATGGCTATATAAGAAATCGGATAAATCAACTATAGTCTCTATGGTTGGCTGTGATCCAGGCGTATCATTTAAATCACTCATTCATCAAGATAAAGAGGTCATAATAACGGTTATATCTAATACTAGTGAAGGTGCTTGGCCAATATTGAATGATATACGTCAATTAGGGTTATATTAATATTTCATTCAGCAAAAACTCAAAAATATGCAAAGTAAGCTTTCATAATTAGTGAAGTACATAAACCAAGTATACGAGTATGATAGTAAATTGACAGTTACTTAACATTGTTTTTGAGTTGCTAATAGGTTACAATTGATAAAAGGATGAAATCCTAATATCTAAAAAGGGGACAATCAATGGAAGCATTAATATTTGCTGTAGCTATACTCTTAACCATCGTGGGTGTCAGTATTCATACAAGAGTAAGTAACAAAAAGACTCTGCAATATCATATCAAAACTAAATATGGAAAAAAACCAAAGCTTGGCTTTGACTATGAAAGCGTTAACCATCTATACCGCTATACAGATATAGTTAATAAAGAAAATGACTGTATTGATGACATCACTTGGAATGACTTGGATATGGACAAAGTGTTTCAGAGAATCAATAATTGTGATTCCTTTATAGGAGAACAGGTGTTGTATACGCACTTGCATGCTATAGAAAAGAATACAAAGAGTAAGCAAAGATTAGATAGAATGGTTACTTTCTTAGAGAAGCATGAGAGTAAAAGACAAAAAACACAGTATAAACTTGCAGGAATGGGAAGGCGCAAAATCAGCTATTTCTTACCGGTTTTTATTCATGATTTATCCACTTATAAGCTAAAGCATATATGGGGTTACCGTTTGATGGGTATTGCACTATTAGCTTCTATTCTTCCTGCAATTCTTTTTAATGGTCCTTTTGTACTTTTAACCCTTGTATTATTTCTCACCAACATGGTTCTCTATACTTTTGGTAAAAATAAATGCGAACTACATATTGAAATGTTAACTACTGTTGTAAACGTTGTTAATGCTGCTCATGACATTATCGTTCAAGATCAAGACAACGTTATTGATAACAAAAAGGAGTTTCTTAATAAAGTCAAAATATTAAAAAAGGCAATCAATAGAATTTTTTTAATACAAAGAAAAAAAGAGAGCTCTTTTACGGGTGATATTGGTGGTATGATTATTGACTACTTGATTGGTGCTACGCTCTGGGATTTTCATGTTTTTCATCAAGTGATCAGTATATTAGAAAAGAATAAAAAGGACTTTATTTCGTTGTATACTTTGATTGGAGAAATGGATGCAGCTATCAGTATTGCTTCATTTAGAGAAAGTGTTCCTACCTATTGTACTCCTAAGTTCACTAAAAACCATACGCTTGAAATAAGGGATATGTATCATCCTTTGATTGATGAACCTGTTTGTAATGACGTCCTGTTAGATAATAGCTGTATTATATCTGGCTCAAATGCATCTGGCAAATCAACTTATATCAAAGCAATAGCCATCAACATGATATTAGCACAGAGTATCAATACTTGTCTTGCTAAGTCTGCTTATATTCCTCATGCCAATGTTATTACCTCTATGGCAGTAAGGGATAATATTACAACAGGTGAAAGCTACTACATTAAAGAAATAAAATATCTGAAAAGAATCCTCATGACTTTAAATAGTAAAAGAGTAACCCTATGTTTTATTGATGAAATCCTAAGGGGAACAAATACCGAAGAAAGAATTGCTGCATCTGCTGCTATTTTAAGGTACCTTAAGGATGAGAACTGCTTAGCAGTGGTAGCTTCACATGATATAGAATTAACTAGTTTATTAAAAGAGTATTATGACAACCTTCACTTCACTGAAATCATGCAAGATAACGAAATTGTTTTTGATTATAAAGTAAAAGAAGGGGTTGCTACCTCAAGAAATGCCATAAGATTATTGAGCCATATTGGTTTTCCAAAAACAATTGTAGATAAGGCAAAAGCGTATGTATTAGAGCTTTAACAAAAGCTTTTAGAGTTAATACTTATTAAATAATATAACTATTGAACTTTGATTCAGAAGAGAAATCTTCTGAATTTTTTTATGCATGAGACAATCGATGACAGACATATATTTTTGGTAAGAGCTTTCATGATGCAATATAGGAGATGTCAATATGAGTTCTAAGATAAGCCAAAATGAAACATTAACAGATACATCGATAGATGAATTAGTAGATATTAAAGATATCAAAATCAATACAGATTTAGACCCGGAGGAAAGATTAAGGAGATTTATAGAGGAGATCAAAAACCCATATCAATTCAAATGTGATGGAATCATGGTTGAATCCGTTTTTAGCGATTGTAACACGACTCTTACAGATAGACTAATGGAGTATTTTAGGATAATGGAATAGGGGTTTTGTAATGGAAACAGATAGAAAGTACAATGGCGTTATTTATATTCGACTCTCCAAGGATGATGGATGCAAAAAAGAGAGTAATAGTGTATCGAATCAAAGGGAATTAATCTATGCCTTTCTAAAAAAAAATCCTGATATCCAACTGATAGCAGAAAAAGTAGATGATGGATACAGCGGTATCAATTATGAACGTCCTGCTTTTCAGGAGATGATCGATCTTGTCAAGAATGGTAAAGTGAATTGTATTATTGTAAAGGATTTATCAAGATTTGGTCGTGACTATATAGAAACTGGAAGATACATTGAAAAGCTCTTTCCGTTGTTATCCGTAAGATTTATCGCAATTAATGACAGTTATGATAGTCTAAAAAACCAATCCATCACAGATAGTTTATTAATACCCTTTAAAAACCTTATCAACGATTCCTACAGTAGAGATATTTCTACAAAAGTTAGAAGCAGTCTTTTAGTAAGACAAAAAAAAGGAGAACACACAGGCTCCTTTCCGCTTTATGGTTATGCTAAATCCAAAGATAATCATAAGAAGCTTATCATAGATGATTATGCCGTTGATGTGGTTAGAGACATATTTAAAATGCGGATAAAAGGCTATAGTACAGGAAAAATAGCAGATGTTCTTAATCAGCAAGGCATTTTATCTCCATATGAATATAAACAAGCCTTAGGTTACTCCTATAAAAATCCCTTCAAAGTTCATAAAACTGCCCAATGGTCAGCCAGTACGATCGAGAGAATACTAAAAAATGAAATGTATACAGGTGTTATGGTACAGGGAAGAAGTGGACGAATCAATTACAAGCTAAAAAAAAGAATAACTAAACCAGAAGAAGAGTGGATACGTGTTGAGGGTACGCATCCAGCTATCATTTCAAAAGATAGCTTTAGTCTTGTCGAAGCAATTGCTAAGCTTGATACAAGGAGAAGCGAAAGGCGAGATATGGTATATCCCTTTTCAGGGTTATTGTACTGTGGTAACTGCATGAACACAATGGTAAGAAAAACTGTAAAAAGCAGTACTAAAGACTATGTTTACTATATATGTTCCACATATAAAGCAGATAAGTATCAATGTACCTCCCATAGAATCAGCGAGCTATCACTAAATAAAACAGTTCTTGCTGTTTTAAATACATTAATTAATCTGATAGTCAAAGCTGAGGAAATGCTTATTTTTTATGAAAATATGCCGATGAATGACAGTCAATACATAAAAGTATACAGAAGAATAGTTTTTCAAGAAAATGAGCTTGAGAAGTACAAGAAGTTAATAGCAGGTTTATATGAAGATGTTAAAGACGGTATTATCACTAAAACAGATTATTATGATATGAAGGATGCTTTTGAAGTGAGGAGTTCTCAAATTCAAAAACAACTCAGGGATCTACAAAACCAAGCAGACGATATTATTAAAAGTAAAGGGAAAAGTAAAAGGATTAAAGAATTTATTGAAAATAAAAATATAACAGAAATAACGAGGGCACTGATTGTATTACTGATAGAAAGAATTATTATTGTGAATAAGAAAAAAATAATCATAAATTTTAGATTTGAGGATACTTTTAAGTTGTAAAAGGAGGCTTACGCCATGGCACGTGTTAGTAGAAAACATCGTCAACAACCACCCTCTAGTGCTAGGTATACAGTAGGCATTTACGCAAGATTATCTATAGAAGATAATAAAACAGGAGGATCTATAGAAAATCAGATTAGCATAATTAAAAACTATCTTGAGCATCATAATGAGTTGACCTATAAAAAGACATACATGGATAATGGCTTTTCAGGAACTCATTTTAATCGAGTAGCTTTTAATCATTTAATCAGGGATATTAATGATAGCTTAATTAACACTATTATTGTAAAAGACTTGTCAAGGCTTGGTAGGAATTATATTGAAACAGGTCAGTATATAGAAAAGATATTTCCTGTTATTGGGGTACGTTTAATAGCTATTACTGATAATTATGATAGTCAGTATGTTAACGATAACCAAGCATTAGAGGCGGCACTAAAATCAATCATTAATGATAGCTATGCTAAGGATATATCAAAAAAAATATGCACAACATTGGATGCAAAAAAGAAAAGTGGTCAATTCCTTGGTAGATATGCACCTTATGGGTATAAAAAATCGACCCATAATAAATATGTTCTGGAAGTAAATGAAGAGACAAAAGACGTTATTCTTATGATTTTCAATCTAAGACTAAAGCAAATGGGTGTAACCGCCATTGCTCACAGACTCAATGATCTAGGTATACCTACTCAGCATCGTTACCTGTGGGAAAAAGGATTAAGGGGAAGTAAAGATAGGGAAGAAAAAACACTTTGGAGAGGTTCTACAGTAAAAAGTCTATTAGAAAATCCGAATTATATTGGAGCGATTGTTCTTCGTAAATATGATACAGCACTTTACAAATCAAAACACAATAATAAAACAAAATTAAAAGATATAACACTTATAAGACATACACATGAGCCAATTATTGATGAGGAGATCTTCAACAGAGTTCAAAGCTTTTCATGAGGTGTAGCTTATGACTAAGGATTATTGTATTGGTATGTATTTAAGACTATCTTCAGAGGACATCAAAACATCTGATTGTGATAGTAATAGTATTATATCCCAAAGAGAACGGATAAAGGATTACATACATCATCATCCAGAGCTAAAAAATGGGACAATAAAAGAATACATAGACGATGGAATCAGTGGGACAAATTTTAATAGAAAAGCGGTTAAAGCTCTTATAGAAGATGCTAAATACGGAAAAATCAATTGTGTTATCGTTAAGGATTTTTCTAGGTTTGGACGTAATTACATAGAAACAGGCACATACATGGAGAAAATTTTTCCTTTTCTAGGGATTAGGTTTATCTCCATCAATGATTCATATGACAGCCATGAGTTGAATCACAATTCAGGTGATATTGATGTGGTATTTAAAAATGTGGTTCATGATTTTTATTCTAGAGACCTATCAAAAAAAATAGTAACTGCTAAGAGAGCTGGAGCCAAACAGGGTAAACATATGACAGCCTATGCGCCCTATGGATTTATAAAAAACGAGGAAAAAAGGCTGATTCCAGATGAAGTGAGTGCTGACGTTGTAAAAAGAATTTTCTCAATGAGATTAGAGGGTAAAGGAACTACCGCTATAGCAGAAGCTCTTAACAAGGAGGGCATTTTATCTCCTCTTATGTTAAGGAAAAAGAGAAAAAATCAGTTCCCATGTAATAGTTCTAAAGATATGACTTATTGGAGAGGTTCTAGAATACAGGCAATCTTAAAAGATAGAAGGTATGTGGGAGATGCTGTCTATGGAAAGTATCTAAGAAAGGAAATAGGAAGTAAAAAAGATAGATTAGTTCCTGAAACTCAATGGATTGTAGTAGAAGATGCCCATGAAGCATTAGTTAGTCGTAAGGATTTTAATAAAGTACAAAGCTTATTTAAACATTACGCAAAGAAGACCAAAAAAAAGAATGTGGAGTTGTTCACATCCAAGATAAAGTATGCAGGGTGTATTAATAAGCCAATCGATGATACCATTATAGAAAAAGTGGTACTTCTATTGCTACAGAAATTCAAACAACTGACTAATTATGAAATAGATTTAAACCAAGATAGACAAGAAAAACTATGGAAGTATGCAAGAACAATCAAAGGTTATTGTAATTCCTTGCAACAATTACAAAATAGACGATTTGATAATTACAAAGCATATAAGTGTGGTAGTCTATCTGTTGAGGTTTTTAAACAGCAAAATAGTAGTAGTGAAAGTAAAGAAGTTGAAATCAGGAATAAAATAAAAGAAGTAAATGGAAAAATAGAACTTTTAAAATTAGCTATAGAAACTAGTGAGAATATAGTTAGAGATACCGATATCCTTAAGCCCTTTAATGAAGTAACAAGAGAGATGGTAGATGTGTTTATTGACCATATTATTATAGAGCATAAGAATAAAATAATAATTGTATGGAATTTTGAGGATAGTTTTTAGTTTGTATACGTTGATAGTTTTTAAATTGATATGGTATACTACAGTTGATACTCGTACCAACTTAGCTGACGGTGAAAGGTTGAAAAATATGGGACTATGTATTGAAACGGAAAGATTACGTATAAGAGAATTCAAGAAGCAAGATAAAAGAAAACTACATACGATATGTAGTGAAGCATACATTTTGAAATGGATGCCAGACTGGAATATCACCCTTGAACAAAGAGAAAAATGGATTGAGTGGATTCAACAGATGTATACAGTTTCAACCAAAGAGAATGTAAGAATTATGATGGCAATAGAATTAAAAGAAAATAATGAATTAATAGGTATGATCGGTGTCGGAAACAAAGAAGAAGTCAATAATGAAGTTGAAATTGCTTATTTTATTTCAGAATCCCAAAGTAACAAAGGTTACATGAGTGAAGCTGGCATTGCTATGAGTCATTGGGCAGTGGATCAGTTTCATTTAGACTATTTAATAGCAATAGTTGAGCTGGATAATTACCCTTCACAAAAAGTAGTAGAAAAAGCTGGATTTAATAAAATAAGTAAAAAGTACATATTAAATTCGGGAGAGGAACAGGAAAAACCGTATTACTATTATAGATTTTATAATCCTAATTTGAATACCGAAGATAATAGATAATTATCTTAAAAGTAAAGAATTATTTCTTAGAGAATAAATACTAAACTGCTAATTGACTAAATTAATTATTTGAAAATATTAAAAAGTATCATTTAAGGCAATGTATGTTTTTTAATTATTTATTACCTAATGCTTAAAAAGAATATATTTTTTTTGCCCTTTTTTAGCTGCAGGGTATGTATCACGAATAGAGAAGAAAGCGCTAAATAAGTTGTATAAAGTCTTATCAGGAGAGAATAAGTCGAATTAACTGTACAATTAATAAAAACTTAAAATTAATATAAAAATAACGGAATACTAACTTGACAAATCCGTAGTAAAACTCTTAATATAGAGGTAAGTTGTACTAAATTTAGAAAAGGGTGGAAGTTAGTGAATGTTGGATTATACAAGAGAAAATACAGATTAGGAGATTTACTTGTAGAATATGGTCTTATTAGCAGTGGTCAGCTTGAAGAAGCGCTTCGATTGCAAAGAGAAAATAATGAAAAACTAGGTGAAATTCTTGTACAACTTGGCTATGTTACCAAGAAGAGTATTCATGAAACCCTTGAATTTCAATTAGGAATACCATTTGTTGATCTCAATGATTATACGATAGAAAATTCAGTTATTGCACTCGTTACAGAAACGATTGTTCGTAAGCACAAAGTGATACCAGTCCAGTTAAAAGCGAATGATTTATATCTCGCTATGGAGGATCCGCTAAATATTTATGCAGTAGATGATGTTCATCTTTACTCTGGGAAAAACGTTATACCCATGCTTGCTTCTGAAGAAGGTATTAATAAAGCCATAGATATCCATTATGGCAAGCAGAAAGCCATGAAGGCGGCAGAACAATACAAACAAGAGCTTGCCGTAGATTTAGCTCAGGGAACAGCAAAAGACACGGTCAATGATATGGTCAAGAGCGCTCCTATTGTTAAACTGGTCAATACAGTTCTAGAGCAGGCAGTGACCTACAGAGCAAGTGATATACATATTGAACCTTATGAAAAGTTCATTAGAGTTCGTTTTCGGGTAGATGGTAAGCTTAAACAGTTTTTTGACTATGAAATAGCCCTTCTACCAGCTATCAGTGCTAGAATAAAAATCATGGCAGGCATGGATATAGCAGAGAAAAGAAAGCCTCAAGATGGTAGAATCAGCATAAAAGTCGATAATAGAACCTATGATATTCGTGTCTCTTCTTTACCAACCGTTTATGGTGAAAAAATTGTTATGCGTGTTAACAATAAAGAAGGTTTTAACAAAGGTAAAGGAGAGCTTGGTTTTTTTAAGGATGATTTGGACAAGTTTGATCATATCCTAAATAACCCCTACGGTATCATATTAGTTACTGGCCCAACTGGAAGTGGTAAATCAACCACTCTATACACAGCGCTCAATGAGCTCAATCGAGAGGATATTAATATTATAACTGTAGAAGATCCAGTTGAATCACAGATCAAAGGCATTAACCAAGTGCAGGTTAATTCTAAAATAGGTTTAAATTTCGCTTCAGCTTTACGCTCAATACTACGCCAAGATCCAGACATTATTATGATTGGTGAAATAAGAGATGCCGAAACAGCGGACATAGCAGTCAAGGCTTCTATAACAGGACATTTAGTCGTCAGCACGATACATACCAATGATGCTCCTAGTACGATATCTAGGTTAGTGGACATGGGGGTAGAACCCTTTTTGATTGCTGCATCGGTTGTAGGTATTATAGCTCAACGACTCGTACGTAAGCTCTGCCCTAAATGTAAAGAACGCTGTTTAGCAACTGAGTATGAGAAAAATCTATTAGACATAGACAGTCATGAAGAGGTTTATATCCACAAAGCAAAAGGTTGTAAATTCTGTAACGATACTGGATATCAAGGTAGAATTGGTGTTTACGAGATAATGGAAGTTTCTAAAGAACTGAGGAGTTTAATCTCTAAAGGTACAACCACTGAGGAGATTAGAAAAATAGCCATTGAACAGGGTATGAAATCTATAAAAGCAAATGCTTCGAGGTTAGTATTAGATGGGACAACCTCTATAGAAGAATTGATTAGAATAGCATATGGTACAAATTAAGTCATCCACTTTGAAAGGTGATTCAATGGTTAGCATGGAAGCATTATTAACTCAATCTAAAGAAAGTAAGGCATCCGATTTACATATTACGGTAGGTATACCACCTGTTATAAGAGTTTTTGGAAAGCTTGATTATATGACCGATACACCCCTGTATCCAAAGGATACAGAACAGCTTCTTCAATCCATAATGAATGAACAGCAGATGGAACACTTAAGCCAATATGGAGAAGTAGATTTTTCTTTTTCTATGGCTTCCATAGGAAGATTTAGGGTCAATATCTTCAAGCAAAGAGGCTCATTAGCAGCTGCTATCCGACTTGTGGACTCTCATATCCCTGATCCAAGAAAACTAGGGGTTCCTGATTCAGTTATTCAACTGTATCAAAAGCAAAGAGGGCTTGTGTTGGTAACGGGACCAACGGGTAGTGGAAAATCAACCACACTGGCTTCTTTAATAGATCTTATGAATAAGACAAGAAATAGTCATATTGTAACACTAGAAGATCCCATAGAATATCTACATAAACATAATCAGAGTATTGTTAATCAAAGAGAAATAGGCTTAGATACCAGAAGCTATGCCAATGCATTAAGAGCGGCTCTCAGGCAGGATCCAGATATAGTTCTGGTTGGAGAGATGCGTGATTTAGAGACTATCTCAATAGCGATAACAGCAGCCGAAACAGGACATTTGGTTTTATCTACCCTGCATACCATTGGGGCAGCTAATACCATTGATAGAATTATAGATGTGTTCCCACCCCACCAACAGCAACAAATTCGAGTGCAGCTAGCAGCCGTCCTTCAAGCAGTAATCTCACAACAACTTTTGCCAAGAAGCGATAATAAGGGCAGAGTAGCCGCGTTTGAAGTGATGCATGTCAATCAAGCAGTTAGAAATATGATACGAGAAGGTAAGACTCATCAAATAACTTCAACCATGCAGACCAGCAAAAGACTTGGTATGCAGACCATGGATGATGCGATTTATACCCTTTATCAAGAAGGAGTTATAACAAGAGAGCATGCATTAACAGTGGCAACCGACCCAGCCTTTTTAGAACGAAAGCTAGTATAAGTAAGCGTTATAATGAGAAGGCATAGGTTGAAACATGAGTTGGTAAGCAATCATAGTGATTCAGCTCAAAATAACTAGGACTAATTAGCTGTAATGAACAATATAATAGATTATAGACAGGCATAACCACTATATATTTAGGTATAGCTCTCATATAATATTATGTCTTAAGAAATAAGTCGCAATAAATGATAAGAAATCGTATCATGTCGAAATAGGTAGGGAGGGCTAAAGGTGACATTTCTATATACAGTTGTGACACAGGATGGAAAGACTAAGAAGGGCAAGATGGAGGCTAGTAATCGCAGTGTTGCAGTTACAACCTTGAAGGAAAATGGATTCTACCCCCTGAATGTTACCGAGCAGGGAGCCCTACAAAAAGATATTGTAATAGGTAATCCTGTTAAGACAAAGGATTTAGCTATATTTTGCAGACAGCTTGCAAGTATATTGAATGCTGGTGTTACGATACTAGATGCTTTATATTTACTTCAAGAACAAACTGCAAACAAGTATTTAAGAAAAGTACTAGAAGATATCTATCAATCGGTTGAACAAGGAGATACTTTAGCTTCATCCATGCAAAAGCATCAAAAGTACTTTCCTAATCTACTGATCAATATGGTTGAAGCGGGGGAGGTGAGCGGTAATTTAGAAATTTCTTTTGACAGAATGGCTCTGAATTTTGAAAAGGAATACAAATTACAGCAGTCCGTTCAAAAAGCCGTTACATACCCAGCATTGGTATCTATTATAGCCGTTGTTGTTATCGGTGTATTAATTACAGTTGTAGTACCCACTTTTGTTGGCATGTTTTCAGACATGGGGATGGATCTTCCTGTAACGACTAGAGCATTACTTGGTATGGGAGAATTCATGAAAACAGGCTGGTGGCTTCTTTTAATTACTATTGCACTCATTATAGCCGCTTTAAAGTATTACAGCACAACGGAAGCAGGCAAAATTACCTTTGGCAGATTGAAGCTTAAAATACCTATATTTGGAAAGCTCAATACCAAGGTTGCTGCATCCAGATTTACAAGGACGATGAGTACCCTGTTAGCATCTGGGCTACCTATTTTAAAGGCTTTAGATGTCACAGCCAAAATAGTTGGTAACTATGTAGTTGAAAAAGGACTGTTAAATGCTAGAGAACAGGTCAGCCGAGGTATGCCACTGGCAAAGCCCATAAAGGACATGGATGTCTTTGAACCTATGGTCACACATATGGTAAAGATAGGCGAAGAGACAGGACAACTCGAGGATATACTCGTCAGAGTAGCAGACTTCTATGACGATGAAGTCCAGACAACCGTTACACAGCTTACGACAATGCTAGAACCACTTATCATCATTGTACTTGCTGTGATCGTTGGCTTTGTAGTTATATCTATCGTACAGCCTATGTTTCAGATGTACAATGGCATGGGGCAGATGTAAGGCAAGAGTGAATAATTAATAAAATACGAGTATAATCAAAGTGTTCTTAAGGAAAGTAAGAACCTTTGTTAAATACTATACATTACATCTTTGTACTGCAATTAATATGTACATAAGAGGTATAAAAAAAGATAAAGAGGGAGATAGAAAAATGAAAAAATTTCTAAAGAAACTATGGAGTAATGAAAAAGGATTTACATTAGTGGAGTTAATTATTGTTATAGCTATTTTGGCTGTTGTTGCGGCTATTGCAGTACCTAATATTATGAACAGTGTGGATGATTCAAGAAAAGCTGCTGATAAGACAAATGCACAGACGATTGCTAATGCTGTTGCAAAAACAAAAATAGAGGATACTTATGCATCTACTACTGGCTTTTTTCAATTGGAACCTACTGCAGGGTTTGTTAATGATGTAATTGATAACTTAAATGGAGCAAATTTAACTCCAAAATTCAACTCTAATACATTAGAATTTTTCTATATTAACATTACTAGCGATGAATTAATAATATATGCAGGTCCAGATGGTGTTGCAGATAGCACTGTTGCAACTTTAAAGCAAGTGTATCCGAATCCCGATCCTTCATATAACTAGCATACAATACTGATTATGGTGATATTAATTTTAGGATTTATCATAGGCAGTTTCCTCAACGTCTGCATTTACCGAATACCCAAGAAAGAGTCCATTGTCTACGGTTCATCTCACTGTATGACCTGTGGACATAAGCTTGCGTGGTATGATCTAATACCTGTTGTCAGCTTTCTGATGTTAAAGGGAAGATGCAGGTACTGTGGGAGTAAAATTAATAGGCAATATCCGCTAATAGAGCTGGCTAACGGAGCAGCCTATTTGTGGATATACTTTGTTTTTGGATGGAGTGTACAGACTTTTATTTACTGTGCTTTTGCGTCCGCACTAATTGTTGTGTTTATGATTGATTTAAGACATTTAATTGTACCGAATAGTATTAATCTATTCATTTTGATTCTTGGTATTCTGAATGTCATATTGAATAATGAACAATGGTTATTTTATGCTGTAGGTTTTTTTGCTGCTAGTGTTCCTTTGCTGATCTTAAGTTTATTTTACAAAGGCAAGCTTGGAGGCGGTGATATTAAGCTTATGGCTGTAGCTGGCTTAATCATAGGTTGGAATGTGGTGATAGGTTTATTTCTAGGGGCTTTTATTGGTTTAGTAGTTAGCATAGGGCGTATAGTCGCTAAAAAAGCAGATAGAAAAGCCCTGATACCCTTTGCCCCTTTTCTGACGATTGGTTTGTATAGTGCTATATTATATGGAGATACACTCATGAAATGGTACTTATCTTTTTTCGCATAACTAGATTCTTAAATAATTAATAAGATAATGACTCAGTAATGGACAAGAGAGGGGGAAAGCTATGACCTTTTCAGATTTTTTTTCTAAGAAGCTAATGAGTATTGATATGGGATCGGAACATATCAAGATTACTGAAATGATTAGA
The DNA here is from genome assembly GCA_028277605.1 of Vallitaleaceae bacterium. Classification (GTDB taxonomy): domain Bacteria; phylum Bacillota; class Clostridia; order Lachnospirales; family Vallitaleaceae; genus JANQFZ01. The sequence continues at coordinate 9,405 of JANQFZ010000084.1, read as the reverse complement.
ACAAGAAATAAGGTGTTTTTAAAGCATGCAGTTAAAATAAAAACGCCTGACAATACTATTCATGATGGTAAGCTTATAGATATTGATGGTTTAAAAAAAGTAATAGGAAAAGCCATTGAAAAGCATCAAATCAAAACAAAAGAGGTTGTTTTTTCTATTTCAAGTACTCGAATTATTACAAGAGAAGTGGAACTTCCTAAAGTGAGTAAAAATAAGTTAAAAGCATTGATACAAGTGAACGTTCAAGAGTATTTTCCAGTGAACCTAGATGAGTACATAGTAGACTATGCTATAGTTGATACAATTCATAATAAACAGGAAAAAAAATATAAAGTACAATTGGTAGCTGCTTTATCCTCTCATGTAGAGTCTTATGTTGAATTAACCGACCATTTAGGGCTAAGATTACATAGCATTGATTATGTTGGTAACAGTCTTGCTCACTTTATACAGCAAGAGCAATTAAAGGAATCAGCGATGGTAATAGATTTAGGTAGTGAAACGACTCAAGTTGCATTTATTGCAGAACAGAAAATACAACTGTTACGTAATATGCCCTACGGTGTAAGTGCTGTGGTTGAGAAAGTAACTGCTATTCGAGATGTGACCTATGAACAGGCGAGTCAACTGCTCTGTGAAGAAGCTTTGATAACATTAGAAGATGATTCTAATGCTTATCTGCCTAATACTGTTTCAAGTCCATTAAACCAAGTTTTGAATGGGGTTTCAAGAGTATTAGACTATTTTTCTACTAGACATTCTGATAAGATTAACAACATATATTTACTAGGCGGCGGCTCAAAGCTATGTGGTATAGAAGAATACATCGAAAAGTACTTTAATATCAAAACACAGACCTTTGAGAAGATGTCACAGTTGGAGAGCAAAGAATTAGAAAGCACTGAGATTAATAGCTTTTTCCATATCTGCATTGGTGGTGCATATTCTAAGATAAATCTATTACCTCATACGGTGAGGAAGAAAAGCCAAAAGAAAAATAAGTTAAGATTATTGATTGAACTGGGAATATTACTAGGATTGTCTAGTGTGCTTTTTGTTACTTACCAGCTCAATCATATTAGTCATATGAAGCATGAAAAAAAAGTATTGATGGAGCAAATAGAAGCAGCGCATGAAGTCGCAGTTTTAATGGAGAGCACAAAAGTTTTATCCGAACAATTAGAGTTTTTAAAAGGTATATCGGCATCATCAGATAATACATCCTTAGAAATGTTAAGTATTATTGAAGCCATAGAAAAACAAATGCCAGAGAATATATTTTTTAAAAGCTTGAATCATTCTAATGAACAGCTTATGTTAAATTGCGTAGCAAAGGATAAAATGACGGTTGCGAGATTTATACAGAGTATTAAAGATTTACCCTATTTTAGATCTGTTTATGTACCTGCTATCATAGAAGAAGTTGATAACAATCAAGAAGTTCATTATTCATTTACAATGAGATGTGATTTCTGCAAGGGGGAATAGGCTATGACTTTAACGGATAGAGATAAAAAGCTCTTAGTGGTACTAGTATGTGTTGTTGTATTGGCAGCAGCCTACCAATTTGCTTACAAGCCTATTGCAACTAGAGCAAAGGATTTAGAAGATGAAATCAATCAATTACAAGTAGAATATAATCAATTACAAGGTGCTTCTAACAAAGCAGTTGTTGAGAAAAATCTAAAAAAGCTTAAGGCACAGGTTGCAGTTATAGAAAAAAAATTTCCTGCAATCATTAGTCAAGAATGGATTATTAAGCAGGTTGATGATATAGAGAACTCATTAGAACTGTATTTTCCCAGTATTACCTTTAATGAAATAGAAATAGTGAATACTTTACAAACAGAATCTTATACAGAATCAGCAGTAAAAATTGGTATATCATTAGACTTTAAGGGTAGCTATGCTCAGCTAAAAGGACTACTGGATTACTTTCATAACATGCAGAATCGGCATAGAATGGTCATTGATACATTTGCGGTGTCTAATGATCTAGAAGATGGTTTTCTAAATGGAACTCTATCTATAGCATTTTATGGCGTTGTTCATTCAGAAGAACTCATACGTATGACAGCGTTAGAAGGCTATAGCATTGGTAAAACCTCAATATTTAAACCTTTTGATGGTTATTCATACAAAGCTTACAATGATGACGCTTTAGAGTCTCAGGATGAGGAGGATTTTTTTATAATGCTCAAGCCTATTACATCAGATTATACGACAGTTATCATAGGAGAAAGCAATGATGTACAAGCTGAAAGCTATGTATATGAAGATAAGAATGATAGTATAGCTATTGAATTGCATGTCTTAAAAGAAGGAGATACCTATTATTACAGATATAAAACACCGAGAGAATCTATGCCTGAAAACTATAAAGATAAGATTGCTTTTGAACCGGGTGAAAATATTAAGATAAAAGTCTATGGTGAAGATAGAAATTCTGAAAAAGACAAAAGCGGCGTAAATGCAACGATTATTAATGATACAGATAAGCCTGCTATCATTGTACAATATCATGATGATAAAGATGATCCTAGATTTAAGCTAAATAAAACTAAAGGTGATGTTATGGATGCGAGAAGGTGAGTCTATGCGTATCATAAAAAACGAAAAGGGCTTTACATTGATAGAGGCAATTGTAACCATTGCTATCGTTGGGATTGCCTTTACACCGATTGCTTTTATTTTTAATAGTTCTTTGATGACTTCTATAGAGACAAGAGAACAGTTGGTGGCTAATCAATTAGCTCAAAAGTATGTTGAAGAGATAAAAGCGTTTTCTATAAATGATTTAAATAATTTAGTAGGCGAAACAACGAGTACAACCAAAGATGGATATAAGATTGAATATACCATAAACAAGTTGGCAGAGGACTATAAAATAGATGGTAGTGCGACTTTTGAGTATGACTATAAAATTGAGTTAACCACAGTTGAAGAGAATAAATTTAAATTATATGGAGCATCAACTGCTAACCCTCAAGAGTTAATTGAATCTGATATAATCTATACTGGTGATGAAAATATTAGAGAAATCAACCTAATATATGATATGGGTAAAGTTTCGATTACCCATAGTGTGTCAGAAGATAATCATGTTGACGTTAAACTAATCAATGGAATAAGTTTAACAAATGAACAACTTGACCTAATTGAATGTAATGCTCCTAACGGTACAACTAATGTTAAGACTAGAATAAACGTTACTAATAAAGATAGTGGGAAAATTACTTTACATGTTTTGAAGGTAACAGATGATCAAGTTAATCCTACTATAAATTACATTGAAGGAAATATTGAAACGGTTTATTTAAATAAAACTGAAAATTCAACTGAATTTGATTTGATATATACGATAACGGTTAGCGTTAAGAAAAATGAAAAATTATTAAATACAGTTACAGCTACCAAAATTATTTAAAGGGGGTATTCATAAGTATGGTAAAGAATGAAAAAGGTTCAACTTTATTAATGGTTATGGTTACTATAATCATATTATCAGTTTTAGGAACTGCTCTACTTATGATGACCACCTTAAATGTTAAGATGAAAAAAACAGATCAGTCCATGAAACAGACCCTATATTATTCAGAATCTGGTGTCGATCAAGTCTATGCTTATGTTGGGTTAGAAGTTAAAAATGCATTAAAATCTGGAGATGAAACTGCAAAGGATAACTTAGACGTATTAAAAGCAACTATTGAAGCAGATTTAGAAAGTAAAAAAAATGACCCGAATCATAATTTAGACTATCCTGAATATATAAAGGAAGATGGTTCTTTAAATCAAGAGAAATTACAAGACTACGCAAAAGAACAATTTTCTATTGGTTTTTGGGATTATTTTAATACTAATAATAAGTTAAGTAAAATAGAAGAAGCAATCAATAATGAGACTTTTATTATAAAGGTTAGTGAAGAAGAAGATGAAAACTATGATACTAAAGCAGTATCAATTACTTCATCAGCAAATTCTCTAACAATAAGTATTGAATCCAATTTTCAATACAAGGGGTTAGAAAAAAAAGTAACAGCAGATGTGGTAATTCAAGATCCCAATGGTGTATACCCAGTAGGGGTTACTGAAAACCTTACAAGAATTGAAAAGAATCCTTTATGGCAAAGTGCTTTAGTTTCTATGCAGGATTTTAACTTATCCAATTCAACTATAACTATTAATGGAGATATATTTGTTAAAGGAAGTGAAGTAGATAAAGGTATCCTTGCTACTAATGGTACTATGAACATCAACAATAGCGAAATATTTACTGATAGTTATATTCAAACAGGCAATGGGGGACTAATCAATATTATTAATTCAGAGATATATTGCAATAGTTTAGTTACACCAAAAAATTGTGCTGGGGCAGAAATTGAGATAAGTAGTACTGATACGACTTGTAAAGGTGACAGCAAAGAGTACTCAAATGTTTATGTAAAAGATGATATTGAACTCAATGGGATAGATAATAAAATAAAAATAATTGGAAATTATTATGGATTTTCTGATGGTTCAAGTTCAGACACCCATAATAAAAGTAGTTGTATTCTAACTAATGCTGATTTATCCAGTTCAAGTTTAGTTATACAAGGTCATGAAATAGTTGTGGTAGGTACTGCTTATATAGATCCTAATATTGAAAATAGCGATGTATGGCCGTATCAAACGGGAGAAAGTGTTTCAATTAAAGGAAATTATAGAGCTTACGCTGAAAAATTTAATGATGGAGCTTTCAAAAATACTCTTTTTACTGAAGAGCCTTTAAAACTAGGCTATAAGTTTGATGATAATACATCATTTATTGTATTCGATAAAATAAAATATTTTAAAGAGTATTGTCATACTATAGGGACACAAGAATTAGATCTTGGCAATGGGAATATTGATATCAATATTATAGATAAATCAATTAATGATAACTTAGACAAACTCTATACAATAGGCTTAAGAGTAGATAAAAATGAATCTGGTGATTTATCTATATCATCTGAAAATATTAATATGGATATAGGAACAGCACAGGAAGTGGCTCATAGTAAGTCGCTAGAATTTGACTTAAGGAGTAGCTATTTAACAAATAATTATTTCACATGGAATAATGATCAGGGTATAGTCTACAATATCAACGAGTCAAAACCAGAGAAAAAGACAGTTATATGTATTAATAGTACGGAAAATGACATCAACTTATCTTGTTCAGACGGAAAAGTTAAGCTAAATGGCACTGATATCAGCGATAATACAACCGTTACAGGTCTTATCATAAGCAAAGGCAATATCAATATTTGTGGTACGTTTACATATAATGGCTGTATTATTGCAGGAGGAAATATTAATATTAACGATGGAGCAAATGTAACATTTAACAACTCAGAGGACAACCATCAATTTATCGCTGAAGCAATAAAAAAATATGATTTGCAACCCTTATTTCCCAAAGAAAGTGATGAGTATATAACGGTACATGATATACCAGAGATTACCACCCATGCAGATAATGAAATATTAAATCCCACGCGTTTAATGTCATTAGAAAATTGGACACATCAGTGATAATAAAAGAAATAAGATATGTATTATAATAAAAAACTAACGACAAAAATGTATCTCTAATGATATATTTCTTTTGTTTTTTAAATAAAAGGGGTGTTACAATGGGAAGACTAAAAAATCAAGATGGTTTTACAGTTGTTGAGTTACTTACCGCCATTTTGATTGGCGGCATGATGCTTGCTGTCATTAGCTCATTTTTAACAACCCACAGCATAAGTTTTGAATTAAATACAGATATTGTAACCATTCAGCAGGATGGACAGTCTGCTTTAAATAAAATCGTAGATATTGCTATAGAATCTAAAGGATTAAAAAAAATAGATGTAGATAATGAGGGACATATTCAAGAAATAGATTTAAGTAATGAAACAGATATACTCAATGTTCAATGCTTTGTATTAGAGCTATATGATACTGTAGAGGGTACAAATGATTACCATCAATTTCGTTTAGATGATAAAACCTTAAAATACTCTAAAAGCTCAACAAGCGATTTTTCTGATTCTCCTAATGAGGTGGAATTAAGTAGACACATAGCTAATATTACGTTACGTGCAGGAGATACGAATTTTGCTGACTGTCATTCCCTCATTATAGAATTAGATTTAGAAAACGGTGATGCCACTTTAGATGTTTCAAATCAAGTAACATTTAGGAATAAGCCGTAGAAGTGTTGATTCCTATCATTTTATTGAAAAACATTGTATTATCAAAATAGAACTGATATAATCAAGTTGACAAAATTTAGTTAGGGTGATAAAATGCTTAAACGATTGTTTCCCAATCAGATTGTCGATTCTATTTATGATGTCGAGTATACCAAGCTTTATAAAGAAGGTGTACGAGGCTTATTGTTTGATATAGATAATACACTGGTACCTTGTCATGTGGAGCATCCAGATACTAATATTATTGACCTCTTTATGTCATTGAAAGAAAAGGGTTTTACTATTGCTTTAGTATCCAATAATAATAAAAAAAGAGTACTCAGGTTTAATGAAAAATTAAAGCTGCTTGCATATCCTAAAGCAAAAAAACCTTTTACACGAAATCTAAAAAGAGCGATGCAGTCTATTCAATCATCAAAAGACACGACGGCTTTAATTGGGGATCAGATATTTACTGATATCTATGGTGGGAATAAACTAGGAATCAGAACCATATTAGTGAATCCTCTGTCCGAAAAGGAACATTGGTTTACGAAGATTAAGAGAGGCACAGAAAATAAGATTTTACAATCCTATAAGAAATGGAAGACAAATTATGAACAAAACCGTTAATGGCAAAACTAAGATATACGGATTGATTGGTAATCCCGTCGAACACACCCTATCTCCTTTCATTCATAACAGTTTGGCAGAAGCACTCAATATAAATATGGTTTATGTGCCATTTCATGTAACGAGCGGCAATTTAAAGGCTTCTATTCAAGGAGCAAAAGCATTAGGTGTCCAAGGGTTAAACGTTACTGTGCCTTATAAGGTTGAGGTCATGAGCGAGTTAGATACCATTCATAAATTAGCAAAACAAGCTGGTGCAGTCAATACAATTGTAGTAACCTCAGAAGGAATGAGTGGTTATAATACAGATATAGAAGGCTTAAAGCAGTGTTTAATCAATAACCAAATTTCACTAAGAAAAGGTCATATTGTTTTGATAGGAGCTGGAGGTGCTGCTAAAGCAGCAGCTATTTTATGTGCGAGCCAAGAAGCGAGTCGTATATCTATCATTAATCGGAGCTATGAGGAGTCTTATCTTTTAAAAGAACAAGTCAAAAAATACTATACCTTACCGATAGACATACTGAATTATGATGAGATTTCAAAGCTAGAAGAAATAGATATTGCAATACAGTGTACACCGCTGGGCATGTATCCTAAGATTGATCATAGCCCAATTCAAGAGGATACCTTTTATAAAAAGTGTCATTATGCTGTTGATTTGATTTATAACCCTGCACAAACAAAATTTTTACATCAAGCGCAGGTCAATGGCTGTTATAGTGTCAATGGATTAGAAATGTTGTTTTATCAAGCCGTTAAAGCATTTGAGCTTTGGCATCATCAAAGGGTTGACAAAATAGTATCAGATGAAATACTTCAAGAGCTAAAACATACTATTTATCAATAACTTTAATAAAATATAAGTCAATCATGTTGGCACAAATAAAGATAGGTGGTTTAATGAAGGATAATATTATTTTGATTGGATTTATGGGTAGTGGCAAATCATTAATCGGTCGATTGCTGGCTGATAAATTGAGCTATAGATTTATGGATATGGATGAAAAGATTGAAGAGCAGGAGAACTGTTCAATATCCGAAATTTTTACTAAATCTGGTGAAGCTTTTTTTAGGGAGTTGGAAACCAATTTTTTAAAACAGTTGAAGCTAAACAGCAAAACAGTATTAGCTACTGGTGGGGGAATTATTCTAAAAGAAGAAAATGTTAAACAATTAAAGGCATTAGGTACTGTATTATTTCTTCACGCTGATTTTAATCATATTATAAAAAACTTAAAGGAAGATACGACCAGACCGTTGTTAATGGGAGATGATAAGGAAATGACCATCAAACGTCTGTTAGATGAAAGAGAAGGCATATACTTAAGTTCAGCAGATGTTATTATTCAGACTTCTGGAAAGACGCCTGATCATATTATCAATGAGATTCTATCCTTATTATAGTGAGGGTGTCATATGAAAAAAATTACGGTTATTAATGGACCAAATCTGAATTTTTTAGGAATTAGAAAAAAAAGTATTTATGGTCATGAGACCTATGAAACACTTGTGGCTATGATTAAAAATAAAGCAGAACAGCTTAAAATTGGGGTTGATGTTTTTCAATCCAACTCTGAAGGAGCTATTATAGATAAGTTGCAAAAGTGCTATATGGATCATGTGGATGGAATCGTTATTAATCCAGGAGCCTATACACATTATAGCTATGCCATAAGAGATGCCATTGAATCTATTTCTATACCAACCATTGAGGTGCATATCTCGAACATCTATGAAAGAGAAACCTTTAGACATACCAGTGTAACAAAATGTGTTTGCATGGATCAGATTTTTGGTAAAGGACTTGACGGTTATTGTATGGCTATGGAGAAGTTAATAGAATTATAAAAAGAACTGGATAAGTAAGCATATTTAAGGAGGGCTAAGCCGATGGTATCAGCAGGCGATTTTAGAAATGGTTTAACGATTGAGTATGAGAAGAATATTTTTGTAGTACTTGAATTTCAGCATGTTAAACCCGGCAAGGGTGCTGCCTTTGTTAGAACCAAATTAAGAAATCTTAAAACAGGATCAATTATTGAGAAATCCTTTAGACCTAGTGAGAAAATGCCTAAAGCACATATAGAAAGAAAAGATATGCAGTATTTATATACCGATGGAGAGTTATTTCATTTTATGGATGTTGAAACCTATGACCAAATTGCATTAAATCAAGAACAATTGGGTGATACGTTAAAGTTTGTTAAAGAAAATGACATGGTTAAGATATTGTCTCATAATAGTGTTGTATTTGGTATTGAACCCCCCTTATTTGTTGAGCTTGATATTACACATACTGAGCCAGGGATGAAAGGGGATACAGCAACAGGAGCAACCAAACCAGCAACCGTTGAGACAGGAGCACAGGTGAACGTCCCATTATTTGTAAATATTGGTGATAAGATTAAGATTGATACAAGAACTGGAGAGTACTTGTCCAGAGTGTAATCTCTTATTCGTTATAGTTTAAGAAATGATGAAGAATAAAGCCCTTACTACGTAATTCGTAATAGGGGCTTTTGTTATATAATATTATAAAATATGCTTTAAAAACTTATTATTC